>JAGWRI010000056.1 GCA_028876525.1 Gemmatimonadota bacterium | reverse complement strand
GGTACACGGTGGACGGCGCGCCCTACCTCTCGGCGGCCGGCACCTTCTCGTTCCTCAACGGGCAGCAGTCGTCGGCGGCGTCGATCAGCTTCGGCGGCGGATTCCAGTGGAGCGGCAACGGCTCGGGCACGTGCAACGTGCAGATGACGATGCTGTTCAATCCCGACGGGACGGGGCACCTGAGCGGAACGGCGTGCGGGTATCAGGTGAACGAATCGTTCTAGCACAAACGGCGCCGGCAAAACCGGCGCCTGCAACTACGGCGCCGGCAAGGACTGCGCAAGCAAGTACCGCGCCGACAAGACGAGCGCTGGATTCGGAGGACAGTAAACGGCGGATGAGAGTCCGCCGTTCCACTTTCGCGCTCCTACCCTCCTACTCCGATCCTGTAGTAATCCACCTCGTTCTCTTCCAGCCGCGGCACGGCGACGATGCCGCGCCTGGTGTCGACGCCGATGTCGGCCGGCCCGCTCAGGCCGCGGATCCAGGTGGTCATCACGCCGTGGGTGATGACGTGGAGCGCCGAGTCGGCCCAGCTCGTGACCAGGATGCGGCCGTCGGCCAGCGCCTCGATGCCGTCGTAGCCGCCGGGACCGGTGGCGAAGGGGTGGGGCACCGAATCGCCGGGGCCCCAGACCTGCACCTCGCGCCCCCCCGGCGCGAGGAGGAACTTCCTGAAGGCGGGATCCCAGGCGATGCCGTTCGGCGCCGCCAGCGCCGGGGTGGCCAGGGCCACGGCGGCCCGGCCGTCGAAGATCCGGAAGATGGCGTTGCCGCCGCGGCGCGTACTGTCGCCGGCGCCGGTGTCGGTGACGTACACGGCGCCGTCGGGCCCGGCGGCGACGTCGTTGAGGAACACGGCGTGCATGGGCGCCAGATCGAGCGACAGGATCACGTGCCCGTCGTGCTTGTCGAACGCGCGCACGGCGTCGATGTCGGCCACCCAGAGGGTGTCGCCCACCAGCGCCAGCCCCTTGGGCGCGTCCAGCCGCACGCCGTCGCGCCCCCCGCGCGCCAGGGTGAGGATGACCCGGAAGCTGTCGGCGCTGACGACGTCGATGAACCCGTTGTCGTCGTGGGCCGACGGGTCGCCGTCGATGTTGGAGACGTAATAGACGTCGGCCACCGAGTCGTAGCGCACCGACTCGGGGTGGGCCAGCCCGCGCGTCACGCCCACCGGACGGGGCGAGCCGTTCGATTTAGTAGCAGAATGCGACGAACAGGCGGCGACGGCGGCGAGGCAGAGGGCGCCGGCGGCTCGGGACACGCGAGGGGGCATGAACCGGGACGTGAGGGGGCGCGGGGCCGGCCCCGGAGCGGCCGGCGCCCGCCCCCAATCCTACCTTCCGCCCGCCGGTGACGGTAGCGCATCTTGGTGGGGACGTCCCCCCACATCCCCGTTCCGCGTATTCCCTGAGGAGGCTTCAGTGATCAAGGATTGGATGGTTCGCGCTCTGAGCGCCGGCGCGCTGGCGGCCACGCTGCCCGCGGTGTCGGCGGCGCAGGGCGGCCGGCCGGCACGGCCGGTGACGACCGCGAACGCGATGGCGCCGGTGCCCTTCGACAGCCTGGCGTTCACCGGGCTCCGCTGGCGCGCGGTGGGCCCATTCCGCGGCGGCCGCTCGGTGGCGGCCACGGGCTCGGCGCAGCGTCCGAGCGAGTACTACATGGGCACGACGGGGGGCGGCGTGTTCAAGACCGAAGACGGGGGCCAGAGCTGGTTCCCGGCGTCGGACGGCTTCTTCGGCGGCACCATCGGCGCGATTGCCGTCGCGCCGTCGAACCCCGACGTCGTGTACGTGGGCGGGGGCGAGTACCCCATCCGCGGCAACGTCTCCTACGGCGACGGCGTGTGGAAGAGCACCGACGCCGGCAAGACGTGGGCGTACGTGGGGCTGGGCGACACGCGGCAGATCGAGAGCGTGATCGTCGATCCGGCCAACCCCGACGTGGTGTACGTCGGCGCG
>JAGWRI010000055.1 GCA_028876525.1 Gemmatimonadota bacterium | reverse complement strand
GGGCGAGCTGATCACGAGCTTCGTGCCGGCGGGGGCGCCGCCCGCGGCGGTGGCCGCCCAGCTCCGCGGCGCGTTTCGCCACGCCGCGGCCATCGTCGAGGCCGACCGGGCGCGGTACCGCGAACGGCGCAGCCGCCAGGAGCTGCAGGACCTGACGCAGGTGGGCGCCGCGCTGTCCACCGAGCGCGACCTCACGCGGCTGCTCGAAATGGTGCTGAGCCAGGCGCGCCGGATCACCTGGAGCGACGCGGCGTCGCTGTACCTGGTGGAGCGCCACGAGGACGGGCGGCCCGCCACGACGCTGCGCTTCAAGCTGTCGCAGAATTTCTCCGTGCCCGACCTCCCGTTCAGCGAGTTCACCGTCCCGATCGACCACGCCAGCCTGGCCGGGTACGCGGCCGCCACGGGCGAGACGCTGGCCATCGAGGACGTCTATCTGCTGCCCGAGCATGTCCCCTACCGGCAGAACCGGAGCTTCGACGAGAAGTTCGGCTATCGCACGCGGTCGATGCTGGTGATTCCCATGAGGACGCACCGTGAGGAGGTGATCGGGGTCCTCCAGCTCATCAACCGCAAGCGGCATTTCGACGCCGTGCTCGACGCGCCGGCGGCGGTGGACCGCGAAGTGCTCCCGTACCAGGAGCACGATCTGGAGCTGATCTCGGCGCTGGCGGCGCAGGCCGGCGTGGCCATCGAGAACAGCCTGCTGTACGAGGACATCGAGAAGTTGTTCGAGGGGTTCGTGACGGCGGCAGTGACGGCCATCGAGTCCCGCGACCCGACCACCTCGGGCCATTCGGGGCGCGTCGCCACGCTCACCGTGGGCCTGGCGGAGGCCGTGACCCGCGCCGGCGAGGGCCGGTACCGGGCGCTCCGGTTCAGCCCCGAGCAGATCCGCGAGATCCGATACGCCGGGCTGCTGCACGACTTCGGCAAGGTCGGCGTGCGGGAACAGGTGCTGGTGAAGCAGAAGAAGCTCTACGGGCCGGATCTCGACCTCATCCGCCACCGGTTCGCCTATCTGGTGCAGCGGGCCGACCTGCAGTTCGAGCGCGAGCGCGCCGACTACCTGCTGGAGAACGGCCCGGAGATGTACGACCAGGCCGTGGCCAGGCTCAACGAGGCGCGGCGCGCCAAGCGCGCCGAGCTGGACCGGTTCCTCGACGCGATCGTCAGGGCCAACGAGCCCACGATCATGCCCGAGGGGACGTTCGAGGAGCTGGCGGAGATCAACGAGCGGGCGTTCCTCGATTTCGACGGCGTGGAGCGGCCCCTGCTGCACGACGACGAGCTGCAGTTCCTGATGATCCGCAAGGGGAACCTGGACGAGCGCGAGCGGCGCGAAATCGAGTCGCACGTCGCGCACACGTACCGGTTCCTGGGGCAGATTCCGTGGACGCGCGAGCTGCGGGGCATCCCGGAAATCGCCTACGGCCACCACGAGAAGCTGGACGGGCGCGGGTATCCCCGTCAGGTGAAGGGCGAGGCGATTCCGGTGCAGACGCGGATGATGACCATTTCCGACATCTTCGACGCGCTCACGGCCACCGACCGGCCGTACAAGCGCGCGGTGAGCCCGGAGCGGGCGCTGGACATTCTCTCCATGGAGGCGAAGGAGGGGATGCTCGATCGGGATCTGCTGGAGACATTCATCGAGGCGGGCGTCTTTCGTGCCGTGCTGAAGCACGAGCCCTGAAACAGCGCGAACGGCAACCGAAGGCTGAGAGCCGGCTGCTGGCGGCTATCGGCCGCCGGCCACAACTGCACGAGGGACCCCACTCGACCCGCATGGGATGAGCAGAGTGGGGTCCCTTCGCAGTTGCCGACGGCTGACGGCTGGGAGCTTCCAGCCCTCGGCCTTCAGCTGGGGCGGCGGGGAGCGGCTTCGCCGTATCCCCCGCCCCCCGGCGTCTCGATCGTCACGACGTCCCCGGGCTCGAGCTCCATCCGGCACTTCGCCGGAATCGGCTCGCCGTTCAGCGAGTTCCGCCCGTGGCGGGCGTCGGCGCCGCCCGCCGCGCCGCGCGGCGCCGTGCGTCGGCGCTCGGTGATCAGGGTCAGCGTGCACCGCTCCAGCGCCCGGTAGCGGCGCACGATCCCGTCGCCCCCGCGGTGCGCGCCGGCCCCGCCCGACCCGCGCCGCACGGCGTACTCCTCGATGCGCAGCGGATACGTGTTCTCCAACGACTCGACGGGCGTGTTGAGCGTGTTGCTCATGCCGACGTGCACGGCGTCCGGGCCGTCGGCGTGCGCGCTGGCTCCCTGGCCGCCGCCCAGCGTCTCGTAGAACGTCCACCCGGCGCCGCCGAAGGTGACGTTGTTCATCGTGCCCTGCCCCTGGGCGGCCACCGGCACCCCGCCCTCGGCCAGGGCCAGCATCAGCGCGTCGGTGATCCGCTGCGACATCTCCACGTTGCCGCCGGCCACGGCCGCCGGCCACCGGGCGTTCAGCGCGCAGTCGTCGGGCACGACGAGCTCGATGGCCCGCGCGATGCCCTCGTTGGTCGGCACGTCGTCGTCGAGCAGGGTGCGGAGCACGAACACCGCCGCCGCGCGCGTCACGGCGATGGGGCAGTTCACGTTGCCGCGCACCACCGGCGCGCTGCCGGTGAAGTCCAGGCGGAGCGTGTCGCCCGCCGCTCGCGCCCGGACCACGACGGCGATCGGATCGTCCGACGTCCCGTCGCCCTCGAGTGCGTCGCGCGCCGCGCTGTCCAGCGCGCCGAGCGCGGCGATCCGCGCGCGGGCGCGGCGCTCGGTGTAGTCCAGCACCGCGTCGACGGCGGCCGCGACCCGGTTCGCGCCCTCGCGCTCGAGCAGGGCGCGCCAGCCGTTGGCGCCGGCGGCGCAGGCCGCGAGCTGGGCCCGCAGGTCCCCCCGCCGCTCGGCGGGCGTCCGCACGTTGGCGAGGATGAAGTCGAGGATCATCTCGTCCAGCACGCCGGCCGAGACGAGCCGCACCGGCGGGATGATCAGCCCCTCCTGCACCAGCTCGGTGGCGCCCTGCGGCATGCTCCCCGGCGTCATCCCGCCCACGTCGGCGTGGTGCGCGCGCACCGCCGCGAAGCCCACGGTCTCGCCGCCCTGGGCGATGGCCTCGACGAGCGTCAGGTCGGGCAGGTGCGAGCCGCCGCGGTACGGATCGTTGAGGATGAACACGTCGCCCGGCGCCGGCCCGCGCGCCATCACGGCGCGCACCGACTCGGGCATCGCGCCCAGATGCACCGGAATGTGCGCCGCCTGCGCCACCATCCGCCCGCGGGCGTCGAACAGCGCCGCCGAGGCGTCGCGCCGCTCGCGGATGTTGGGGCTGAGCGCGCTGCGCACGAGCACGGTGCCCATCTCCTCGGCGATCATCGCGAAGGCGTTGGCCATGACGCTCAATTCGAGGACGTCGAAATCGCTCATCGCGCGCGCTCCAGCATCCAGCCGCCCACCGGCAGCGCCGTCGCCGTCCACCCCTCGGCCACGAACATCGTCGCGTCGGGAAGCGCCACCGAGCAGGGGCCGCGGAGCCGCGCCGCGCACGGGCCGCCGGCGTCGGTGAGCGTCGCCTCGTCCCACGCGGCGCCGCGGCGCTCGAGCGTGGCGGCG
>JAGWRI010000054.1 GCA_028876525.1 Gemmatimonadota bacterium | reverse complement strand
GTGGTGATGCCGCTGCAGGGGAGCTACAAGGAGACGGACCACGTGCTGGGGCACGAGCTGGTGCACGTGTTCCAGTATGACATCGCCGAGAACGGCGACGTGAACGGACTGGCGCGGATGGGCACACTGCCGGGGTGGCTCATCGAGGGCATGGCGGAGTACTTCTCGCTGGGGCGGAACAGCCCGCTGACGGCGATGTGGATGCGCGACGCGGTGGAGCGCGATTCCTTCCCGACGATCGACCAGCTCACGAACGACCCGCGGTTCTTCCCGTACCGCTACGGGCAGGCGCTGTGGGCGTACGTGGCGGGCCGGTGGGGAGACCGGGCGGTGGTGGACGTGTACCGGACGTCGCTGCGGATGGGCCTGGCCAACGCGATCACGCGCGTGCTGGGCGAGCCGCCGGATTCGCTCAGCGCCGACTGGGCGGCGGCGAACAAGGCGCTGTACACGCAGCAGCTCGTGGGGCGCACCAAGCCGCAGGACGCCGGGCAGCCGGTGATCAAGACGACGGGGAAGAACGCCGACATGAACGTGTCGCCGGTGATCAGCCCCGACGGAAATTACGTGGCGTTCTTCTCCTCGCGCAGCCTGTTCAGCATCGACCTCTACCTGGCCGACGCCCACACGGGGCGCATCATCCGCAAGCTGGCGTCGCCGTCGAGCGATCCGCACTTCGACGCGCTGAACTTCATCGAATCGAGCGGCGCCTGGTCGCCCGACGGCAAGCAGTTCGCGTTCATCGTGGACGAGAACGGCAACGACGACGTGGCCATCGTGGACGTCGCGTCGGGCAAGATCGAGCGCAAGCTCGGCATTCCGGGAGTGGGCTCGGTGACCGGCATCTCGTGGTCGCCGAACGGGAAGCTGATGGCGATGTCGGGCATGGCGGGGGGAATCAGCGACATCTACGTGCTGGACCTGGAGTCGGGACGCGTGCGGCAGCTCACGAACGACAAATACGCCGACGAGATGCCGGCGTTCTCGCCCGACGGGCAGACCATCGCGTTCACCTCCGACCGTGGGGCCAAGACGAACTTCCAGGACCTGAGCTACTCGCCGCTGCAGCTGGCGACGATCAGCGTGGACGGCGGTCCGGTCACGGTGTACTCGCCGTTCCCGAACGCCAAGGAGATCAACCCGCAGTACACGCCCGACGGGAAGAACCTGCTGTTCGTGTCGGACCAGGACGGGTTCGCCGACGTGTACCGGTACAACCTCGCCACGGGCGAGGTGCGCCGCGTGACGAAGGTCGCGACCGGAGTCAGCGGCATCACCGAGACCGCGCCGGCGATCACGGTGTCGCCCGCCACGGGGCGGATGCTGTTCACGGTGTTCCAGGGGCAGGGCTACGGAATCTACGGCCTGGACGCGCCGGCCACGGTGGGCGTGCCGACGCAGGCGACGGCGGCGGTGGACGTGGCGAGCATCCTGCCGCCCGGCGACCTGCCGGGCACGAACACGGTCACGGCGTATCTCGCCGACCCGATGATGGGGCTCGTGTCGGGGAACAGCTTCACGATCCACCCGTACCATTCGTCGTTCTCGCTCGACGCGATCAGCCAGCCGAGCATCGGCGTGCAGACGGGCGGCTACTTCGGCACCGGGATTGCCGGCGGCATCGCCGCGCTGTGGGGCGACCAGCTGAGCGACCGGCAGATCTACACCGTGCTGCAGGCCAACGGCACGGTGAAGGACATCGGCGGCGCGGTGCAGTACCTGAACCTGAAGCACCGGTGGAACTACTCGCTGGGCGTCGAGCACATCCCGTATCTCACGGGCTACACGGGGCTGGCCGACACGGTGGTCGCAGGCAACATCCCGGCCCTCAACTACTATCAGATCCTCCAGCGCATCTACATCGACCAGGTGGCGCTCAACGCCCAGTACCCGTTCTCGACCACGCAGCGCGTGGAGTTCGGCGTCTCGGGCACGCGCCTCGGCTACGACCAGGAGGTCGACCGGTTCACCGTGATCGGGAGCCAGATCGTGGACGAGGCCCGCACGTCGGGGGCGAGCCTGCCGTCGACGTTCTACGCCCAGGCGGACATCGCGCTGGTGAGCGACAATTCCAACTTCGCGTATACCAGCCCCGTATCCGGCGGGCGCTGGCGGCTGGAGGTGAACCCGACCATCGGGCAACTCAACTTCCAGGGGCTGATGGCCGACTACCGCCGGTACTTCTTCCTCAACCCGTTCACGTTCGCCGTGCGCGGGCTGCACTACGGCCGCTACGGCCGCGACGCGGAGGCGTACGGCACGGGGCAGCTCTTCCCGATCTACCTGGGCGAGGAGACGCTGATCCGCGGCTATGGCTACGGATCGTTCGGGGTGAACGAGTGCGTCGCGGCCTCCGGCTCCAACGCCTGCCCCGTCTTCGACCGCCTGCTGGGCAGCCGGGTGGACGTGTTCAACCTGGAGTTCCGGATCCCGCTGCTCGGCTCGCCGGCGTTCGGGCTCATCCCGACGTCGTTCCTGCCGGTCGAGATCGCGCCCTTCCTGGACGGCGGCATCGCGTACTCGAGCACGCAGCCGCCCGACTGGCGGCTGACCACCACGGCCAATCAGATCCCCGCGAGCTGCGCCAGCGCCAAGAATCAGGCCGAGCAGGCCATCGGCCTGAACTGCGTGGACCACATCCCGGTGTTCAGCACCGGACTCAGCCTGCGGACGAATCTGATGGGGTACTTCGTGCTGGAGACGTACATCGCGCATCCGTTCCAGCGCCCGGGGAAGAACTGGGTGGTGGGGGTGCAGCTGGCGCCGGGGTGGTAAACGGGTAGGAGGGTAGGAAAGTGAGCCGCAGAATGCGTGACTGAACACCGCGCGACTGCGCAAATACGAAGGGCTCGCGAGTTCCGCGAGCCCTTCGCCTCTCACCCCTCACCTTGCCGCATACTGGCACTGCACCTGCACCTTCCCGGCCCATGCCTCCCCGGCATGAACCGGTCGTTCACGCGCCGACCGTAGGGCCGCTGCCCTGCGTCGAGTCGGGGACGGCACCGCCCCCCGGCGGGCCGCCGCGGCCGGGCGCGAGCCCGCCGCCGCGCTGGAACCCGGCGCCGGGGCCCATCCCGCGGCCGCGCTGGAACGCCGGTCCACCACCAGATCCGCCGCCCCGCTGAAGACCCATGCCCGGCCGGAAGCCCCGGCCGCGCATGAATCCCATCCGGTTGGGCGCCATGAAGCGCATCATCGCCTGCCGCCGCCCCCACATCCGCTCCTGGCGCATCGCCCGCGCGCCGCGCGCCATGCGCTGCTCGAGCCGCGTCCGGTTGGCGTCGAACACCTTCTGCTGGTCGGGCGTGAGCACGCCCCGCACGTCGCGCTGCATCTGCCCCCGCAGGGCGATGGTCCGGTTGCGCCAGCCGTCCAGGTGCTGCCGGGCGGCCTTGAGCGCCACGGTATCGCCGTTCTCGTACGCCGTGCGCAGCGCCTGGCGGTCGGTCCGGGCGGACTGCATCATGGCCTGCATCTGCGTCCGGTTGGCGTCGCGCAGCTTCTGGAGCTGCGCGTGCTGCGTGTCGGTGAGCGTGATGCCGCGGAAGAGCTGCCGCTGCGCCATCGGGCGCTGAGCGCCGGCGCCAGCGGCGGCCGTGGTCATCGCCACCGCCAGGGCGGCGAGCATCGTTGTCGTCTTTCTCATCGGTTCCCTCCGGATCTCCGCCCCGCCCCATCGCGCGGGCTTCACGGAGGAAGACGGCGGGATCCGGCCGGCGTTAAGTCCCGCCGTACCATTCGTAGCCCTGGTCGCTCCAGTACCCCCCGTTCCGATGGGCCAGGAACTGCACCCGCACCAGGTACTTGGTGTTCTTGTAGCCCAGCTTGATCGGGGAGTGCACGCGGGCCGGCGCCCCGTGGCCCGGGGTCAGCGGCTTCCCATCCATGGCCCAGGCGATGAGCGTCTGCGGGTGCATGGCGCTGGCCAGGTCCCAGCTCTCGTGGTAGCCGTCGTCGAACGACGCGAAATCCACGCACCGCGCCTCGGGCCGCGCGCCGGCAAGGCGAGCCAGCTCCGAGACGCGCGTCCCGGTCCAGTCGGCCACGGCCGTCCACCCCTCGACGCAGTAGTGGTTCACGCGCTGGGACACGGTGGGCAGCCGTTGGAGGTCGGCGAGCGACAGGGTGAGCGGGTGGTCCACGAGTCCCGAGACTTCCAGCGTCCACGGGCCGCGCGCCGCCTCGTCCCACACCGGCACGTCATCCGAGACGTAGTATTTCGGAAACGCGGCGCCGGCCTCGCGGGCGCCGGCCGGAACGCGGTCCATGGACGTGTGGCGGAAGAGGAACCGCTCCACCGGCTCGTTCCGCTTCTCCGTCCAGGCCAGGAACTTCCCCGAGCCAGGGGGGCCGTCGGAGCCGCAGGCGGCCAGGAAGGCGCCGGTGATCGAGGCCGCGGAAATGGCCAGAAAGCGGCGGCGGTCGATGCTCACTTCGCCTCCGGGGCGGATGGCGCGGCGGCCGGCGCCGGGCGCCTCCACCAGAACGGACGCGCGTTCCGCGCCTCGGGCGACTTCGCCTCGTCGTAGCCCCCGGTGATCATGCCGCGCAGCGAATACGGATCCACCGCGAACACCATGAACACGTGCACCGCCGAGAGCGCGACGATGGCGAGCATGGCCAGGAAATGCCAGTAGCGGGCCCACACGTACCCGCCCAGGAGCCGCGTGAGCCAGCCCAGCGTGACCGGCTTCCAGATGGCGATGCCCGACACCACCGCGACCGCGCCGAACACGGGCAGCGCGAAGTAGGCGGCGCGCTGCAGCGCGTTGTGCTTGCCCTGGTGCGGATGGTCCTTCCGCACGAACAGGTAGAACCGGAGCATCTCCCACGCGTCGCGGAGCTGGCCGCGCCGCGGCACGAGATCCCGCCACTCGCCGTGCAGGTAGACGAAGCCCAGGTACGCCAGCCCGTTGGCCACCAGCAGCCACATCGCCGCGAAGTGCCAGTGGCGCGCCCCGGCCAGCCAGCCGCCGAAGGTGAGCCAGTCGGGAACGGGGTGCCCGGCGAACGGATAGCAGCAGAACGTCTCGCCCTTGCGCGCGAACGCCGGGTAGGCGTTGAAGATGCGCAGCCCGCTCGCCACCATGAGGGTGAGCGCGAAGGCGTTCACCCAGTGCGTGACGCGGACCATCCAGTGGTGGCGGGTGGGCATGGCGTTGACGTTACCGCGACCGGCCCGGCGGCGCCATCAATGCAGCGACCGCACCGTGGTCCGCGCCTTGCCGGTGTGGAAGAAGAAGAGCAGCGGCAGCGACGACACCAGCAGCATGCCGCTCAGCAGGTAGATCTTGGAAAACGCCAGCACGCTGGCCTGGGCGGTGATCTGGTGGTCCATGATGGCCAGCGCCTGGGCATGCGCCACGGTGGCCGGCGCGCCGCGCGCGATCATCGCGCCGGTGATGGCATGGAGCCGCCCCAGCGACGTGGGATCCATGGTGGTCACGTGCTCGGCGAGGTTGGCCTTGGCGATGGTCGTGAACCGGGTGAGCAGGGTGGCCATGATGGCGATGCCCAGCGACCCGCCGAGCTGGCGGGTGAGGTTGAACATGCCGGTTCCCTGGGCCAGGTCGCGCGTGGCCAGCTCGGCCATGGTCGCGTTGGTGAGGGGCACGAAGATGAGCCCCAGCCCCACGCCGCGCCACACGAGCGGCCAGAACAGGTCCCCGCGCCCGGCGTCCAGCGTGAGCGTCGAGAGCTGCCACATCGAGAGCATGAAGAACAGCGCGCCGATGGTGACCGTGGCGCGCGCGTCCAGCCAGTTCGCGTTGCGCCCCACCCAGACCATGGTGACCGCCGACGCGATGGCGCCCGGCAGGATCACCAGTCCCGTCTGGTTGGCCGTGAACCCGTGCAGGTTCTGCAGGAACACGGGCAGCACGAACACCGACCCGAACAGCGCCAGCCCGAGAAAGGCGGCGATGCTCACCCCGGCCGAGAGCTGGCGGCTCTTCAACACGCGGAAGTTGATGACCGGTTCCTTGCAGGTGAGCTCGCGCCAGATGAGCAGCACGAACGACGTCACGGCGGTCACGCACAGCGCGGTCACGAACCGCGAGTCGAACCAGTCGTAGCGCTCGCCGCGCTCGAGCATCCACTGCAGCGATCCGACGCCCGTGGCGAGGAACAGGATGCCCGGGAAGTCGATGCTCCTGGCCCGCTCCTGGTGCGCCGCGTCGTGCACGTAGGTGTACACCATGAACCCCGCGAGAATGCCCAGCGGGATGTTGATGTAGAAGATCCAGGGCCAGTTGTAGTTGTCCACGATGTAGCCGCCCAGCGTGGGGCCGATCGTGGGGCCCACCATGACGCCCACGCCGAACATCGCCTGGCCGATGCCCACCTCTTCGGGCGGGAACGACTCGAACAGCGTGGTCTGCGCGGTGGACAGCAGGGCGCCGCCGCCCAGCCCCTGGATCACCCGCCACAGCACCAGCGCGCCCAGCGAATGCGCGGCCCCGCACATGAACGACGCGAACACGAACAGCGAGATGGAGCCCGTGAGGTAGCGTTTGCGGCCGAAGAAGGCCGACAGCCACCCCGACATCGGAATCACGATGACGTTGGCGATGATGTAGCCGGTGGACACCCACGAGATCTCGTCCAGCGTGGCGCCGAGATTCCCCATCATGTGGGGGATGGCGACGTTGACGATCGAAGTGTCGATCAGCTCCAGCACCGCGGCCAGCGTCACGGCGATGGCGATGATGTACTTGTACTTGTAGGGGTCTTCGTGCTCGGCGGCGTGCGCCGGCGGCGCGGAAACGATGCGCGCCGTGCCGCGCGCCCCGGACACGAGACGCACGCCCCCCTCGACCGTGGCGGTCGGATCAGACATCGATGGGCGTCCTGACGATTACTGGGTGGCGATGTGCGCGACCACCGACATGCCGGGCCGCAGCGGAAGCTGCGGACCGCACCCGTCGGTCACCGCGATGCGGATGGGGACGCGCTGCACGACCTTCGTGAAGTTGCCGGTCGCGTTGTCGGGCGGCAGGAGCGCGAACTTGGCCCCCGTGGCGCCGGCCAGGCTCTCCACCTTGCCCCGGGCCTCGCAGCCCGGGTAGGCGTCCACCTCGAACTCCACCGGCTGGCCCACGCGGATGTCGGCCAGCTGCGTCTCCTTGTAGTTGGCCGTGACCCACACGCCGGTGTCGGACACCACGGTCAGCATCGGCTGGCCGGGCTGGACGAGCTGCCCGATCTCGACCTGCTTCCGCGACACGATCCCGGCCATGGGCGCCGTGACCTTCGTGTACGAGAGCTGCAGCTGGGCGTTGGCCACGGCCGCCTTCGCGGCGTCGAGGCGCGCCTGCGCGAGCCGCACCCCCGCCTCGGCGGCGGTGATGCCCGACGCGGCGGCGCTCTGCTGCTCCTGCAGCGCCTTGAGCTGCGCCGCGGCCGCGTCGGCGGCCGCCTGCGCGGCGTCGAGCTGCTGCCGCGACACGATCTGCTTGGCCACCAACTCCCGGGCGCGCGCCAGGTCGGCGTCGGCCTTGGTGCGGTTGGCCTTCGCGGCGTCGATCTGCGCGGCGAGCGACGCCTTCTGGTTGGCCGCCACCTGGACGGCGGCCTGGGCCTGTCCCTCGCCGTGCGGGCCGTTCACCGCGGCGCGGGCCGCGGCCAGGTCGGCCTCGGCCTGCTCGAGGCGCGCCTGGTACTCGGCCGGGTCGATCTGGACGAGCAGCGAGTCGATGGCGACGTGATTGTTCTCGTCCACCGTGATCTTCTGCACGTACCCGCCGACCTTGGCGAGCACCGGCGTCATGTCGCCGTCCACCTGGGCGTCGTCGGTGGACTCGTGCGCCCGGGCGTAGAGGTACTCCTTCACCGCCCAGCCAAGGCCGAGCACGGCGAGGACGATGAGGATGGGGAGCACGACGCGCCGCCGGTTGCCGTTGCCGGCCGGCGTCGCGTCGGAGTTCGCGGTGTTCGGAGCGGATGCCATGGGTCGGATCTTGCGAGAGAGGAAGTCGTGAGCGGAGCGAGGGGAGTGGGCGGTCTACCGGAGCGAGGTCGTGCGCCCTTCGGCGCGGGCGACCTCCACCCGGGCGGCCTGATAGGCGGTTTCGGCGTCGATGAGCTGGGTGCGCGCGGCGTTGAGCGACAGCGACGCGGTGATCACGTCGGCGTTGCCGGCCACGCCGGCCTTGAACCGGTCGCGGGCCTGCGACACCTCCTGGCCGGCCAGCCGCACGCGCTCGCGCGCGGCGTCCACGGCCTGGCGGGCCGAGCCCAGGTCCAGCGCGGCGCTGCGCACGTCCACCGTGACCTGCTGGCGGAGATCGGCCTCGCGCACGGCGAGCTCGCGCATCGCCGCCTCCTGCTCGGTGACCCGCGCGTCGCGCCGATTCCCGTCGAGCACCGGCACCGAGAGCTCGACGCCCCAGGTGTAGGTGGCCAGCATGCGACTCAGCCGCAGGCCGATGTAGCCGCCGTTGCCGAACGCGTTCACCGCCGGCAGCCGCTCGTCGCGGATGGCGGTGATCTGCGCCTGCGCGGCGCGGAGCTGCGACTCGAGGGCCCGCACGTCGGGCCGCTGGCGCATCGCCCCGGCCACCGCGGCGTCCACGTCGCTCGCGTCGGGCACGCTGTCCAGCACGGAAAGCGAATCGGTGAGGTCCAGCGGCGTGTCGAGCGGCAGGTTCAGGGCGCGCGCCAGGTCCAGCCGCGCGCGGGCCTGCGTGTTGCGCGCGGCGATGAGCTGCGCCTTCACGCCGGCCAGCTGCGACTCGGCGCGCGTGACGTCGAGCGCCACGCCGACGCCGGCCGACAGCTGTGCCTGCGCGATGCCGAGCAGATCGACGGCCAGCGACGAGTCGGCCAGGCGCGCCGAAAGCTGCGCGTCGGCGCGCTGGGCCTGCACGTACGCCGCGGCGGCCATCGCCGCCGCCTGCTCGGCGGCCACCCCCTGCCCGGCGCCGACGGCCGCGGCGCCGGCCTGCGAGGCGTGGAGCCGGCCGAAGGCCGAGGGGTCGAAGATCGTCTGCGCGGCGTGGGCACGCACGTCGAAGGTGGCCACCGGCCCGATGATCTGACCCAGCGGATTGAGGAACGGGGGCTGCCCGGGCTGGGCCGGGAAGTTGAACCCGAAGGTGGCCGAATTGAGCGTGGTCTGGGCCTCGGTGGCGCCGGCCGTGAGGCTCGGCAGGAACGCCGAGCGGGTTTCGGAGACGCGGGCTTCGGCCTGCGCGGTGCGCAGGGCGGCGGTCTGGACGAGGGCGCTCTGGCGCGCGGCCAGTCGGACGGCGTCGCCGAGCGAGAGCGGCCGCGGCGCCGCCTGCTGGGCGGCGAGGGCGGCGGGCAGGACGAGGGCGGCGGCGAGGAGCCGGGCGGTGTGCGTGGCGTTCATGAGAGAGTGCTTGGAGTCGCGGATGCCGACGCGGGCCGGACCGCCGCGAGGTAGAACTGTCGGATCTCTTCGAGCATCTGGTGGTCGGTGCGGCCGTCCAGAGAGTCACAAAGCGCCGGACGGTGCCGCCAGTTCCCGTACGTGACGAAGAGGGCGATGAGGGCGCGGGCGGCGGCGCCGGGGTCCATCCGCCGGAATTCGCCGCGCTCCATGCCGCGCTCGAGGATCGAGCGCAGGAGCCGGCGGCCCCGGCCGAGGACTTCCTGGCCGTAGAAGTTGGCGAGCTCGGGATAGGCCGTGAGCTCGGCGTGGACCCACCGCTGGAGCGGCGGGAACTTGGAGGAGCAGAGGAAGCGCCACTGGGCGTCCATGAACGAATTCAGATCGTCCATGGCGGTGGGGCCGGCGAGCCGGCGTTCGACCTCGTCGATCGCGTCGCCCACGGTATGGCGCACGACCTCGCGGAAGAGGTCTTCCTTGCTCGGGTAGTAGAGGTAGATCGTGCCCTTGGACACGCCGGCGCGTCGCGCGATGTCTTCGAGGCGGGCCGAGGCGAGTCCGTGCTCGGCGAACGTCTCGAAGGCGGCGTCGAGGATCTGGCGCGGCCGCTCTTCCGGCCGGCGGCGCCATCTCGGTTCGTGTGCGAATTCGGGTTGCACCATCGTGTCCTCCAAACTCCTACCAATTCTGCAACTAACCGACGGGTCGGTCAGTAACTGTTGCGAGACAACAAATTGCGAGGCATAGGGTTCTGCCTCGCGCAGACAATAACTAACTCGACGGTCACTTGAAATCAAGAGGGAGTGGCGTGGGGCGATTGCTTACGTGGCACCCCGAGCGGATCCCGAAACCCGGCAGCGCCTGGTATAGTTCCCCCATGTCCGACGACGCCAGGATCCGCGTAGACAAGTGGCTGTGGGCGGCCCGCTTCTACAAGACCCGGTCGCTGGCCACCGAGGCCGTGGCCGGCGGCAAGGTGGAGGTGAACGGCGACCGCGCCAAGCCGGCCAAGGAAGTCGGCCCGGGCGACGAGGTGCGCGTCCGGCTCGGCCCGTATGAGCATATCGTGATGGTCCGGGGGCTGGCGGCGCGCCGCGGCTCGGCGCGCGACGCCCAGGGGCTGTACGAAGAGACGCCGGAATCGCGCGCGGCGCGCGAGCGGCTGGCCGAGCAGCTGCGCCTGGCGCCGGCCGCCTTCGTGTGGGAGGACAAGGGGCGCCCGACGAAGAAGGACCGGCGCTCGCTGGACCGGTTCCGGGACGACCGGCGGGGCCGGCCCTGAACGGCTGGTCGTGGAACTTCCGCGTGTACCGGGCACTACCACCCGGGGTCCATTCGGAGTGACCCCATGCCGGAAGTCCCGTCGTCCCGCGGCCAGCGGGCCCGCCGCGCCCTGACCTTCCTCACGCTCTCGGCCGGCGCGCTGGCGCTGGCAAGCTGCGCCAAACCGCCCGCCTTCCTGCCCACGTCGCCGGGCAGCGGCACGGGGGGGACGACGGGCACGGTGAGCTTCAAGAGCAATCCGTGCTCGGTGGCCACGACGCTCTCGCTGAGCGTGGCCACGGCGGCGCGCATCGACTGCAGCAACGGGGGCACGACGGTGTCGCTGGCCGGGAACGGGGCGAGCTACCTCGTGGTGCCGGAACTGGCCACCGACAACGCTACCGACAGCTACGTCTCGTACAACGTCGCGGCATCGGCGCACACCACCCCGCCGGCCGGCGCGTCGCTGGCGCCGGCGCTGCGCAGCCTGGAGGGCGCGCCGGGCGCGACGGCGAGCTATGCGGGGGCGCGGCTCGGCGCCGCGCAGGAGGCCGCCTACCGGGCAATGCGGTCGCGCGAACGGACGCTGTTCGCGGCCGGCGACTTCCGCGCCGTGAGCCGGCGGGTGCGGGCGGCCATGGCGGGGGGCGCGCGGCCCGCGTTCACTTCCGTGCCCGCCACCGGGAGCGTGCGCAGCTTCCACGTGCTGTCCAGCTTTTCCGGCTCGGGGACGTGGGCCACGGTGGCCGCCCGCCTGGAGTACGTGGGCACCGACGTGCTGCTCTACGTGGACACGATGGCGCCCGTGAACGGCTTCACGCCCACGCAGCTCCAGCAGTTCGGGCAGTACTTCGATCAGACGCTCTATCCGATCGACACGGCGGCGTTCGGTCCCCCGTCGGACATCGACCAGAACGGCCACGTCATCATGCTGATGTCGCCGGTGGTCAACGCCGACACGCCGATCTCGACGTGCAACACGCAGGGCTACGTGGCCGGGTTCTTCGACTCCGAGGACTTCGCCGGGCCGTCGGATCCGAATTCGAACCAGGGAGAGGTCTTCTATTCGATCGTGCCCGACCCGAACGGCGCGGTGAGCTGCTCGCACTCGGTGGCCGACCTGAGCTACACCGTGCCGGCGACGTTCATGCACGAGCTGCAGCACCTGATCGACTTCTCGACGCACGTGGTGATGCACGGCGGCCAGCCCGAAACCGGGTGGCTGGACGAGGGGCTGAGCATCGAGGCCGAGGAGCTGGGCTCGCTGTACTACGAGAACAAGTGCCCGCCCCCGTCGTGCCGCACCAATCCGTCGCAGATCTTCCCCGATTCGGCCGAGGGGTTCGCGCAGGGGTTCCTGTACGACTCGTACCAGTACGCGCTGCTGCCCGACACGGCGAGCGTGACGCTGCACAGCGACGCCGACAACGGCTTCGCGTGGCGGGGCGGCGACTGGGCGCTGGTGCACTACCTGGGCGACCAGTTCGGCCACGGGGTCTGGCGGGCGCTCGAGGACGGAAATGCGACGGGCGCGGCGAACATCGCGGCGGCCACGGGCCAGCCGTTCCCGAACACCTTCGCCAACTTCGGGCTCGCGCTCTACACCGACAGTCTCACGGGGCTGCCGCGCACGACGGCGCCGGCGGCCGACCGGTTCCTGACGCGAAACCTGCGGGCGATGTGGGCGCGGCTGTTCACGACCAGCGGGCCGGCCACGGACATCCCGTATCCGATGCCGATCCAGGTGTTCTCGATCACGAACGACACCACGAGCTACGCGATGGATCCGGGAACGACGACGTTCTACCGGCTGGACACGCCGGACTCGTCGGCGACGGTGACGCTGCAGTTCTCGGCGCCGGGCGCGCAGCCGATTCCGGGGGCGCTCGCCCCGCAGCTGGCGATCTTCCGCCTGCCGCCGGGCCATTGATGCGGCGGCGGGACCCGGGTCAGGCCGGCGGCGCGCCGGCCACCCGGGCCAGCGTCACGGGGTCCACGGTGTGCGTGCCGGAGAAGGGCACGTAGACGTACGGCACGCCGGCGGCCTGGAGGCGGCCCGTCTGGTCGGCCACGCGGGCCGCGCCGAAGTACTCGTCCCGGTCGCCGCAGGCGTAGGTCACCGGCTCGTCGCCGAAGCGATCGCGCGCGGCGGCCAGGTCGAGCTCGGCGGGCAGGCTCCCGCTCCAGCAGATGAGCCGCTGGGCGCGCGTCTGCCCCATGGCGAGCCAGCGCATCACCGTGGCCACGCCCTGCGAGAACCCGAACGCGACCAGCCGCGGGCGCGGCGCGCCGGCGCCGGCGAGCAGGTGGTCGGCGAGGGCGTCGAGGTACTCGACGTAGTCGGCGATCTCGGAGTCGCGGTCCTCGCGGGTCATCCAGGTGGCGCCGACGCGGGCGTCGGGGCCGTGGGGGAGCGCGTTGTCGAGGTAGAAGCGCGACAGCGCCTCGGGCGCCACGATGAGCCGTTCCGGGTGGGCGGCGGCGCGGAAGTGGCGCAGGAAGCGGCCGGCGAGCTGGCCGTAGCCGTGGCAGGCGATCCAGATCTCGCGCACGCCGGGCCCGAATTCGCCCAGCGAGTGGAAGCGCGCGGTGCGCCGGACGCGGAGGTGGTGTTCCGCCACGGGACGGAGCGGCGCGTTACTTGTCGCGCGCCGCGGCGGCGAACAGCTGCTTCTGGCTGGCGGCCTTGCGGAGCAGGTCCACGGCCGTGGTCAGCTGCCGGTCCTGGCTCAGCGTGAGCTCCTTGGCGGCGCCGTCGCCGAACGCCTTGCTCACCGTGCGCACGGCGAGCTGCTCGGCGAGAATCGAGTCGCCCACGGCGCGGTACCGGGGCGCGATCACGACGCTGTCGCGGGCCAGCTGGTCGAGCAGATGCGCGCGCCAGGCCGGCTTGAGAGTCAGCGTCGGCGCGGTGAGGCTGTCTTTGAGCGTTCGCGAATAGCTCTCGAGCACCCGCGCGATCGGCCCGACCGACGGCGCCATCGCGTGGAAGAAGCCCTGTTCCAGCGTGCTCAGCGTGTCGTCGCGGACCACGACGTCGGGGGTGATCCCGCCGCCGCCGTACACGATGCGCCCGTCGTCGGAGCGGAACTTGGGCCGCGCCAGGCGCTCGGAGTCGGTCTCCGCCGAGTCGGGGCGCACCTCCACCAGCTGGCCCTGGGCGTTGAGCACCCGGTCGCGATGGATGGACCGCCCGCTCGGCGTGTACCACTTGCCGGTGGTGAGCTTCAGGGCGTAGCCGCCCTCGAGGCCGTACACCGACTGCACGAGCCCCTTCCCGAACGACGTCGTGCCCACGACGAGCGCGCGGTCGTGGTCCTGCAGCGCCCCGGCCACGATCTCCGACGCCGACGCCGTGCCGCCGTCGGTCATCACCACCAGCGGCACGCCCACGGCCATGTGCTGGACGCCGGCGCGCGAGACCTCGTCGGGCTGGCCGCGCGAGCGGACGCTCACGATTTCCTGCGAGTCCTTGAGGAACAGGCTGCTGAGCTGCAGCGCCTGGTCCACGATGCCGCCCCCGTTGCCCCGCAGGTCGATCACGTATCCCTTGGCCCCCTGCGCCGAGAGCTTGCGCACGGCCTCGGTGACCTCCTCGACCACGTTCTCGTTGAAGGTCTGGATGGGGATGTAGCCCACGGTGCCGTCGAGCATCGTGTAGTACTGCACCGCCGGGATGTGCACCTCGCGGCGGACGAACGACAGCTTGATCGGCCCCGACACGCCGGGCCGGTTGTAGGTCACCTCGACCTTGGTGCCGACGTCGCCGCGCAGCCGGTTGGCGATGTCCACGCTGGACACGCCGACCACGCTCTTGCCGTCGATGGCGGCGATGCGGTCGCCCTCCTGCACGCCGGCGTCGGCGGCCGGCGTGTGCGGGAACACCTGGGCGACGTACGTGCCGGTGCCGTCCTCGCCCAGCAGCATCCCGGTGCCGCCGTAACGGCCGCCCGTGCCGCGCGTGAAGTCCGCGCTGGCCTGCGGGCTGAACAGCTGGGAGTACGGATCGCGCAGCTGCTGCACCAGGCCCGCGGCCGCCTTGGCGTAGATGTCGTTCGCGGCCAGCGTGTCCACGTACCGGCTGGCCACCAGCGACATGACCTGGTCGAAGAGCCGGGCGCTGGCGTGCGCCGGGGGCTCCTGGAGCAGGAAGCCGCCGGCCACGATGGGAACGAACAGCAGAGTGGTGGTGGCGGCGGTGCGGAAACGCGGCTTCATCACGGGGGGGCCTGGCCGGTGAGTGTGTCCAGTGAAGAAGTATGGAGCGGGGGCGTTTGTCAACGCGCCGAGGCCAACCCCTACGGAATCCTCGCAACTCGATGCGTGGCAACGGATGCCCCGCCCTGCGAGATTGAGGCCATGTCCCCCGCACCCCCCGCCCCGAAACACGAGTTGTCCCGCGAATTCCGGGCCCTGATGACCCTTGCCGTGCCGGTGGTCGTGGTCCAGGTCGGGATGATGGCGATGGGGGTGATCGACTCGATCATGGTGGGCCACCTGTCCGCCCGCGCGCTGGCCGCGGTGGCGCTGGGAAACATCTACTTCTTCAACGTCATCGTGTTCGCGATGGGGGCGCTGTTCGCGCTCGACCCGATCGTGGCCCAGGCGGTGGGGGCGCGCGACGAGGCGGCGATCGCGCGCGGCATCCAGCGCGGACTGGCGCTGAGCGTGGCGCTCACCGTGCTGAGCGCGGCGCTGATGTGGCCCGCCCGGCCGGTGATCACGCTGGCCCGGCAGCCGGCGGAGATCGTGCCCGAGGCGGCGCTCTACGTGCGGATCTCGATTCTCGGCGCCCTGCCCTTCCTGGCGTTCGTCGTGCTGCGGCAGAGCCTGCAGGCGATGGGGCGGCTGGCGCCGATCGTGGTCACGATCGTCGGCGCCAACGCGCTGAACGCCGGGCTCAACTGGGTGTTCATCTACGGGCACCTGGGGGCGCCGGCGCTGGGCGTGGAGGGAAGCGCCGTGGCCACCGTGCTCAGCCGCTGGACGATGTTCGCCGCCCTGCTCGGGCTGGCCTGGCCGGCGCTGCGGCCGTACCTCGGCGCGCTGCGCGCCGACACGCTGGCCTGGACGCCCCTGCGGCGAATGCTCGCGATCGCGGTGCCGATCGGACTCCAGCAGGTGCTGGAGGTCGGCGCGTTCGGGTCCATCGGCCTGCTCATGGGGTGGTTCGGCACGGCGCAGGTCGCGGCGCACCAGGTGGCGATCCAGCTCGCCGCGCTCACGTTCATGGGGCCGGTGGGGATCTCGACGGCGGCGGCGGTGCGGGTGGGGCACGCGATCGGGGCCGGCGACGGGGACCGGGCGCGCCTCGCCGCCCGGGTGGCGTTCGTGTGCGGCGTGGCGTTCATGTCGATGACGGCGCTGCTGTTCCTCAGCGTGCCGGGGCCGCTGGCCCGGCTGTTCACGGGCGACGCGGCGGTGATCGGGATCGCGTC
>JAGWRI010000053.1 GCA_028876525.1 Gemmatimonadota bacterium | reverse complement strand
CGCGGCCGCCCCCGCCGGAGGCCAGGGCGTCGCGCTGCTGGGCGCGCACGTGTCCATCGCCGGGGGCACCGACCAGGCGCCGCTGCGGGCCCGGGAGATCGGCGCCACCGCCATCCAGATGTTCACGAAGATGGCCAACCGGTGGGCCGAGCGCGCCGTGGACGCCGCCGAAGCCCGGGCGTTCCGCGACGGACTGGCCCGCACCGCGGTCCGCGCCACGGTGGTCCACGACTCGTACCTGATCAACCTCGCCAGCCCCGACCCGGTCCTCCGGCGGCGGTCCATCGAGAGCTTCGTCGCCGAGCTCCGGCGGTGCGAGGCGCTGGGCATTACATATCTCGTATCGCACCCCGGCAACTTCATGGACGAGCGCGCGTCGGGCGTCGCGCGCAACGCCGACGCGATTGCCGAGGCGCTGGAGCGCGTGCCCGGGAACACGGTGCTCTGCATGGAGACCACCGCCGGCGCGGGCACGGTGATCGGCAGCACGTTCGAGGAGCTGGCGGCCCTGCTCGAGCGGGTGCCGGGCGCCCAGCGCCGCCGCATGGGCGTGTGCGTGGACACCTGCCACGTCTACTCCGCGGGGTACGACCTGGTGCGCGACTTCGACGGGGTGTGGGCCCGGTTCGACGACGTGCTTGGCGCCGGGCGCCTGCGCGTGCTGCACCTCAACGATTCCAAAATGCCCTTCGGGTCGAAGCGCGACCGCCACGAGCTGATCGGCGAGGGCACGCTGGGCCCCGAGCCCTTCCGGCGGATCATGCGCGACCCGCGCTTCGGCGCCGTGCCCAAGGTGCTCGAGACCCCGAAGCTCGACGACGCGACGAAGACCGACCGGAAGATGCTCGCCCGCCTCCGTCGCTACGCCCGCTGACGGCCGCTGACGGAGGCCAGGCCGGCATCAAGAACGAAGAGTATGAACGGCAGATGATCCCGACGACTGCCGGATGAAACTGGTACTACGAAATGGCGAATGAAACAGGGGGCTGCGGGGCGATGATCTCGGCGCCGCCGCCCCCTCATGCTTGCGCCGTTTGTGGTGCCCGTCTCGTCCGCTTCGTCCGGATCGTGTGTGGTTCACAGCCTCCGTTCCTGATGCCCTCGTGGCGCGGCCGGGGCCGGTCGCTAAGAGGTCGGGGGGATCGCCGCCCCGGGCTGGCGTTTTGAAGCGCCGCCCAGTAACGTGGGCGGATCATGTTCGCCCGCTTGAGGTTCCGCCGCACCCGCTCCATCTGGCTCGCCCGCCGCGTCGCGCTGTTCGCGCTGCTCGCGCTCGAGCTGGCCGCGGCGATCGGTCCCATCCTCGAGCCGCACCACGAAGCGAGCGAAACTCACATCGAGCAGACCGGCACCACGCACCATTTCCTGGTGCACGACGCCCAGACCTGCGCCATCTGCGCGCTGCGCTCGATTCGCTCGCTCCCGTCCACCGGCCGGGTCCTCGTGCCTGGCGCGGCCCCCGCCCGCCTCCGCCTGACCCCGGCGTTCATGCCGGCCGTGGCCCGCGACCGGGCGGCCAATTCGTCCCGAGCTCCGCCCGTCACGGGCTGAGTTCGCGGCGGCCTCAGGACGTGGCGCGCTCCCGCGCGCCCGGAAGTCCGAGCAGTACCTCCTTCGCAATATCACCGAGAGCCCGCATGCGAACGTCCATCTGGATGTGCGCGCTGGTGTGTCTTGCCGGCCGCGCATCCGCTCAACAGCGCACGCCGGTCGGGGGGAGCGATCCCGTCGACACGCTGCGTCTCACCCGTCGCCAGGCCGTGGCCATGGCGCTCGAGACCAATCCGGCCATCGACGTGGCGCGGCAGCAGACGGCGCAGGTGAAGGCACAGCGCTGGGAGGGGATGTCCATCCCCGACCCGACGCTGTCGGCCGGCTACGACTCGCTGCCCAGCCTCACCGGCTTCAGCCCCACGGTCTCCAAGCCGGTGAGCCTGAGCCTGACGATCCCCTTCCCCGACAAACTCCACCTCGCCGAGCGCGTCGGGGCCTACAACGTGCGGGCATCGCAGCAGCAGTTGGCGCTGGTTCAGCAGGGAATCGCCGCGTCCACGAGCGAGGCGTACGACGCGGTGCTGGTCGCGCATCTGCACCGTCGGGACTTCGTTGCCGCCGACTCGCTGGCCGGCGCGTTCCTCCAGCGCACCGAGGCGCGATTCAACGCCGGAACCGTGCCGCGGCTCGACGTCATCAAGGCGCAGGTGGACTTCGCCTCCGCCCGCAACGACCTCATCGCCAACTCGCGCGACGTGGCCAACGCCGAGTCCGCGCTCAACCGGCTCATCGGCCGCCCCCTCGGCGCGCCGCTGGCGCTGGCCGATTCGCTCGCCGTGCCGGCGCCCCTCCCCGCGCTCGACGCGGTGGAGCAGACCGCGCTGCGAAAGCGCCCCGAGATCCTGTCGCTCGATGCGCAGCTGCGCGCCGCCCGGACCAATTCGCGGCTGGTGCGCGAGCAGGCCTTCCTGCCCGACCTCTTCGTGGGCGCGAGCCGCGACGCCTCGGTGTCCGATCCGACCTGGTACTCGGTGGGCATCGCGATGCCGATCCCGATCTTCTTTTGGCAGCACGCCAAGGGCGATTTCGCCGAAACGCAGCACCGTGAGTTGGAGCTCGCGGCCACGATTCGCGACACGCGGGCCGCCGTGGGCCAGGACGTGCGCAGCGCGTGGGCCACGGCCGACGCCGCCCAGCGCCAGGCCGTGTTCATCCGCGACCAGCTCCTTCCGTCGGCCCGCGAGGGGTACCGCGCCGCCGCCGCGGCCTACGCGGCCGGCGGGCTCTCGGCGCTGGACGTGATCGACGCCCGCCGCTCGCTGCTCGACGCCGAAGGCCAGTACGCCGATGCCCTCGCCGCCGCCAACTCCGCGCGCTCCGACCTCGAGCGCGCCGCCGGTGTTCCGCTCACCTCGATCCCCACTGGAGCTCCCCGTGAGTAAGCGCTCAATCGCCGCGGCCGCGCCCGCCCTCGCCGCGATCCTCGCCCTGGCCGGTCTCGTGGCTGGCTGCTCGTCCCCGGCGCCCGCGGGCGATTCGACGGCGGTCGCCAAGCCGGCGGCGTTCACCGTCACCCCGGCCCAGCGGGCCCGCCTCCACATCGTCACCCTCGCCGACACGGCGTTCACGCCGACGCTCGAGGTGACGGGCACCGTGGCGTTCAACGGCGACCGCTCCACGCAGGTGCTCGCGCCGATCTCCGGCCCCGTGACGCGGCTCATCGCCGACATCGGGGCGGTGGTGAAGGCCGGCGCGCCGCTGGCCGCCGTGACGTCGCCCGACTACGCCTCGGCGGTGGCCGGGTACCGCAAGGCCCAGGACGCGTCGCGCAACGCGCAGCGCATCCTCACGCTCGACGAGCAGCTGTTCCAGAACGACGCCCTGGCCCGCAGCGACCTCGACCAGGCGCGCACCGACGCGTCGTCGGCCGCCGCGGACGTCGACGCCGCGATCCAGACCCTCCGCTCGCTCGGCGTGTCCGACAGCGCCGTCGCGCGCCTCCGCTCCGACGCGCAGGCCGGCC
Organism: Gemmatimonadota bacterium; assembly: GCA_028876525.1. GTDB lineage: Bacteria > Gemmatimonadota > Gemmatimonadetes > Gemmatimonadales > Gemmatimonadaceae > JAGWRI01. Next base: position 2,094 of record JAGWRI010000053.1, on the reverse strand, counting down.
CCGTGGAGGGCGTCATCCGCGCCCCGATCCCCGGCGTGGTGGTCGAGAAGCTGATCAACCCCGGCCAGCTGCTGCAGGCGGGGAGCACGCCGACGTTCACGATCGCGGACCTGACCACGATGTGGGTGATGGCCAGCGTCTACCCCAACGATCTGGACCTCGTGCACGCCGGCCAGACGGCCAGCGTGTACACCGATGCATCGCCCCGGCCGCTGGCCGGCCGGGTGGACTACGTGGCCGCGCTGGTCGATCCCGGCACCAAGGCGACGGCGGTGCGCATCGTGGCCGACAACGCGCGGCAGCTCCTGAAGAAGGACATGTTCGTGCGGGTCGAGATCCACTCGCGCGAGGTCCGGCACGGGGTCGTGATCCCCAGCTCCGCCCTGCTCCGCAACGAGGACAACCTGCCGTTCGTGTTCGTCGTTCAGGCCGACGGGTCGTTCCTTCGCCGGAGCATCACCTACGGGTACCGCGTGGGCGACGGGTACCAGGTGACGTCGGGGCTCGCCGCCGGCGACAAGGTCGTGGCCGACGGTGCGCTGTTCATCCAGTTCGCGGAGAGCCAGTGACCACGCCCCACTCCCCGCACGGCCCCGACGCCTCGGCGGCTCCGCCGTCGGCGATCAACAAGATCGTCCGCAAGGCCCTGGGGCAGCCGTTCCTGGTGGCGATCTTCGCCATCGCCATCGCGGCCATCGGCGCCTGGTCGTTCTCGCGCCTCCCGGTGGACGCCTATCCGGATCTCTCGCCGACGATGGTCGAGATCATCACGCAGTGGCCGGGCCACGCCGCCGAGGAGGTGGAGCGCCTGGTCACCGTGCCGATCGAGACCGAGATGAACGGCGCCGAGCGGTTGTCGGTCGAGCGCTCGATCTCGCTCTACGGGCTGTCGGACGTGATCCTCACGTTCACCGACAAGACCGACCCGTACTTCGCGCGCCAGCGCGTGTTCGAGCGGCTTCCGAACGTCGCGCTTCCGCAGGGGGTGAACGCCAGCGTGTCGCCCATGTTCTCGCCCTCGGGGCTCATCTACCGGTACGTGCTCGACAGCCCCGACCGGTCGACGATGGAGCTCAAGGTGCTGAACGACTGGGTGCTGTCCAAGGCGTACAAGGCGGTGCCCGGCGTGGCCGACGAGTCGGGGCTCGGCGGCGAGACCATGGAATACCACGTGGACGTGAACCCGACCAAGCTGGCCGGCGCCGGGCTGTCCATTGCCGACGTCGAGAACGCCCTCGGCAACAACAACGGCAACGCCGGCGGCGGCTTCTACAGCGAGGGCGGCCAGTTCTACTACGTGCGCGGCCTGGGCCGGGTGAAGACCACCGACGACATCGGCAACATCGTGATCACCGTGAAGAACGGGATTCCGGTGCTGATCAAGGACGTGGCCACCGTCCAGATCGGCCACGCGCCGCGTCTTGGCCAGTTCGGGTTCAACGACCGCGACGACGCCGTGGAAGGCGTGATTCTGATGCGCACCGGGGAACAGGCGCAGACGGTGCTCAAGCGCGTCGAAGCCACCACGCGCCAGCTCAACGATTCGATCCTGCCCAAGGACGTCAAGGTCCACCCGTTCTACGACCGCAGCGACCTGATCCACCTCACGACACGCGTCGTCGAGGACAACCTGCTGCGCGGCATCGTGCTGGTGGTCGTCATTCTCATCTTCTTCCTCTACAACGTCCGCTCCGGGCTGATCGCCGCCCTGGCCATTCCGGGGTCCCTGCTGTTCGCGTTCATCGTCCTCGACCTCCGCAACATCCCCGCCAATCTGCTCTCCATCGGAGCCATAGACTTCGGCATTCTGGTGGACGGCGCGGTGTTCATGGTCGAGAACATCTATCGGCAACTCGCCGAACGACACGGCACGTCGTACTCGATCCGCGAGGTGATCTCGCTGGCCGCGGCCGAGGTGGACCGCCCCATCGTCTACTCCATCGCGGTGATCGTCGCCGGGTTCCTTCCGATCTACGTGCTGTCGGGGCCGTCCGGGCGCCTGTTCAAGCCGATGGCCGATACCACGATCGCGGCGATGATCGGCTCCCTGTTGATGACGGTGATCGTGCTTCCGCCGCTCTGTGCCTGGGCCCT
>JAGWRI010000006.1 GCA_028876525.1 Gemmatimonadota bacterium | reverse complement strand
TGTCGCAGGTGCGCGAGATCGTGCCGGGCCTGAACGGCCCCACGGTCATCGACATCCTGAACGGCGGCACGTTGGTCGCCGTGCACGCGGTCGTTCCGGCGGACGGAGTCTTCCGCACGATCGCCCGTCTCAAGGCGCTTGGCGCCGAGGGCATTCTGATCACCCGCATCGAGAGGCTCATGGCATGACCACCGCGAGCGTCGATTCGCCGGCTCTCCGCTACTTCGGGCCGCGGCAGGGGCTCGACGCGCCCACCGAGCGAGCCCTGCTCGATCGCACGACGTCGACCGATCCCGCCGTGCGGGACGCCACGGCGGAGATCCTCGCCGCCGTGCGCGCGCGCGGCGATGCCGCGTTGCGGGACTTCGCCCGCACGTTCGACGGGGTGGCGCTCGAGCGCCTGGAAGTCCCCAGGGCCCAGTGGACGGCGGCGCTCGACGCACTCGCCCCCGCGCTGCGCCGCGCGATGGAGCGCGCCGCACGCAACATCGCGGCCGTGCATCGCGCTTTTCTGCCATCCGTGATCGAGGTCTCGCCCGAGCCCGGCATCACGATCGGCCGCCGGCCCGACCCGCTGGCGCGTGTCGGCGTCTACGCCCCGGGCGGGCGGGCGGCGTATCCAAGCAGCGTGCTCATGGGCGCGGTGCCGGCACGGGTGGCCGGCGTCGGCGAAGTGGTGGTGGCGTCGCCGCCCGGACCCGACGGGCGCCCCGCGCCGGTGGTCCTCGCCGCCGCCGCGCTGGCGGAGGCCGATCGCGTGTTCGCCATCGGGGGCGCAGGCGCCGTTGGCGCTCTGGCGTACGGCACCGCGTCGGTGCCGCGGGTGGATCGTATCGTCGGCCCCGGCAATGCGTACGTCGCCGAGGCGAAGCTCCAGGTGTCGGGGTTCGTGAGCATCGATTCCCCCGCCGGACCGAGCGAGCTGCTCGTCATCGCCGACGACCGCGCCGACGCGGAGGTCGTGGCGCGCGAGATGCTGGGCCAGGCCGAGCACGATCCGCGCGCTAGTGTCGTGGCCGTGGCGCAGGGCCAGGCGCTCGCCAATCGCGTGCGCGACGCGCTGCGCCGCCTCCTTCCGTCCCAAGAGCGTCGCGCGATCATCGACGCGGCGCTCGCCGGCCAGGGCGCGATCGTATGGGTGGACGATCTCGACGATGCCGTGGCCTGGTCCAACGCCTACGCGCCGGAGCACCTGCTGCTCTGCGTCCGCGACGAACGCCTCGTCCTGGACGGTGTCCGCAACGCCGGCACCGTCTTCGTGGGGCAAACGGCCTCCGTGAGCTTCGGGGACTATATGACGGGCGCCAACCACGTCCTGCCCACGGGCGGGCTCGCCCGTGCCTATTCCGGTCTCTCCACGCTGGATTACTTCCGCTGGACGACCTACCAGCGCGTCGATCGCGCCGCGGCGGGTCGCCTGGCCGCCGACGTGGACGCCTTCGCGCAGGCCGAGCGCCTTCCCGGACACGCGGCGGCCGCCCGTGCCTGGACGTCGGAGGCCGTCGCATGAACGAGCCCGTGCGCGCCGTCTTGCGCGGCGCGAAGCCATATGCCACGGCGGACGTCGGCGCCGCCGTGGACCTGAGCGACAACACGAGCCTCTGGGGCCCGCCGCCGGCTGCCGTCGATGCCCTGCGGGCGCTCGACGCATCGGCGTTCGCCCGCTATCCGGCCATTCCGCCCGCCGAGCTCTATCGGGCGCTCGCCGACTACGCCGGCGTCTCGACCGACATGATCGTTGCCGGCTGCGGATCGGACGATTTGATCGACGGCGCCATGCGCACCTTCGCGGAACCCGGGTCGACCATCGCCTTCTCGACGCCGACCTTCTCCATGGTCCCGGCGTTCGCCGCCATCAATGGACTCCGCGCGCACGCCGTGCCCTTCCGGACCGATCTCGATCTGGACATCGACCGGCTGCTGGAGCCGCGTCCGTCGATCGTGTATCTCTGCTCGCCCAACAATCCCACGGCATCGGCGGCGCCGCTGGCCACCATCGAGCGCGTGCTCGACGAGACGCCGGGGGTCGTGATCCTCGACGAAGCCTATGGCGAATTCACCGCGGCCCCTGGGTTCGGCCTCCTGGCGCGGCACCCCAGGCTCGTCGTGCTGCGCACCCTTTCCAAGGCCTTCGGTCTCGCGGGGCTGCGCATCGGATACGCGGTGCTCGATGCGGCGCTGGTCCCGGCCCTCGAGACCGTGCGGGGCCCCTACAAGGTGAATGCGGCCGCGGTCGCCGCCGCGACCGCAGCGCTCACCGCCGGGCGGGATTGGGTGCAGGCCCGCGCCGCCGAGGCCGCCGGAATCCGCGTCCGGCTGGCCGAGCGGCTCGCCGCCGTGGGCTTCTCACCGCTCCCGTCTGCCGCCAATTTCCTCTGCGTTCCCTGCGCGAATGCGGCGGCGGTGGCGGCGCGAGTGCGGGACCGCGGGTTCGCGTTGCGCGTCCTTCGCGATCTCCCCCCGATCACGCCGGCGCTCGCCGCATCGCGGGGCGCCGCGCTGCGGATCGCGGTCGGCCCGTGGCCCGTGATGGCGCGCTTGCTCGACGAACTGGAACCCGAGGCCGCCGCGTGCGCATAACCGTATTCGACTATGGCGCGGGGAATCTGCACTCCCTGGTCAAGGCGCTCGCCGGTGCCGGCCGCGACATCCGCGTCGAGCCCGATCCGGCGGCCGCGGCGCGAACCGATCTCCTGGTGCTGCCGGGCGTCGGCTCCTTCGCCAGCGCCGCCGCGCGCCTCGTGCCGGGCCGCGACGCGATGCGCCGCGCGCTGGCCGACGGGGTGCCCTGTCTCGGCATCTGCCTGGGCATGCAACTCATGTTCGACGCAAGCGACGAGGGCCCCGGAGCGGGACTCGGCATCTTCCCGGGTCGGGTCCGCCGTCTGCGGGCCCGTCGCGTTCCGCAGATCGGCTGGAACGACGTCACCGACGCGACCGACCCGCTGTTCGCCCGTGCGGCGCTGCGTCAGGCGTATTACGCGAACAGCTTTGTCTGCGCGCCCGACGACCCGCGGGCCGTGATCGCCTGGAGCGCCCACGAGACCGATCGCTTTCCGGCGGCCGTGCGCGCCGGGCGGGTGCTCGGAGTGCAGTTCCATCCCGAGAAGAGCTCGGAGCCCGGTGTCTGCTTGATCCATGAATTCGTGCGCGAGGAGGCCGCGTGATCGCCATTCCCGCCGTCGACCTCCGCGATGGGGCGTGCGTGCAGCTCGTGGGCGGATCATACGCCGACGAGCGCGTCCGGCTCGACGATCCGTTGGCCGTCGCCCGCCAGTGGGCGGACTTCGGATTCCGTCATCTGCACGTCGTGGATCTCGATGCCGCCACCGGCGCCGGCGACAACCGCGGTATCGTCACCTCCATCCTCGACGAAGTGGACACTGAGGTTCGCGTCGGCGGCGGCATCCGCGACCGCGACCGGGTGGACGAGCTGCTGACCGCCGGCGCGCGGTACGTCGTGGTCGGCACGAGGGCCATCGAGGACCCGGACTGGCTGGCCGATCTCGCCGACGCCTTCCCGGGATCGCTCCTCGTCGCCGCGGACGTGAGGGAGCGCCGTCTCGTGACCCACGGCTGGCGCACCGCCCAGCCGCGGGACGTGCTCGAGTTCATGACCGCCATCGAGCATCTGCCGCTGGGCGGCGTGCTGGTCACCGCCGTGCACCGGGAGGGACGCATGGGCGGACCCGATCTCGCCCTGATGGAGGAGCTCGCGGAGTCCACGCACCTGCCGATCACCGCCTCGGGTGGCATCTCCAGTCTCGACGATCTGCGCGCCCTCGAGCACCGCGGCGTGGCCGCCGCCGTGATCGGCATGGCCCTCTACACCGGAGCACTCGACCCACACGCGGTTGCACAGGAGTTCGCCGAATGAAGCCGATTCGCCGCAAGACCAACGAGACGGACGTCGAGGTCGTCATCGGACCGGCCGGTGCGCCGTCCCGCATCGCGACCGGCATTCCCTTTCTCGACCACATGATCGCGACCTTCGCCCGCTACGCCGGCGTGAGCCTGCAGCTCACCGCCAGCGGAGACCTGCCGCATCACCTGATCGAGGACGTCGCCATCACGATCGGATCGGCGATTGCCGCGTATGCGCCGTCCACCGCCGCCCGCTACGGCGACCGCACGATACCCATGGACGATGCCCTCGTGCAGTGCGTGCTCGACCTCGGCGGCCGGCCGTATTATCGCGGCCCGCTCCCGAGTTCGCTGTACGATCACTGGATGCGCTCGTTCAGCGACAATGCCCGGGCCACCGTGCACCTCCGCGTGCTCCGCGGCACCGACCGGCATCACGTCGTCGAAGCGGCGTTCAAGGCGCTGGGCCTCGCCCTGCGCGACGCGCTGCAGGAGGGTGGCGCGGTGTTCAGCACCAAAGGATCGGTGCGCCTCGAGGGCCCCGATCGATGAGAGTCTCATGGGGAAGCGGGATGGCCCGATGCTGACACGGCGCGTGATCGTCTGCCTCGACGTTCGGGGAGGCCGCGTGGTGAAAGGCGTCCGGTTCCGCGAACTGCGGGACATCGGCGATCCGGTGGCGCTTGCGCAGGCCTACGAGCGCGCCGGCGCCGACGAGATCGTGTTCCTCGACATCTCCGCCAGCATCGAGGAGCGCCGGACGCTGCTCGACGTCGTTCGGCGCACCGCCGAAGCGCTGTTCATTCCGCTCACTGTCGGGGGCGGGGTCCGCACCGCCGACGACATTGCCGCCGCCCTGCGAGCCGGAGCCGACAAGGTGAGCATGAACAGCGCCGCCGTCGCCGACGTGAATCTGCTCACCGAGGCCGCCGATCGGTTCGGCGCCCAGTGCGTCGTCGCGAGCATCGACGCCAGGCGGGAGGGCGACGGATGGCGCGCTTATACGCACGGCGGCTCCCGCGCCACGCCGCTCGACGCGCTCGAATGGGCCGAGTGCTGCACCGCGCGCGGCGCCGGCGAGATCCTCCTCACCAGCATCGACCGCGACGGCTCCCGCGAGGGCTACGACCTCGGCCTCACGCGCGCGGTCGTCGAGCGCGTGAGCGTCCCGGTCGTTGCGTCCGGCGGCGCCGGCGGCGTCGCGGACGTCGTTGACGTACTCCGCGACGGAAAGGCGGACGCCGCGCTGGTTGCCGGCATCGTCCACGACGGCGTCTGCACCGTCGCCGAGATCAAGACCGGCATGGCAAACGCCGGGCTTCGCGTGAGGGGCACATGACCGCCACGCCAGACCTTTCGCTGCTCGACGCCGTCGCCGAGCTGGCCAGCATAGTTGGCGCCTCGGCGCTCGCGCACTACCGCACCGATTTGCGGACCGAATACAAGGCCGATGGCTCGCCGGTGACGGCAGCCGATCGCGGGGCGGAGCAGGCCGCCCGCGAGTGGCTCGCGCGGCGATTCCCCGAGGACGGCGTCCTCGGCGAGGAGTTCGGCACGTTGCGGCCCGACGCCGCCCGGCAATGGATCATCGATCCGATCGACGGGACGAAGTCCTTCGTCCGCGGCATCCCGTTGTGGGGTTCTCTCGTCGCCGTGTGCGAGGGCTCACGCGTGCTCGCCGGCGCCGCGGCTTATCCCGCCCTCGGCGAACACCTGGCTGCCGCGCCGGGCCAGGGGTGCTGGTGGAACGCCGCGCGGTGCCGGGTTTCCGACTGCGCCAACATGGGCGACGCCACCGTGCTCACCACCGACGAGCGCTTTCTGGAGCACCGGGAGCGCGGGGCGCGCTGGCGCGCCCTGGCGGCCGGCGCCGCCGTCGCGCGGTCGTGGGGAGACTGCGTTGGCTACCTGCTCGTCGCCACCGGCCGCGCCGAGGTGATGGCGGATCCCGTGCTCTCGGCCTGGGATGCGGCGCCCTTTCTGCCCATCCTCGCGGAAGCTGGCGGCGTGTTCACCGACTGGTCGGGGGTCGCCACCATCCGGGGTGGAAGCGCCATCGCCACCAACCGCCGTCTCGCGGCCGTCGTGCGCACCGCGTTGGGATGCCCCGTGGATCCACTCCTCATGGAGACGAACTAGATGCTCGACCTCGACCGCCTCGACTTCGAGAAGGGGGGCGGGCTCGTCACCGTCGTCGCGCAGGACGTTGCCACCGGTGCCGTGCTCATGCTGGCCCATGCCGATCGCGAAGCGCTGGAACGCACGATCAGCAGCGGGCAGATGCACTACCGCTCGCGCACGCGCGGCCTCTGGCACAAGGGCGCCACGAGCGGCAACACGCAGCGCGTCGTGGAGCTCCGGGCCGATTGCGACGGCGATGCCGTGCTCGCGCTCGTCGAGCCGGCCGGTCCCGCTTGCCATACCGGCCGATCGTCCTGCTTCGACGCTCCCGAGTTCGCCCCACAGGACGTACTCGGCGATCTCGATCGGACCATCGCGGCGCGCGCCGCGGGCGGATCGGACCAGAGCTACACACGGCGCCTCCTCGGTGACCGGAACCTGCGCCTCAAGAAAGTCGGCGAGGAGGCGGCCGAGCTGGTGCTGGCCTGCGCCGACGAGAACGTCGACCGCGCCGTCAACGAGACCGCCGACCTCTGGTATCACAGCCTGGTCGCGCTCCGCGCGCTCGGCGGCTCGCTCGCGCCGGTGCTGGACGTGCTGCGAGAGCGGGCTCGCCCCCGCGGTTAGAACGACCCGCCCAGAGGCACCGGCACCTTCGCCGGATCTCCCACGTAGCCGAATCGGTAGTCGCGCATGTATTCCTGCGCCGCGCGCTGCACGTCATCCGGCGTCACGTCGCGCAGGCGCGCGATGAACCGGTCGGCGTTGCGATAGTCGCCTTCGTATAGTTGGGCGCGCGCGAGCACCGAGGCCTGGTCCGCGTTCGTCTCGTTCTTGAGGTAGTAATCGGTGATGAACGCGCCGACGAGGGTCCGGAGCCCCTCCGGATCCACCAGCGTCGTCTGCAGCTGCCGCACCTGCAGCGCCATCGCGCGCAACGCCGCTTGTGGATCTGTCGTCGTCACGTAGAGGCCGTCGGCGCTGATCGCCCGCTCCAGAAACGGCGCGTCCACGGCGTACGCAAGGTGCTGCCGGGCGCGCACGTCGGCGAACAGTCGTCCGGAGAGCACCGCCGTGGCGACGCGCAGGGCGAAGTACTCCGGCGTGCCCGCCGGTGGCCCGACCGCATACCCCAGGATGTAGTTCGTCGGGAGGCGTTGCGCCGATACGGCCACGCCCGACACGGCCGGCGTGAGCGGCGCTGGCGCCTTCCACGTGTAGTCCCCCACGGGCAGCGTGGCCAACGTCCCGCGAATCGCGCGCTCCAGTCGCCCACGGTCGATGTTGCCGACCACTACCACCAACAGCCGCGTCTGGACCACCCTCTGATCGTGGAACCGCCGCACGTCACGGAACGTCAGCCCGTTGAGCGACGCCGGTGTCCCCGACGGGTCGAGCCGGTACGGATGCCCCGCGTAGAGCAGGCTGTCGGCCAGGTGTTCCACCATCGCATCGGGCGCGACCTGCCCCTGCAACGCGTCCGTGAGCATCTGCTGGCGGCTACGGTCGACCTCGATGGAATCCAGCGTCGGCTCGGTCAGCCGGTCCGCGAACACCGCCCAGCTCGAGTCGAACGACTGGCGCAGCGTGCGCAGGCCGAACGTGGTCCAGTCCACGCCGGTCGTGATCACGACGGTGGCGCCCGACCGGGCGGTGATCGCCTGCAGCTGGGCCTTCGGAAACCGCGCCGTCCCGCCTCCCGAGGCCGCCAGCATCAGCGTCTCGATTCCCTGCGTCTGCGGCGTCAGTTCCTGCGTGCCGCCCAGGAGATAGACGTTCGCCGCCACGACGTCGTTCGCCCCGTTGTGCCGGAGAATGACGTGGACGTGGTCGACTTCGAAATCCACCGTGCCGGTGTCCCCCGGCGTCTGTTGGGCACGCGCGGTGGATCCCCACCCGATCGCCGCCGCCGCGAGAATCGTCCGGAGTCGTCGCGTCACCGGCGTTCCCCCCAGTGGCTGAGTTCGGTCGCCGTCAACTGCACCGCCCGATTGGCCTGCGTGTCGATCAGGACCCCGCGTACGTGCGGTTTCCCCACGATGTACCGCCGCGCGTACCGCTGCAGGTCCGGAACCGTCTCGTGCGCCATGGCATCCACGTAGCCCAGGTAGTAGTCCAGCCCTGTCACCGCCCACCAGAACCCGAGCTGGTGCGCGAACCCCGACGCACGCTCCAGTCCGAACATCGTGCCGGCAATCCGCTGTCGCTTCACCGGATCCAGTTCCGCCGACGAGAAGTACCCCGGATCGGCAAAGGCCGCGATCTCGTGTTCGAGCGCCGTGATCGCCTCCCGTGCTCGGCCCGGCGATGTCACGCCGCTGATCGTGATCGGCCCGACGTGGTTCAGCGTGTAGTAGTTGACGCCGATGGATTCGAACAACCCGCTGTCTACGAGCCGCCTCTGGAGCCGCGACCCGGGCTGGTTCAACACGTCGGAGAAGACATCCGCGGCGTATGTGGCCGCCGGGTCCTCCGACGCGCTCGGCCCCTGCCACTGCAACATCACGACGGCGCTCGAAATGGGCGCCGTCACCAGTACCCCGGTGTCGCGCCGCAGCGCCGGGATCGCCGGGATCGGCCACCGTGTGAACGGGTCCTCCGTCCGCTTCCACCCGCCCAGGATGCGGGCCGCCGCGGTGAAGATCCGCTGCGGGTCCACGTCTCCCGTCACGATCAGCGCCGAGTTGTTCGGCACGTAGTAGCGGTGCTGGATCTCCCGCATCTGCTCCGGTGTCGTCTCGAGAATCGCAACCCGGCGCCCCAGGGGATCCTTCCGGGGCCAGGCGCCGCCCCAGAGCGCACGGCCCATGGCCCGCTGGAAACCGAACCCGGGTTGCGACTGGTCCCGGTCGTACTCGCCAATCACGACCGCACGCTCGCGATCCAGTTCGTCGGACCGGAACAGCGGCTTCATCACCGCCGACGCCATGAGCCGCATGCCCGCGTCCACGCTGTCCGAGGGAAGGGTGAGGTAGTAGTTCACACGCTCTTCTTCGGTCGATCCGTTGAACACGGCGCCCAACTGCGACGCGCGAGCCTCGAATGCATCCGGCTCCGGGTAGTCCGAATCGGCCCGGAAGAACATGTGCTCATAGAGGTGAGACAGCCCGTCGAATCCGGAGTCCTGCGTGAAGGAGCCGTTCCGCACGTCGATCTCCACCGTCGCCAGCGGCACGCCATGATTCTGCACCACGATCACCTGCAGGCCGTTGGGCAGCGTCGTCTGGCGAATGCTTCGCTCCAGTTCGGCGCGTTGCCCGGTGGCTGAGACGGCGGCGGCGGCCAGAAGCGCCAGCGCTCCCGCCAGTGCGGGCCCCGGCCATGGCGGCCGGCGGCCCATCGGTGTTTCTTTTCCCTTCACCATGACCCTCGCATCAGCGGTGGTGGAGCAACTCACGGCGCGGCTCGGCCCGGGGCGCGTTCGGCCGGACGTTTCGCTGGCCCCGTTCACGACGTTCAAGATCGGCGGCCCCGCGGACCTGTTCTACGAAGCGACCACAGCCGACGGCCTCGCCGCCGCTGTCACGTCCGCCCGCCAGCTCGGCGTGCCGTTCTTCCTCCTCGGACTCGGCGCCAACATCCTGGTGGGCGATCGTGGCTACCGAGGACTCGTCGTGCGTAATCTCGCCGGTCGGTGGAGTCTTGGCGACGACGGCCTCTTGTGGTCGGAAAGCGGCGCCACGATCGCATCGCTGATCCGCGAATCCACCCAGCGCGGATGGAGCGGCCTCGAGCATTTTGTCGGCATCCCCAGCACGGTCGGGGGAGCGATCTGGCAGAATCTCCACTTCCTCTCTCCCGCACCGGCTCGCGAACGAACCGTGTTCATCGCCGAGGTCTTCCAGTCTGCGGAGCTGCTGCGCGGCGATGGATCGCGCCATACCGCCAGTCTCGATGACATGCGGTTCGGCTACGATACGAGCCGGCTCCACGACGGCCGCGAGATCGCGTTGAGCGCGACATTTCGCCTCAGTCGTGCCGACCCGAACGAGATGCAGCGCATCATGCAGGAAAACCTCGCATGGCGCGGAGCTCGGCATCCATGGCTCGATTGGTACCCCAGCGCAGGCTCGATTTTTCAGAAGATCGAAGGGCAGGGTGCGGGACGTCTGATCGACCAGGCCGGCCTCAAGGGCTATCGGCACGGCCAGGCACAGATTTCCCACCTGCACGCCAACATCATCGTGAACCTGGGCGGCGCGACCTCGCGGGACGTACGCGAGTTGATCGAGATCGCACAGAAAGCAGTCCGCGAGAAGTTCGGCGTGGCGCTTGAGCCTGAAATTGGCCTCATCGGGGACTTTTGACGCTATACAGATCGTATACTGTCGTTCAATTGGCTTGATTTACCGCTATCCAGGACTTCCAGTCCGATTCCGCCAACCCGACTGACAGCCACTTTCCGCTCCGCACCAGCGGCATTCGCAGTAACAACGGCTCGTCGACCAATAGGTTCAGCCAGCGCTCGTCGCTCCACTGCGCATGCCGCAACCCGAGTTCCGCGAAACGGCGGCTCGCTTCGTCGACCAGCGCCGCGGTGCCAAATTTCTGCACGAACCGTGCGAGCTCGCCGGGCGACGCTGCTCGTTCGGTCAGATCCACGAAATGTGTCTTGATTCGGCGCTCCGCAAAGAACCGCAGCGCCTTGCGCGTCTCGGCGCTCTTCTTCACCCCGAAAATCTGGACTTCCACCGTTGACGTCCTCCTCCCGGCCCACGGAATCGCCGGCGCTTGCCGACGGCAGTCTCCCCGCGCCTGTCGGCACAAAAGTAGGCACTTTCGTTCCCGCGTGGTGGGTGCCCGGGGCGCATGCGCAGACGCTGTGGGGAAAGCTGGCAGGCCGTGGCGATCTGCCGCGCGGAACGATCGAGGCGTGGGATACTCCGGACGGCGACTTCGTGCAGATCTTCCGCGTCGCCGGGCCGGCGCGTTCTCCCCGCCTCCTGCTGCTGCACGGTCTCGAGGGCGGACTGGACAGCCACTATGCGCGCGGCATCATGCAACGGGCGGTGGGCGCCGGGTGGAGCGTGGACTTCCTGCTGTTCCGCGGGTGCGGCACTGAATTCAATCGCGCCCCTCGGCTGTACCATTCCGGCGAAACGCGAGACTTGGACTTCGTCCTGCGGCGCGTGGTCGCGGAACACGCCGGCGCGTCGATCGTGCTCGCGGGTTACTCGTTGGGCGGCAACGTCCTCCTGAAATGGCTGGGAGAGCAGGGCGCCGTGCTCCCCCGCGCCGTCCGGGCAGCGGCCGCGGTTTCCGTTCCCTTCGACCTGTCGGCCGGCGCACGGTACATCAGTCATGGCTTCTCCCGCATCTATGAGCGGCATTTTCTTCGCACGCTCAGGATGAAGGCCGCCCGCAAGCTCGATCAGTTCCCGGGGCTCTACGATCGGGGCGCCGCCGCACGGGCCTCGTCCATCTACGAGTTCGACGAGATGGTCACCGCCCCGCTCCACGGCTTCGCCGGGGCGGAGGACTACTACGCCCGATCCAGTTCCATCCGGGTCCTCTCGAACATCACCTTGCCCACACTGCTCCTCAGCGCCTATGACGACCCCTTCCTTCCACCGGAATCGCTGGCCTCGGCCGCCCGGATCGCGGCCGCGAATCCGGCCTTGACCGCTGCATTCAGCCGTCGGGGCGGTCACGTCGGATTCGTCGCGGGAGCGATTCCAGGGGTGCCTCACTACTACTCCGAGCACCGGCTGATGGAGTTCTTCGGCCGGCACGTCGGGGGCGACGCTTCCGCTGCGCGCGTTTGAGCTCCGGCCCGACCTCGCCGCAGGGGTCGAGGGCGCTCCCGTGGCACTCCGGACCGGGGCAGGTTACGATGGGGTGAGCCCGTCACCCTGCATCGTTCGCGCGCCGCTCCCTCCCCACGCTGCCCCTTGCCCATGCCCGTGTTGTGGTCGTCGCTGATCGTCGCCGGACTTCTCGCCCTCGTGTACCTCATGATCGTCGGGGTTCCGCAACCCCGACGATCGTTCGACGCCCCGGTCGCGCGGACGCCGCGCCTCTTCCTGCCCGCGGCCGGTGCGTTCTCGACCGTGACCGGGGTGGTGGGTTATCTCACGGAGGGATCGCTGCGCGTATCCGGCGCGGCGCGCTGGATCGTCGTGCTCCTGGCCGGGGGCGTCGCGGCGGCCCTTGCCGCGACGCTTGTCGTGAAGGTGTTCTCGACCCCGTCCAACGATCCGGAAGACGATCCGCGATACCGCTTCCAGGGCCACGTCGCCCGCGTCATCGAGGCCATCGGTATCGATCGGCTGGGCCGGATCGCATTCGAGATCGACGGCCGCAGGTTCGAGCTGTCCGCGCGCTCGATGGACAACGCGCCGGTGGCCGTCGATAGCGAGGTCGTCATCGAGCAGATCGATGACCAGGTAGCCACGGTCGAGCTGTGGGCCGTGGTCGAGCAGCGGCTGTAGGCGTGCGGTCCGGTGGAAGGGGGTGGGCCTGATGACCGACGCGGCCTGGTTCGGCGTGGTGTTCGTGGCGTTCTTCATCCTGCGGGGAGTCGTCGCCACCTGGGTCTTCCTGTTCCTCCTCCCACAGGGAGACGTCTGCCCGAACTGCGGCGAGAGCACTCTTCGCGTCGAATCACCGAGATGGAACCGGATTCTACCCTGGTTCCGGACCAGTTGGTGCTACAGTTGCGGATGGGAAGGCCTGCTGCGCAACGACCCGGACGTCGCGGCGCGGACGCACCGCACCGTGACTCAGCGCGTGCCCTGACTCAGGACGCCGACGCGAACAGGTGCAGCCACGCGGGCCAGTTTCCGCTCAGCTCGAAATAGTCGTCGTAGTATTGCAGACCGACGGTGTCCAGCTCGGCGAACAGATCGTCCAGCGAGACGCCATGGATCGGGCCGATGACGATCAGATCGCCTTCGACGCGAAATTCATCGGTCGTCAGACCGAGCCGGACATCGATCGCCGCCCTCGTCAGCCCGGTCCGCTCGTACGCCTCGCGGCGGATGCACAGGGTGGGGGCCTGGCCGGTGATGGGCAGCGCCATGAGGTCTCCCTAGATTGAATGGTCCACGGAAGCTAACGCGGCCGGTGCACGGCCGGTGATCGTCATGGGGGCGGTAGCAGCGAGATGCCGGGTCTGGAAGAGACGTTCGATGTGATCGTCATCGGCGGCGGACACGCCGGGGCCGAGGCGGCTGTCGCGGCCGCGCGAGCCGGCGCCCGTGTCGGGCTGCTCACCACGGCGATCGAGACGATCGGCCAGATGTCGTGCAATCCGGCAATCGGCGGCGTTGCCAAGGGCACGGTCGTGCGTGAGGTCGACGCCATGGGCGGCGTCATGGGCCGGGCGACGGACCTTGCGTCGTTGCAGTTCCGGATGCTCAACCGCAGCAAGGGACCGGCGGTCTGGGCCCCGCGGGCTCAGTGCGATCGCGGCCTGTACCGGCGGGCCGTCCGGTCGCTCCTCGAAGAGCATGCGCGCCTCTCGATCGTGCAAGCCACCGTCAGCCGGCTGTTGCTCGACGAAGCCGGCCAGGCCGTTCTGGGCGCCGAAACCCTGGATGGCCGCCGGTTCGGCGCCCGGGCCGTCGTCATCACCACCGGAACGTTCCTGCGCGGACGCATCCACATCGGCACGACAATGCGCTTCCCCGGCGGTCGCGCCGGAGAGCGCGCGACGATCACGCTCGCCGAGCAGATCGAGCAGCTCGGGCTCGCCGTGGCCCGCTTCAAGACCGGCACGCCGCCAAGAATCGACGGCCGTTCCGTGAACTACTCGACCCTGGCGCGGCAGGACACGGAGATCGACGCGTTCGATTTTTCGTGGTCGCACTTCTGGAGCGCGCCACGAACCGTGGACGGCCGTACCCGGCACCCGGTCCAGCTTCCGTGCTGGATCACATACACGACCCCGATCACCCACCAGATCATTGCCGGGAACCTCGAGCATTCGGCCATGTACGGCGGTGCAATCGGCGCCAAGGGGCCGCGGTACTGTCCTTCGGTCGAAGACAAGATCGTCCGGTTCCCCGATGCCGCTCGGCATCAGATCTTTCTCGAGCCCGAAGGACTCGATACGTCGGAACTGTACGTGAACGGTCTGTCCACGTCGCTTCCGGTGCACGTGCAGGTCGACATGCTGCGCAGCGTGCCCGGGCTCGAGCAGGTCCGCATGACGCGCCCCGGGTATGCCATCGAGTACGACTACTGCATCCCGACGCAGCTCGACCCGACGCTTCGCGTGCGCGCGGTATCCGGCCTCTATCTGGCGGGCCAGATCAACGGGACCACCGGGTACGAGGAGGCGGCGGCACAGGGACTCGTGGCCGGCCTGAATGCGGCCCTGGCGTCACTCGACCGCGCCCCCGTCGTACTGGGGCGTGAGTCGTCCTACATCGGCGTGCTCATTGACGACCTCGTCACCCGTGGAGTGGATGAACCCTACCGGCTCTTCACTTCCCGTTCCGAGTTCCGGCTCACGGTGCGCCAGGACAACGCCATTCGCCGGCTCGGCCCCCTGGCCGCGGAACTTGGCCTCTTCTCCCGGCACGAGTCGGCGCTCCTCGCGCAGCGATTGCAGTCCGAAGACGACGTCATGCGTACGGCGCGCACCGCCAGCATCGGTCCGGAGCAGGCGGCTCCAGTGCTCGCTGCTGCCGGCAGCGCCGGGTTGCCGCATGCCCAACGCGTTGCCGAGGTCGCAAAGCGCCAGGGCGTGGCGTTGGCGGATCTCCTGCGCGCCGCCGGGGTGGATATCACGTGGGATCGCGAGATCCTCACGGCGGTCGAGCTGGAACTCAAGTACGCCGGATATTTCGACCGCGAACGGACCCAGGCGCAGCAACTCCGGCGCATGGCACACCTCACGCTCGACGACGGACTTCCTTACGATACGATGCGGTCCCTTTCGGTGGAGGCGCGACAGAAACTCGCCGCCCAGCGGCCGATGACCGTCGCGCAGGCGTCGCGAATTCCCGGCATCAGCCCTACGGATCTGCAGAATCTGGTCATCGAGGCCATCCGGATCCGGCGCGCCGCTCGGCCCATCGATTGATCGAAGAGCGAAAGGGCGAAGGAAAATAGTAGCATGCTGTGCATAATAGGTGGCAAAATAGTAGCAATTGGTTACTAATGGCGACCCTGGCGTCCGCGTGGACGCTCGGGCCTTGAACCGCGAGGAGATCATGCGTGCCTCTGCTCTCGTTGCCCTCATGACGCTGGTGCCGCTCACGTCGCCGGTCACGCTCCGTGGCCAGGAAGTCGAAGGTGCGGCTCATCCGCCGCTCATCGTGAGCTCCGGGCGCGGTGAGATTCGCGCGACGCCCGATCGCGCGACCATCACGCTGTCCGTACAGACCAGAGCCGCATCGGCCAGCGAGGCTGCGAGCGAAAATGCGCGGAAGCAGACCGCGGTCATCGCCGCTCTCCGCACGGCGGGAGTGCGCGACTCGCAGATCTCGACGCAGAACTACTCGATCACACCCGAGACGAGGTACGACAAGGAAGGCCAGGCGCCGCGGATCGTGAGCTACCTCGTTACAAATTCTCTCTCGGTCGAGACTGCAGCTTCGGCGAAGATCGGGACGCTGATAGACGCTTCGCTTGCTGCCGGCGCGAACCAGGTATCATCCATCGATTTTTCGGCGTCGAATTCGCAGGAGCTCTACCAAAAGGCCGTCGCCAGCGCAGTGGCAAACGCTCGGGCCCAGGCGGCTGCCATGGCCGCCGCTGCCGGCGGCCGACTGGGCCCGCTGGTCGAAATAGTCGGCAACGATGCCGGGTGGACCCCTCCTGGACCGCGAGCGATGCGTGGAGCCCTTGCGATGGCCGCTGTAGAAACGCCAGTCATGCCGGGCCAGGAGACCATAACTGCTTCTGTTACAGCGAGATGGACGTTCGTTCCTGATCGCTAGGCCGCTCGCCGGCGCGATGTTCCACGTGGAACATCGTGGTTAGAGCATTCGTCGCTGGGCGCTTGGCCGAATGGGGCAAGCGCCCTTTATATTGCCCTGCACTCTCTCACCTTAGTGGCACGTGACCAGAATAATTGCGGTGGCAAACCAGAAGGGCGGTGTTGGCAAGACGACGACCGCCGTGAACCTCGCTGCAAGCCTGGCCGCAGCGGAGCAACGGACACTCCTCGTGGATGGAGATCCACAGGGGAATGCAACGAGCGGGGTGGGACTCAATGCCGCCGAATTGCCGGCCACGACCTACGAAGTTCTACTCGGAGACGCCACAGCTCGTGAGGCGATTGTCCGCAGCGTCCAGTTCCAACTGCTGGATGTGCTTCCCGCCAGCCCAGACCTGGCTGCCGCCGAGATAGAGCTCGCTGGCCGTGGAAGGCGAGAGCGGATCATGCGCGACGCCTTGCGGGCCGTGGCCGATGATTACGACGTCATTCTCATCGACTGTCCACCATCGTTGGGGCTGATCACGCTCAATATGCTGGTCGCAGCAGATTCGCTGCTCATCCCCCTCCAGTGCGAGTACTACGCACTCGAGGGAATTTCCCAGCTGCTGAACACATTCCACCTCGTGCAACGGAACTTGAACGAGAGCCTCGTCATCGATGGCGTGCTGCTCACCATGTACGACGCGCGAATCAACCTTTCCCGACAGGTAGCCGCCGACGCTCGAGAGTATTTCGGCGAGAAGGTGTTCGATGCCGTCATACCGAGAAACATTCGTTTAGCAGAGGCGCCCAGCTTCGGTAAACCGATCATCGTCTACGACGTCTCTTCCGCCGGCGCCCAGGCGTACCTGCGGGTCGCCACGGAGCTGCTCTCGCGACTCAAGCAACCCACCGCCCCATTCTCCGCTTAGGGCTCCCACTCCACCGGTACTTCACCCATGAGCGCAGACAAGCCGAAACGACTGGGACGGGGACTCGAGGCACTGCTCGGCGCCGCGCCATCCACCGCCGCGTCACCGACCACCGAACAGAACGAACTCCGCCGGATTCCGCTCACACGAATCCGACCCAATCCCTATCAGCCCCGCCGCGAATTCCCCGAAGCCGATCTCCAGGACCTTCGGGCGTCGCTGCAGGCGTCCGGGATGCTGCAGCCGGTGGTCGTGCGTGCCAGCGACAACGGATTCGAGCTGATCTCCGGCGAGCGTCGCCTGCGAGCCGCTACACAACTCGGCTGGCCGGACGTCCCGGCCTTGATCCGCAAAGCCGACGAGCGGACGATGCTCACGCTCGCGCTGATCGAGAACCTGCAGCGCACCGACCTCAACAGCATCGAGGAGGCGCGCGGCTACCAGCGCCTGCACCAGGAGTTCAATCTCACCCACCAGCAGATCGCCGAGGCCGTCGGCAAGGACCGCTCCACGGTGACGAACGTGATGCGACTCCTCTCGCTCGCCGACGAGGTCCAGCAGCTCCTCGAGAAGGGCCGCATCTCCATGGGCCACGCGCGCGCACTGCTCGCGATTAGCGACCCCCGCGCGGCCGCTGCTCTTGCGCGCCAGATCGTCGCCGAAGACCTCAGTGTCCGCGACACCGAACGCCGCGTCCGCGAGCTCACCACCCTGTCTTCGGCTGTCGATCCTTCCCGAGAGCGCCGGCCTAACGCCGCGCCGCATCCGACAGCCCCCTCTGCCGCGGCGAATCCAATGGTCCGCCAGATCGAAGACCGCCTGCGCCGCCATTTTCAGACCGACGCCCATCTCCGAATCGAAGCCGGCAACAAGGGGGCAATCGAGTTGCTGTACTACTCCTCAGACGATCTCACGCGACTCCTCGAACTGATGCTAGGCCCAGCGACAATTGGCGATTAGCCAGTGAACAAACAGATCGTCTACAGATTTCTACATGATAGTCAACATTTGTTAATAGCATGCTAACAAACAAGTTAGCTTCATAACAACGATGAATAAACGAAGGTTTTCAATAATTATCAACACGACGATTGCGCTCGCGGTCGTGGCCTGCTCCGACGCCCCAAAGTCTGCTGGGGCCGCAGCGACCCCATTCCGTGTCGCCCTCCTCACGCCAGGTCCTGTTTCCGATCACTCCTGGAACGCGGGGGCCTACGAAGGCCTGCTTCGTATTCGCGACTCCCTCGGCGCTGCCATCAGCAACATCGAGACCAAAACACCTGCGGACTTCGAGGACAACTTCCGCCAGTATGGAGCGCAGGCATATCGCCTCGTCTTCGGACACGGCTTCGAGTTCCAGGATGCCGCGCGTCGCGTTGCTCCGGATTATCCGAACACCGATTTCGTGACGACTTCCGGCAACACCACCGGGCCCAATCTCGCCGGGTTGGAATTCGACCTGGCCAACCCGTCTTACCTCGCCGGCATGATCGCCGGCGCGATGACCCGCACCGGTGTTATCGGCGTCATCGGCGGTACCGAGCTGCCACCCGTGCGCAAGAGCTTCGTCGCCTTCGAACAGGGCGCCCGGCGCGCCAATCCACATGTTCGGGTACTCACATCGTACATCGGCAACTGGGACGACGTGAGCGCCGGGCGCGAACAGGCGCTCGCCCAGATAGCTCGCGGCGCCGACGTGATCTTCCAGAACGCCGATGCGGCCGGCCTCGGCGTCTTCCAGGCCGCCAGGCAGTCGGCTCACGTCTACGTCTTCGGCTCCAACTCCAACCAGAACGACGTGGCGCCAGACGTTACCCTTGGCAGTGTCGTCATCGACCTCCCGCACGCATTTCTCACGGTCGCGCGAGAGGTCAAGGACGGCACCTTCCGGGGGCGAGTCATCTCGCTCGGAATGACGGACGACGTAGTTTCGCTCGTGCTCAATCCCGCCATGACTTCCCGGATCCCAGCGCCCGTGCTGACGACGGTGGATTCGGTCCGCGCCCAGATGCTCCGCGGGGCATTTTCCGCCGTGGACACCCTCGCGCCCGTGGCTCCATGACCAGCCTCCAAGACGTGGTGCGCCACCTGGACGCACTGCTCCGCACCGCCGACGTGCCCGATTACGATCGGGCACTGAACGGGCTACAGCTCGCGAACGGTGGCGCGGCTTCCCGTGTCGCCGCTGCCGTGGATTTTTCGGGTGAGGCCGTACGGCGCGCCGTCCACTCCGGCGCCGACCTCCTGCTGGTTCACCACGGCATGTTCTGGGACGGCCTTCGTCCCATCACGGGCGGCCGCTACCAACGGCTCGCCCTCGCCGTACAGCACGGGCTTGCCGTCTACGCCTCTCATTTGCCGCTGGATCTGCATGACACGCTGGGCAACAATGCACAGCTCGCCGCGCGTCTTGGCCTGACTCCGGACGCGCGCTTCGGTCGATTCCAGTCCACCGAGCTCGGCCTGACTGGCGGCGCCGATCTGGCGACAACCGACCTGGCAGAGCGCGTGCGGGCGTTCGCCGGGCCGTTGGGCACCCAACTCGTGGTGTCGGGGTTCGCTCCCGAGCGGCGGACGCGCCGGTGGGCGGTGGTCACCGGCGCGGGCGCATCGAGTGCGACTCTCGATGAAGCCTCCGCCCGCGGGGTGGATACGCTCATCGTCGGCGAGGGACCGCACCACACGGCGGTCGAAGCACAGGAGCGCGGAATCGTCGTGATGTACGCCGGGCATTACGCGACCGAGACGCTTGGGGTCCAGGCGCTCGCCATGGAACTCGAGCGCCAATACGCGCTTCCCTGGTCATTCCTCCACATACCCACCGGGTTGTGAGGCAGGGACCCGCGGTTTCGCTCACGGGAATATCCAAACGGTTCGGGCCGGTCGTGGCCATCCAGGACGTGGACCTGGAGCTGGGCGCGGGCCGTGTCCACGCGCTCCTCGGCGAAAACGGTGCAGGGAAGTCCACGCTCATGGGCGTGCTCTTTGGGCTCGTGCGTCCAGATCGCGGCACGATCCGACTGGACGGGGCCGAGATCGCGATCCGGTCGCCGCGTGACGCCGTGCGTCTCGGCGTCGGGATGGTGCAGCAGCATTTCGCGAACGTCGGGGCCTTCACGGTCGCCGAAAACGTCGCGCTCGGGGGGCAAGGCCGTTACCGCCCACGGGTCGCGACCGAGCAGGTTCGGATCACGGCCCAGTCGGCGGGGCTCGCGGTGGATCCGAATGCCCGGGTTGCGGACCTTCCTGTCGAAGCGCAGCAGCGCGTCGAGATCGTTCGGGCGCTCGCCCGCGGCGCGCGTCTGCTCATTCTCGACGAGCCCACGGCCGTGCTGGCCCCCGCTGAGGCCGCCGCGTTGCTCGCATGGCTGCGGCAGTTCGCGCGAGAAGGCGGCACGGTTGTGCTCGTGACCCACAAGGTCGCGGAAGCCCTCGCGGTAGCCGACGATGTCACCGTGCTGCGCGGGGGGCGTCGCATCGCGTCCGGACCCGCGACCGGCTTCACGCTGTCGACTCTGGCCGCCGCCATGTTTCCCAAGTCCGACGGGACCGACGACGCCACTCGGGCCACGCCGCCGGCGCCTGCCACCGGAGAGCCGGTTTTGCGGGCGCACGGTCTTGCCGTTCGCGGAGACCGTGGGGAGCGCCGGATCGTGGACGCGACGTTCTCCGTCCGGGCTGGTGAAATCGTGGGCATTGCCGGCGTGGAGGGGTCGGGGCACCACGAGCTTCTGCAGGCTCTCGCCGGTGTGCGACAGCCGACGGAAGGCATTCTCGAAATTCCGGGGCGGGTGTCATTCGTTCCGGGCGATCGCCATCGGGATGCCCTGATCCTCGATGCTCCCCTCTACGAGAACTTCGCGCTGCACGGCGCCGGGGCTCGAACCGGGTTGATCGGCTGGCCTGCCATGCGTGGCCGGACGCAGGCGGTCATGGCGGCGTTCGATGTCAAGGCGCGTTCCCCACGCGACACGGCGGGATCTCTGTCGGGCGGGAATCAGCAGCGGTTCGTGCTCGGCCGGGAGCTGGATGCCCGGCCCGATGTTCTCGTAGTGGAGAATCCGACGCGTGGCCTCGACCTGCAGGCCACGGCTTCGATCCATCGGCGGTTGCGCGAAGCGGCCGCGGAAGGGGCGGCCGTTCTGGTTCATTCCGCCGACCTCGACGAAATCCTGGCGCTGGCGCAGCGGATCTTCGTCGTTCATGCGGGAATCGTGCGCGAGGTTCCGCCGGACCGGGATGGCGTCGGGCGCGCCATGGTGGGCGCAGGGTGATGGCGACCACCGCGCGCCGGGCCGACCGCTGGGCCGGAGTGGTTTCGTTCCTCGACTCACCATGGGCCGCTCCGGCGGTCGTTCTCGTGGTGCTCGCCACCGGCGCGGCGCTGCTTGCGGCGTGGTACGGGGTGTCCGCCGTTTCGGCGTTCTGGTTCGGGTCTATCGGCAGCTGGTACGGGTTCACCTCCGGGACGCTGGTTCGTGCCGTGCCGCTCATCCTCACCGGTCTTGGGGTGGCCATCGCCTTTCGGGCCGGCGTCTTCAATATCGGGGCCGACGGCCAGCTGCTGGCCGGCGCTACGGCGGCTGCCTACGTCGGCCTTGAATGGAGCGCCGCCCTTGGCCACGCATCGCTTCCGGCGGCGCTGATCCTGGGAACCGCCGCCGGCGCGTTGTGGGCCGGCGTCGCGGCGCTGCTGCGCGCTCGCTTCGGGGTTCTGGAAGTGATCAGCACGCTGATGCTCAACTTCGTGGCCACCGATCTGGTGGCATTCCTCGTGCGCGGGCCCCTGCAGGAGCCGCTGCACATCTATCCCCAGTCGGCGACGCTTCCGTCGGTGGCGCGCCTTCCGACGTTCGGTCCCACGACGCAATTGCACTGGGGGCTCGCACTGGCACTCGTCCTGGCCGGCGCCGTCTGGTGGTTCCTGGCTCGAACCGCGGCCGGATTTCGCCTGCGGATCGTCGGTGCCAATCCGTTCGCGGCAGCGGTCACGGGTCGCGTGCGCGTGACGCGTGTCGCGGCTTGGGCCTTCCTGGCTAGCGGCGCTCTGGCGGGCCTTGCCGGCGCGATCGAGATCACAGCGGTGACCTACGCGCTCTACGACAACCTCTCGCCGGGTTATGGGTTCACCGCAATCGCCGTAGCCGTGCTCGCCGGTCTGAACCCCGTAGGCGTCGTGTTCGCGGGGGTGTTGTTCGCGGCCCTGGAAACGGGAGCGACGGCCATGCAACGAGACGCCGGCGTGCCATCCGTCTGGGCTTCCGTGGTCGAAGCGGCGTTGATTCTGATCCTCGTGGCCGGGGCGTCGATTCGCGCCCGCGCCGGCAACCGGCATTTACGGGACGCGGCGTCGTGATGGCCGTGGATCCGCTCGTCGCGGCGTCGGTGCGTACGACGGTCCCTCTGCTCCTTGCGGCGGGCGGGGAGCTGTTGAGCGAGCGCGCGGGAATCCTCAACATCGGGCTGGAGGGCGCGGTGATTGCCGGGGCTCTGGCTGCGACGTTGGGCGTCGGCCCGTGGGGGCTCGCCGGCGGATACGCCGCGGCGCTGTGCGCCGGCGCGGCGGTGGGCCTGCTCATGGCCTTGTTCGTCGTCGTCGTGCGTGCCGATCAGATCCTCACCGGAACGGCGGCCACGCTGCTGGCCTTCGGCGTGACCGGCGCCGTTTATCGCGGTGTCTATGGCGCCACGGGGGTCGCGCTCACCCTCCCGACGTCGGCCCCGTTTCGCATTCCGGTCCTCGCGGCCATTCCGGGGGTCGGTTCGGCTCTGTTCGACCAACCAGCGGTGTTCTACCTCGCCTATCTCCTCATCCCGATACTCTGGTGGTTCCTGTACCGCACACAAGTCGGGCTCGCCCTTCGCGCCGTCGGCGAGTCGCCCGCGGCGGCAGGCGCCGCGGGAATCGCCGCAGGCCCACTGCGCGCCGCGGCCGTCACCGTCGGCTCGGCCCTGGGAGGACTTGCCGGCGGGGTGCTCGTGCTGGCACAGGCCGGCACGTTCGCCGAGGGCATGTCGGCCGGCCGGGGGTTCATCGCCATCGCGATCGTCGTGCTGGGGCGGTGGACGCCGCTTGGCATCATGATTGGCGCGCTCGTGTTCGGAGTGGCCACCGCGATGCAGTACGTCGTGCAGGCCATGGGGTGGCCGATTCGATACGAGCTGGTGCTGATGCTCCCGTATCTCCTCACGCTCCTCGCGCTTATGTTCTCCCCTCGCGGCGTCGCTCCAGCGATGCTCGCCCGGTCGGACGTCTGACCGGAGGCCTCGGTTGGCCATCCCCGCCGTCGCCGTACTACCCGTCCCGGCTTCACGAGGCTCGCGTGTCGTCCGCCGACACCGGTGCGGCCGTGCTGTCCGTCGATCGTGTTCCGCTTCGCGCTTCGGCGCTCGAACGCTGGAGCTGGGCTTCATACGATTTCGCGAACGCGACCTTTTCGATGAACGTCGCCACGCTGTACTTCTCCGCGCGGCTCGTGAGTGACCTTGGCGCGTCGAGCATGATGTACGGGGCCGCCAGCGCGCTCGCCGCGCTCCTTGTCATCGCAGTCATCCCCGTGCTTGGTGCCGTCTCCGACGCTCGGCGCCGACGCAAGCCGTGGGTCGTCTGGTTCACGGTCGCGTGTTGTGTCTGCTGCGTGGTCATCGGCATTCTCGGACAGCGGACGCTCCCCCTCATGGGAGCGGAGGTCCCGCACCCCGTGGTTGCGCCGCCTGGGTGGCATCCGGGGTTCGTTCAGTTGAAATGGGTGTTGCTGGCATTCGTCATTGCGAACGCGACGTATCAGGCCGCCCTTCCGTTCGACAACGCGATGATGCCCGACCTCGTGCCGGGAGAAGAGCAGGGCCGGCTGTCCGGGTTCGGCGCCGCGCTGGGATACGTGGGGTCGATCGTCGGCGTGCTGGTCGTCGTACCCTTCTTCAATCACGCCCTGCCCGTCGTCGGATCGCTCAGCGACGGAATGGTGCACGTACTGCGCCGGCTCATTCCCTTCACTTCGACCGGTGGCCGCGTCGCGACGTTCGTCCCGACGGGTGGCACCTTCTCCCTGTTCTCCCTGCCGCTGATCCTCGTCTGCCGCGATCACGCACCCGCTCGGACGCGCGCGCCCATTGCCTGGCGGCAGGCGTTCACCGAGGTCGGGCATACGCTCCGCGACGCACGCCGGCATCCCGGCGCCATTCGGTTCATCCTCACGTCCCTCCTCTATCAGGACGCGATCGGAACGATCATCGCATTCATGAGCCTCTACGCGGTGAAGGTCGTGGGATTCCAGCGCCGAACCGAATTCCCTCGCGCCGTGCTTTCTGGGTCATCGGCTTCTGCATCGGCCTGGTCTTTGGCGGCGTTCCCACAGCCGAACAGCCCGTGCTGCTCAGCCTGATCCCGCAGGAGGAAGCCGGCCGCTACTTCAGCCTCATGCTCCTTTCCGCGAGAGCGGCCGCGGTAGCGGGGCCGCTCATTGGGGGGTTCACCATCGACGCGCTTGAACCTTCGTTCGGTACCGGCTTCGCCTACCGGGCGGCGGTAGGCACGATCGGCGTGATGTTCGTCGTCGCCGCGTTTCTCCTGCGGGGCGTGCCGGATCGCGCGGTCACCACGCAGGTCCCTGTCCGGGTGGCGGCAGCGGATTAGTCGCGGGACGGCGGGAGATACGGGCCGCCAAGATCCCAGTGCCAGGCGTCGCGACGCTCACGGGTCCGCGGATCGCGCAGTGGTTTGAATTGCAGCCGGCCTTCGGGGAGGCCCACCGCCAGGCCGTACGCCACGAGCAGTTCTCGGCTCGTAGACACCAGATGAGCCATGGGGCGCCCTTCCCACATGTGACGATGGAGCCACAGGCCGCCGTCCATGGCGTGAATCATGCCGGCGCGCCGCGAACGGAATTCCAGATAGGAAGGCGCTCCCGATGCGTTCCCTGAGCTCACACCATTTCCCGATCCGTCGCTACTGGCACGCGACTTCGCCGTCTACCGTGGCCGGCGCTACTGGGGTGATCGATCCGTAGAAGACCGCGCACATGTGCGGATAGGCGTTCGGATGGGTGGATGTCGCGGACCATCCGCTAGAATCCGCCTGCACGATCGTCAGGATCACGCCATGTGAAGGGCTGAACGACAGCGAATCCAGTATGGTGCTGTAGATCCGGTGGTCGTAGTAGTATCCCTCTTCCGCGACGGCGAGATTCCGCAGATCGCTCTTCATGGACGCGACATACGCCTTCCCTTTCGTACTCTGAAACTTGGGAACGGCGATCGCCGCCAGAATGCCAATGATCACCACGACGATCAACAATTCGATCAGGGTGAATCCGTGCCGTCGTTGGCGCATAGATCCCGAACCGAAGGAGGTTAGTACCGGGAATGCCTTGCCTTTCAAGTCCGCTCAAAGGGCAAGCCGGGTGCCCGGTTCTAATATATGGTCTAACTCAATGCGCAACCAGCACTTGCCATAGGCGCCTCAATTCTTGACAGCGGTCAGGCCGCGGTCGAAGCGCCCAGAATGCCGCAAATTGCGACATCCCCGCCCTTGGTTGATCCGCCCGACTACCCCTTCGACTCGAGCCAGTTCGGCCCCACCCCGATATCCACGACCAGGGGCACCCGAAGCGTCGCCGCATGTTCCATTTCCTCTCGCACGAGCGCGCTCAGTCCGCTGACTTCCGCCGGCGGCGCTTCGAACACGAGCTCATCGTGCACCTGCAGCAACATGACGGATTCGAGTCGGTCGCCCTCGAGGCGAGACGCGATGCGGATCATCGCGATCTTGATCAGGTCGGCGGCCGATCCCTGAATGGGCGTGTTCTGCGCCGTGCGTTCGCCAAAAGCCCGGATGTTGAAGTTTCGATCGCGCAGTTCCGGGATGTAGCGCCGGCGTCCGAAGATCGTTTCCGCATATCCCAGCGTTCTCGCCGACTCGACCGCCGCATCGAGAAACCCGCGAACGCCCGTGAAGCGCGTGAAGTACTGCTCGATGAACTCCTTCGCTTCGGCGTGCGGGATGCGCAACTGTTGCGACAGGGCGTGGGCTCCCTGCCCGTACAGGGTGGCGAAGTTGATCGTCTTCGCTCGCCCACGCATCTCGGACGTCACGGCGTCATTCGCCACGCCGAAGATTACGGCCGCGGTCTCCCGGTGGATGTCGCCACCTTCGCGGAAGGTATCCACGAACGCTGGATCGCCGGACAGGTGCGCCAGGAGCCGCAGTTCGATCTGCGAGTAATCGGCGCTGATCATCTGCCACCCACGCCGCGGGATGAACGCCCGCCGGATCTCCCGGCCCAGAGTCCGGCGCACGGGGATGTTCTGCAGGTTCGGGTCGCTCGACGACAGCCGGCCCGTTGCCGCCACGGTCTGGTTGAACGACGTATGGAGGCGCCCCGTTCGCGGGTTCACGAGGTTCGGCAGCGCATCGATGTACGTGCTCTGCAGCTTCGCCAGCTCCCGGTACTCCATGATCAGCGACGGCAGTTCGTGCCCTTCCTCCGAGAGGCGCTCCAGCACGGCCGCGTCCGTCGAGGGGCCGCTGGCGGTCCGCTTGACGATTGGGAGCTGCATTTTCTCGAAGAGAATGCGCCGAAGTTGTGCGTTCGAGTTGATGTTGAACTCTTCGCCGGCCGTGGCATAGATCCGTTCCGCCACACGCGCGCGCTCCGTCGCCAG
>JAGWRI010000052.1 GCA_028876525.1 Gemmatimonadota bacterium | reverse complement strand
GTTCCTGAACGGGCAGATCGCGTCGTCGTACACCGAGCAGCGCAACGGGCAGACCAACCTCGCGCTCAGCTGGGCGCACTCGCAGCAGTTCTCGCGCAACAGCTCGCTGACGATGAACATGAACTACGTCACGAGCACGCAGCTGCAGCGCCAGAACACCTTCAATCCGTACGCCGCGCTGGCCACGATCTCGTCGTCCATCAACTACCAGCAGAAGATCGGGCCGGCCTCGATCAGCATCGGCGGCACGCGCAAGCAGTACCCGGGGCGGTCGCAGGTGGACATGGCCTTTCCCACGATCAGCATCAGCTCCAGCCCCATCGAGCTGGCGTCGTGGCTCACCTGGTCGCCGGGCTTCCATTACAGCGCGAGCTCGAGCCTCAACATCGACCAGACCGGCCTGTTCAGCCAGCGCTACGGCACCTCGCCGGCCGGCACGCTCGATTCGGTGAGCGTCAAGCGCAGCAGCTACCAGAGCCAGCTGTCGTTCGACACGCCGATCGAGATCTTCGGGTTCAAGCTGCAGAACTCGTTCACCGTGAACGACCAGCAGAACCTGTTCCCGCAGGAGTACATCGTCTATCCGAACCCCAGCGACACCTCGGTGCACTACCGCCGGGTGTTCGCCAGCACGTACCGCACGGACGTGAACTGGACGCCGAGCTTCTCGCTCCCGCAGCTGGGGCACAACGTGCTGAACCTGTCGCCGAGCCTCGGGTTCCAGAACGTGGATCCGGGGCCGTTCTGGGTGCGCAGCCAGTACACCGGGGGCCAGTTCGTCCATCAGTCCAAGCGTCCGACGTTCGGCCTCGGCATCTCGCCCACGATCTACGGGCTGTTCCCGGGCATCGGGCCGTTCGCGCGCTTCCGCCACACGATCTCGCCGCAGCTCAGTTTCTCCTACGCGCCGCCGGCGTCGGTGAGCGACGCCTACCTCGCGGCCACCGGCCGGACGCGCGCCCACTACCTCGGCTCCCTGGCCCAGAAGGCGGTGTCGCTGACGCTCTCGCAGACGTTCGAGGCCAAGCTCAAGTCGCACGAGGACACGCTCAACCCGGGGGCCAGCCGGGGCTCGACCCCGATCCGGCTGCTGTCGCTCAATTTCTCGCCGCTCACCTACGACTTCGAGCGCGCCGCGGCCACGCACCGGGCGATCGCCGGCATCTCCAGCGACGCGTTCAGCTACAGCCTGAGCTCCGACCTCGTGCCGGGGATGTCGGTGAACGTCGGCTACTCGCTCTTCCAGGGCAGTCCGCTGAGCGACACGGCGGTGTTCAGTCCCTATCAGAATTCCCTCTCCGCCAACTTCTCGATCAGCCAGGAGCACAATCCGTTCGGGTTCCTGCTCCGCATGGTCGGCGTGTCGCAGGACAGCACGGCCAAGCCGGCGGCTCCGGTGAACGGCGACGAGCTCAACCCCGATCAGCAGTTCGCGCAGCAGATGGCGTCGCAGCCGGTGGCGGGACTGCAGTCCCGGAACACGATCTACCTGCCGCCGGTGTCCCGCACCTGGTCGGCGTCGTTCAACTTCAGCATGGCGCGCCAGCGGCCGCCCAAGGGGGGCACGGTGATCAACGCCGACCCCACCATCTACTGCCTGCCGTTCAAGGACCCCAACAGCCCGTCGTACAACCCGCCGGCGTACGACCTGTGCGTCCAGCAGCAGAGCACGGCGCCGACGCTCGACTCGCCGATCCCGAACACAGCCGCCGGCGGCCCGGTGTACCTCAATCCGCCGACCTCGTCGGTGGGCACGAGCGTCAACTTTCCGCTCACCGACAAGTGGTCGGCGGCGTGGCGCACCACCTACAACCTCGTGCAGCACAAGTTCGCCAGCCAGGACGTCCAGCTGGTGCGCGACCTGCACGACTGGCGCGCCATCTTCTCGTTCACGCAGTCGCCCAACGGAAACTTCTCGTTCTCCTTCCAGATCGCGCTCACCGCCGAGCCGGACCTGAAGTTCAACTACAACAAGGGCACCTACCGGTCGGCGGCTGGCGGGTACTAGCCGGCCGCGGGCCTTGAATTGTCCCGGGCCGCCGGAGATGTTCCGCCCATGACAACTCCCGTGGTGCTGGACGGCAACTCCCTCACCATCGGCGACGTCGTGGCCGTGGCCGCGCACCGCGCGCCCGCGACGCTGGCTCCCGACGCGCGCGCGCGCATCGCGCGCACGCAGGCCGTGGTGGCGGAGCTGGTGCGGCGCAACGCCCCGGTGTACGGCGTGACGACCGGATTCGGCAAGCTGTCGGACGTCGCGATTCCCGGCGACCGGTTGGCCGAGCTGCAGGTGAACCTCGTGCGGAGCCACGCCGCCGGCGTGGGCCCGCTGCTGCCCGAGCGCGAGGTCCGGGCGATGATGCTGCTCCGGGCGAACGTCATCGCCAAGGCGCACTCGGGCGCCCGCGCCGACCTCGCCGACCTCCTGCTGGGCATGCTCAACGCCGGCCTCTACCCGCCGGTGCCGGAGCAGGGGAGCGTGGGGGCGAGCGGCGACCTCGCGCCCCTCGCCCATCTGGCGCTGGCGCTGATCGGCGAGGGCGATCTGCTGCGCGGGGCCACCCGCGGGCCCGCCGACGAGCGGCTGCGCGAGGCCGAGCTGACGCCGTTGGTCCTGGGCCCCAAGGAAGGGCTCACCCTGATCAACGGCACGCAGGCCCACACCGCCATCGCCGCGCTCGCCCTCCGGGATGCCCGCCAGCTGTGGGACGCCGCCCACGTGGCCGGCGCGATGTCGCTCGACGCCCTGCTCGGCACGCCGGTGGCGTTCGACGCCCGCATCCAGGAGGTGCGCGGGCAGCGCGGCCAGATCGCGTCGGCCGCGCTGCTCCGCGCGCTCTGCGAGGGGAGCGAGATCCGCGAGTCGCACCGCGACGGCGACCCCCGCGTGCAGGACGCGTACGCCCTCCGGTGCATGCCGCAGGTGCACGGCCCGGTGCTCGACGCCATCGAGTTCGCCGAGGGGGTGGTGGGGCGCGAGCTGAACGCGGCCACCGACAACCCGCTGGTGTTCGACGACGGGACGCTGCTCAGCGGGGGGAACTTCCACGGCCAGGCGGTGGCGATGGCCCTCGACGTGCTCGCCATCGCGCTCACCAACCTGGCCACGATGTCCGAGCGGCGCACCGACCGGCTGGTGCACCCCGATCTCAATCAGGGGCTGCCGCCGTTCCTCGCCCGCGACGCCGGCGTCCACTCCGGGTTCATGATGGCCCAGGTCACCGCCGCCTCGCTGGCCAGCGAGTGCAAGGTCCTGGCCCATCCGGCGAGCGTGGACACCATCCCCACCGACGGCAGCAAGGAGGACGTCGTGCCGATGGCGATGGCCGCGGCGTGGAAGCTGCGGCGCATCGTGCACGACGTGCGCCACGTGCTGGCCATCGAGCTGATGTGCGCCGCGCAGGGCCTCGACTACCGGGCGCCGCTCGAGCCGGGGCGGGGCGCCGCGCGCGGCCGCGCCACCGTCCGCGCGCTCGTGCCGCCGCTGGAGGGCGACCGGGTGCTGGCCGGCGACATCGCCCGGCTGGCCGCCGCGATCGCCGACGACCACTTCACCGTTTCCGCGAGCCGGCCATGACCTCGACCATGCCGCCCCGTCCGGCGTCTCCCGCGGGCCCGAGGCCCGTGCGGGCCCCCCGCGGCACCGCGATCTCGTGCCGCGGGTGGCAGCAGGAAGCCGCCCTTCGCATGCTGATGAACAACCTCGACCCCGAGGTGGCCGAGCGCCCCGACGACCTGGTCGTGTACGGGGGCACCGGCCGCGCCGCGCGCAGCTGGGAGGCGTTCGACGCCATCGTGCGCACGCTCCGCACCCTCGGCGATGACGAAACACTAATAGTCCAGAGCGGCAAGCCGGTGGGCGTGTTCCGCACCCACCCCGGCGCCCCGCGGGTGCTCATCGCCAACGCGAATCTCGTCGGCCGGTGGGCCGACTGGGACCATTTCCGCGAGCTGGAGCGGGCCGGCCTCATCATGTACGGCCAGATGACCGCCGGGTCGTGGATCTACATCGGCTCGCAGGGCATCCTGCAGGGCACCTTCGAGACGTTCGGGGCGATGGCCCGCCGCCACTTCGGCGGCACGCTCGCCGGCCGCCTCGTGGTCACCGCCGGCCTGGGCGGCATGGGGGGCGCCCAGCCGCTCGCCGCCACGATGCACGGCGCCGCCTTCCTGGGCATCGAGGTGGACGAGGCGCGCATCGACAAGCGCCTCGCCACGGGGTATTGCGATCGCAAGGCGCACACGCTGGACGAGGCCCTGACCCTGGTAATGGAAGCGCGCTCGGCCGGGCGCGCCCTTTCCGTGGGACTGGTCGGCAACGCCGCCGAACTGCTGCCCGAGCTGGTGGCCCGCGGCATCGTCCCCGACGCACTCACCGACCAGACCAGCGCCCACGACACCCTCAACGGCTACGTGCCGGCGGGCCACACGCTGGCCCAGGCCGCCGAGCTGCGCCGCACCGACCCGAAGCGCTACGTCGCGCTGGCCGAGCAGTCCATCGCCGTGCACGTCACGGCGATGCTCGCGCTGCAGGCGCGGGGGGCCGTGGCGTTCGACTACGGCAACAACATCCGCACGGTCGCGTTCGACCGCGGTGTGGCGAACGCCTTCGACATCCCCGGCTTCATCCCCGAATACATCCGGCCGCTGTTCTGCGAGGGGAAGGGGCCGTTCCGCTGGGCCGCCCTGTCGGGCGATCCGGCGGACATCCGGCGCACCGACCGGCTCGTGCTCGACCTGTTCCCGCATGACGCGCAGCTGCGCCGGTGGATCGAGCTGGCCGGCGAACGCGTGCACTTCCAGGGGCTCCCGGCCCGCATCTGCTGGCTGGGCCAGGGCGAGCGCGCCCGGTTCGGCGTCGCGATCAACGACCTCGTGGCCCGGGGGGAGATTTCGGCCCCGATCGTGATCGGCCGCGACCACCTCGACACGGGGAGCGTGGCGTCGCCCTTCCGCGAGACCGAGAAGATGAAGGACGGCAGCGACGCGGTGGCCGACTGGCCGATTCTCAACGCCATGCTGAACGTGGCGAGCGGCGCGTCGTGGGTCTCGTTCCACCATGGCGGGGGCGTGGGCATCGGGAACTCGCTCCACGCCGGGCAGGTCATCGTGGCCGACGGCACGCCCGAGATGCGCGTGCGGCTCGAGCGGGTGCTGACCAACGATCCCGGACTCGGCGTGGCCCGCCACGCCGACGCCGGCTACGCGGAGGCGCTGGAGACGGCGCGCCGGGAGCACCTCCGGCTGCCGATGCTCACCGACGGGTGACGGCCGGCGGGCGACCGTCGCCCGCCGGCCGTTAGCTTCCAGGGATGCTCACCTCGCGCTTCAGGCCCCACCACGTTCCGCTGTTCATCGGCAAGTACGCGTGGCTCGTCGCCCGGCGGCGGCCGGTGCTGGTGCACTTCGAGGTCACGCTCCGCTGCAACGCCCGGTGCGGGTTCTGCGACTACTGGAAGACCCACCCGAACGCGCGGGAGCACGAGCTGCAGAGCTTCGCCGACGCCGCCCGCTATTTCAATCCGCTCATGGTCACGTTCACCGGCGGCGAGCCGCTGCTGCGGCGCGACCTCGAGGCCGTGGTGCGCGCCGTGTCCGACGCCGTGGGGCTCACGTACGTGACGCTCATCACGCACGGGGCCATGCTCACCGCCGAGCGCGCGCGCGCGCTGTGGGACGCCGGCGTGCACCAGTTCAACATCTCGCTGGACTATCTCGACGAGCGGCACGACCGGGCCCGCGGCATCCCCGGCCTGGCCGATCGCATCTTCCGCACCGTTCCCGACCTCCAGGCCGCCGGCATCGACAACATCCGCTTCAACACGGTCATCAAGCACGACAACCTGGACCAGATCCTCCCCCTCGTGCACCGCGCCCGCGCCCTCGGCGTCGGCGTCAACCTCAGCGTGTACACCGACGCCAAGAACGGCAATCGCGAGCCCCTGCTGGGCGACGCCGACCTCCGGCAGCTGGACGACCTCGTCGCCGAGCTGCTCGCCTTCAAGAAGGCCCACCGCGGGGTGATCACCAGCTCCGACTATTACCTGCGCCAGATCCCGCGGTACGTTCGGGGCGGGCTCACCGAGCCGTGCCGCTCGGGGATCCGCACCATCCACATCGACCCCGTCGGGCGGGTCAAGCGCTGCCCGGACTTCCCGACCGACTTCCACTGGCGCGACTACGCGCGCTACCGTCCCATCAACTGCGACGCCTGCTACTATGCCTGCCGCGGCGAGGCGCAGGCGCCGCTGGAGTGGTCGCGCGTGCAGGACGTCATGGGCAGCACCCGAGTCGAGGGCCCGGCATGAGCCTGTTCCTTCTCGTGAACGCGTCGCAGGTGGTGACCTGCGCCGGGCGCGCCGAAGCGCGCCGCGGCGGCGCGATGGACGACGTCGCCGCCCGCACCGGGCTGGCCGTCGCCGTGCGCGGCGATCGGATCGACGCCGTGGGGCCCGAGGACGACGTCCGCCGCGCCTATCCGGAAGCCGACGTCGTGGACTGCGGCCGGGGCGTGCTCGCCCCGGGATTCGTGGACTCGCACACCCACGCCGTGTTCGGGCGCGGCCGGGCCGCCGAGCACGAGATGCGCGCCGCCGGCCTGGACTACATGGAGATCGCCCGCCGCGGAGGCGGGATCCACGCCTCGGTGCGCGACCTGCGCCAGCGCTCCGAAGACGAGCTGTACGCGCTGGCCCGCGGCCGCCTGCGCACCCTGGCCCGGAGCGGCGTGACGACGGTCGAGGTGAAGTCGGGGTACGGCCTCGCGCTCGACGACGAGCTCAAGATGCTGCGCGTGATCCGCCGCCTGGCGGGCGACCTCCCGCTGCGCCTGGTGCCGACCTTCCTCGGCGCGCACGAGATCCCGCTCGAGGCCCGGGCCACGGCGGGCGGCCGCCGGGCGTATATCAATACGCTAATCCACGAGATGATCCCGCGGGTCGCCGCCGAGCGCCTGGCCAGCTTCGCCGACGTCTTCTGCGAGACCCACGTCTACACCGCCGACGAATCGCGCGAGATCCTCGCCGCCGCGCGCGCCGCCGGACTGGGGCTCAAGCTGCACGCCGACGAGCTCTCCCCCTCCGGCGGGGCCGAGCTGGCGGCCGAGCTCCAGGCCACGTCCGCCGACCACCTCGCCGCCATCTCCGACCCCGGCATCGCCGCCCTCGCCGCCGCGCGCACCGTGGCCACCCTCCTCCCCGCCACGATGACCTTCCTCGGCCGGGCGGGGCAGGCCCCCGCGCGCCGCCTCATCGAGGCCGGGGTGCCCGTTGCCCTGGCCACCGACTTCAACCCCGGCACCTCGCCCACCCTCCACTTCCCCACCGTCCTCACCCTCGGCGTCAGCCAGCTGCGGCTCAGCGCCGCCGAGGCCCTCGTCGCGGCCACCGTGAACGGCGCCGCCGCGCTCGGGCTGGCCGAGTCGGTGGGGCAGATCACGCCCGGATTCTCGGCCGACCTCGCACTGTTCGACGCCGAGGACTATCGCGAACTCCCGTATTGGTTTGGCGCCCCCCTGTGCCGGCGCAGCTGGGTGGCGGGCAAACCTTGTGACTGGTAGCACTTAGCGGTAGCTTACAACGCTCATTCTCCCC
>JAGWRI010000051.1 GCA_028876525.1 Gemmatimonadota bacterium | reverse complement strand
GATTCGTGGGGCTCGTCGTGCCGCACATCGCCCGCCGCCTCGGAGCGGGGGCGCACCGCGGCGTGATCCTGGGCAGCGCGCTGGTCGGCGCGGCGCTCGTGCTGGCGGCCGATCTCGTGGCGCGCACCGCGCTGCCCCCCGCCGAGCTGCCGCTGGGCGCCGTGACGGCCGTCATCGGCGTGCCCTTCTTCCTCGTTCAGCTCCGGAGGCTGCGGTGATCGCCTTCGAGGGCGTGGTCGTGCGGTATCCCGGCGCGCCGCGCGACGCGGTGCACGACGTGACCTTCGAGGCCCGGCGCGGGCGCATGACGGCCATCGTGGGCCCCAACGGGAGCGGCAAGAGCACGCTCGTGCGCGCGCTGCTCGGCCGGCAGCCGCTGGCCGCGGGCACCATCGCGATCGACGGCCAGCCCCTGGGCGGGCTGTCGCGTGCCGAGGTGGCGCGGCGGGTCGCCGTGGTCACGCAGCGCGAGGAGCTGGCCTTCCCGACGCCGGTGCGCGACTACGTCGCGCTGGGCCGGTTCCCGCACCGGGGCGCCTGGCGCGCCACCGCGGCCGCGGATCACGCGGCCATCGAGCGCGCGGTGGCCCTGGCCGGCGTCGCGCCGCTCCTGGACCGGGCGGTGGACACGCTGTCCGGGGGCGAATGGCAGCGGGCGCGCATCGCGCGCGCGCTGGCGCAGGGCGGCGAGGCGATCGTGCTCGACGAGCCGACCACCTACCTCGACGTCGCCCACGAGATGGAAGCGTTCGAGTTGCTCGGCCAGCTTGCCCACGCCGGCATGGCCGTGCTGCTGGTGAGCCACCAGCTCAATCTGGTGGCGCGATTCGCCGACTTGCTGGTGCTGCTCCACGAAGGGTCCGTGGCGGCGTCCGGGGCGCCGGACGACGTCATGCGGGGAGAGATCCTCGAGCGCGTGTACGGGTGGCCACTCGTGGTCACGCGCGACCCCGCCGTGGGCGCACCGGCGCTGGTGCCGCTGCGCCGGCGCGCGCGGGCGGCGCCGCCCTCCACCCTCCCACAACCCCGACCATGAAAGATCTGTCATACCGGTGCCTGCCGTGGCTCGTCGCGCTGGCCACCCCCGTGCTGCTGCGGGCACAGGCGCGCGACACGGTACGGGCCCGGCCCGTCGTCACCACCGCCACGCGCGTGCCCGTCGCCCAGCGCGACGTTCCCGCCGCGGTCACGGTCATCACCGGCGCCCAGCTCCGCGCGCTGGGCATCGCCACCGTGGCCGACGCGCTGGCCGGCACCCCCGGCGCGACGGTCGTGCGGAACGGCTCGTTCGGCGGCGCCACCTCGCTCTTCCTGCGCGGCGGCGAGAGCGACTACGTCAAGGTGCTCGTGGACGGCGTCCCGGTGAACGACCCGGGCGGAGCGATCGACCTGGGCACGCTCACCACCGACGACGTGGACCGCATCGAGATCGTGCGGGGCCCGTCGAGCGTGCTCTACGGCGCCGACGCCGTGAGCGGCGTGGTGCAGATCTTCACGCGCCGCGGCGCCGGGCCGCGGCGGCTCACGCTCACCGCCCGCGGCGGCACCTACCACACCGGCGACGCCGCCGCGTCCATCCGCGGCGCCACGACGTCGGCCGGAGCCGCCGCCGACTATTCGCTCTCGGTCGCGCACCACCTCACCGACGGCATCTACCCGTTCAACAATCGATTCGACGAGACCGTCGTGTCCGCCGAAGCCGGCGTCGCGCCGGGCGCCGCCGACAGCCTCCGCTTCACGCTGCGCTACACCGACTCCCGCTACCACTATCCCACCAACAGCGCCGGCGACGTCGTGGACCACAACGCCTTCGACGCCGGCGACGCGGTGGTGCTCGGCGCGACGTACGCCCACCTGTTCTCCCCCACGACCGCGTTCACGCTGCAGCTCGCGTCCGACGAGACCGACGGCGGGACGACCGACCAGCCCGACACCCTGGGCGGCGACCAGTACCTCTCGCTCGACCACCTCCGCCGCCACGGCGCCGATGCGCGCGTCGACCTGCGCGACCCGGCCGGGCGCGGCGTGCTCACCATCGGCGCGGCGGCGTCGGCGTCCGACGACAACTCGCAGCTCCAGGGCTCGGCCAGCGGCTACGCGTACAATTCCACCTTCGCCGCCTACCGCCGCACCAACGCCGCCTACGCCCAGGCGCTGTACACCGGCTTGGCGCGCCTCACGGTGGTGGCCGGGGCCCGCGTGGACGACGACCAGGCCTTCGGCGCCTTCGGCACTTGGCGCGCCGGCGTGAACTATCTCACGTCCGCCGGCACCCGCCTGCGCGCGAGCGCCGGCACCGCGTTCCGCGCGCCCACCTTCTACGAGAACTTCTCCACCGGGTACGTCACCGGGAATCCGCATCTGCGCCCCGAGCGCGCCGGGAGCTGGGACGCCGGGGTGGAGCAGGGCGTGCTCGCCGGGCGTCTCACGCTGGGCGTCACGGCCTTCTCGCAGAGCTTCCGCGACATGATCGACTACACCGGCGGCACCACCGCCTGCGGCTACAGCTACTGCAACGTGGCGCGCGCGCGCGCCTCGGGCCTCGAATATCAGGTCGCGGCGACCGTCACGTCGGCGCTGTCGGCGACGTTCGGATTCACGCACCTCGATACTCGCGTGCTCACGGCCGGGTTCGACACCAGCAGCGGCGGGCTCTACCACCTGGGGCAGTCGCTGATCCGGCGCCCCGCGACGAGCTGGAACGCCGGCCTCGCCGCCGAATCACCGGCCCGCGGGTCGCTCGACCTGAGCGTGCGCTACGTCGGCCGTCGCGAGGACCGCGACTTCCGCGCGTATCCCGCCCTGCCGGTCATCCTGCCGGCGTACACGCGGGTGGACCTCGGCGCCTCGTATCCGATCGACCGCGCACCCGACGGCCGCGGCAGCACGCTCACCGCGCGCGTGCAGAACCTCACCGGCGCGCGTTATCAATCGGTGTTCAACTTCCGCTCGCCCGGGCGAATGATCCTCTTCGGCCTCCGGCTCTCCATGTGACGCGCGAGCGCCGACACCGGAGGGCGTGGACGCGCTGATCCGCATCGTCGGCTGTTCATGCTCGTCGTTCCCGATCCCCGCCGGGCGCCCCCCGTCCGGCCGGCGGGATTATCTTTGACCCCATGCCTCTCCTGGTGAGCGACGCGATCGTCCTGCACGCGTTCGACTACCTCGAATCGTCGCGCATCCTGCGGCTCGCCACCCGGGAGGGGGGCGTGCGCTCCGCGCTCGCCAAGGGCGCCCGGCGCTCGCAGCGCCGGTTCGGCAGCGCGCTCGACCTGTTCGCGCAGGGCAGCGCCCAGCTCAGCACCCGCACCGGGCGCGACCTCGACACGCTGGCCGGATTCGACGTCGTCGCCTCGCGCGCCGCCCTCGCCGAAGACCTCGGCCGGTTCGCCGGCGCATCGGCCATCGCCGAGCTGGTGCTCCACTTCCAGAGCGATCACGCCGACCCCGCGCTGTTCGACGCCCTCGCCGCCACCCTCGATGCCATCGCGGCCGCGCCGCCGTCGCGTGCCGTCGACGCCGCCCTGGCCGGCGCCTGGCGCGTGATCGGCGCGCTCGGCTTCGCCCCGGCGCTGGCCGAGTGCGCCGAGTGCAACGCGCCCCTCGACGACGAGGCCCCGGCCCTGTTCACCCACGCCGCCGGCGGCCTGCTCTGCGAACGGTGCGCCCGGCTCGCGCCCGGCGGACGCCGCATGCCCGGCGAGGCACGCCGGGCGCTCCAGGCCTGGAGCCGGGGCGGGGAGGCCGACCCGCTCGACGCCCCGGCGGCGCGCGCCCACCTGCGGCTGCTGCGCGAGTTCCTGTTGCACCACGTGGTGGACGGGCGCCCGCTGCGCGCCTTCGAGCTGTGGGAGCGCCAGAGCACGGGGAGCGGCGCATGATCGTCGGCACCGCCGGACACATCGATCACGGAAAGACCACCCTGGTCCGCGCCCTCACCGGCGTGGACACCGACCGCCTGCCCGAAGAGAAGCGCCGCGGAATCACCATCGAGCTCGGGTTCGCCCCGCTCCAGCTCGACGGCGTCGGCACGGTGGGGGTCGTGGACGTGCCTGGCCACGAGGCGTTCGTGCGCACCATGCTCGCCGGCGCCGCCGGCATCGACGTCGGCCTGCTCGTCGTCGCCGCCGACGACGGCGTCCAGCCGCAGACGCGCGAGCACCTCGCCATCCTCCGGCTCCTCGGCGTGCGCGGCGGCGTCGTGGCGCTCACCAAGTGCGATCTCGCCGACGAGGAATGGATCGCGCTGGTCGAGGAGGACGTCGGCGCGCTGTTGCGCGACACCCCGTTCCGCGACGCGCCCATCGTGCGCGTCGCGCCCGGAAACGGCCCCGCGCTCGACGCCGTCCGCGACGCCCTGGCGCGCGCGCTGCGCGCGGTCGCGGCGCGCGATCCGGGTGACGTCTTCCGCCTTCCCGTGGACCGCGTGTTCAGCGTGCACGGCACCGGCACCGTGGTTACCGGAACGACGTGGAGCGGGTCGCTGGCCCGCGACGCCCAGGTGCGCGTCCTGCCGTCGGGCACGGGCGCCCGCGTGCGCGGCATCCAGAATCACGGCGCGCCCGCCGAGCGCGCCCTCCCGGGACAGCGCACCGCCGTGGCCCTGGCCGGCGTCGAGGTCGCCGACGTGCGCCGCGGCGACGTGCTCGTCACCGACCCGGCCTGGGAGCCCACGCTCGCGCTCCGCGCCGACGCCACCCTTCTCGCCGACGCGCCGCGCGCGCTCGGCCCGCGTACCGCGGTGCGGCTCCACCTCGGAACCGCCGAGGTCGGCGCCCGCATCGCCGCCGCGGGCGGTCCCTTCGGGCCGGGCCAGACGCGCGCCGTACGCATCGTGCTGGACGCCCCCCTCGTGGCGCGCGGCGGCGATCGTTTCGTGCTGCGCTTTGCCTCTCCGCTGGCCACGATCGGGGGCGGCGTCGTGACCGACGCGCTGGCGCCGCGCCGCGCCCGGCCGTTCGACGCCGTGGATGCGCCGGTGGCCGCCCGCCTCGCCCGGCTGCTCG
>JAGWRI010000050.1 GCA_028876525.1 Gemmatimonadota bacterium | reverse complement strand
GGCGTGCCGGGCGCCGCGGTGCGGCGCGTGGCGGGCACGGGGCTCGTGGCCCGGATCCCCGGCCGGACGCCCGGCGCCCCGCGGGTGGCCATCCGCGGCGACATCGACGCGCTGCCCATCCGCGAGGACACGGGGCTCCCATATGCGTCCACGCATGACGGGGTGATGCACGCCTGCGGGCACGACGTGCACGCGACGTGGGCCGTGGGCGCCGCCCGCCTGCTGGCGCGCGATCCGGCCATGGGGGACGTGCTGATCGTGCTCCAGCCCGCCGAAGAGACCGGGAAGGGCGCCCGCGCCGTCATGGAGAGCGGGGCGCTGGACGGCGTGGCCTGCATCTTCGGCGGCCACGTGGACCGGCGGTTCGAGGTCGGGCAGGTCGTGGCCGATGCCGGCCCGCTCGCGGCGTCGGCCGACACCTTCACCATCGAGCTCACGGGGCAGGGGGCGCACGCCGCGCGGCCGCACGAGTCGGCCGATCCCATCGTGGGCGCGGCGGCCGTGATCCAGGCGCTGCAGACCATCGTCTCGCGGCGGCTGAACCCCGCCAAGGC
This sequence comes from Gemmatimonadota bacterium, assembly GCA_028876525.1. Lineage (GTDB taxonomy): Bacteria > Gemmatimonadota > Gemmatimonadetes > Gemmatimonadales > Gemmatimonadaceae > JAGWRI01. Next base: position 9,788 of record JAGWRI010000050.1, on the reverse strand, counting down.
CGGGGTCGTCACGGTGGGCGCCATCCACGCCGGCTCGGCCGCGAACGTCATACCCGACCGCGCCCTGCTGACGGGCACCGTGCGGGCCGTCGAAGCGCCCACGCGACAGCTCCTGCTGGACGAGGTGCGGCGGCTGGCCGAAGGCGTGGCCGCGGCGCACCGGCTGAGCGCCCGGGTGGAGCTCGAGCTGGGGACGCCCCCGCTGGTGAACCCGCCGCGGGCGTCGGCCTGGGCGCGGGAGGCCGCCGCCGGCGTGCTTGGCGAGGCCGGGGTCGTGCCGCTCGGATTCCTGAACATGGCCGCCGAGGACTTCGCGTTCTATCTGGAGCGGATGGACGGCTGCTTCCTGCGGATCGGGGCGCGGGAGCCCGGGGGCGAGCCCACGCCGGCGCATTCGCCGCGGTTCGCGCCCGCGGAGGGGGCGATCTTCTGCGGAGCCGCCGTCCTGGCCGCCTGTGCCCGACGCGCGTCCGCCGGGTGACGTGGCGCATGGAACGGGCCCCCTTCCCGGGGTAATATTCCAGGGCTCGCCGGTCTCCCTCCTCTTCCGTTCTCCATGTCGTCCGCTCCCACGCCGAGACTCTCCATGCGCGCCATCCCCCCGGTGCGATCGCTCGTCTGCGCCGCCCTGCTCGCCGTCCTCGCCGCGTGCGGCGGGGCGACCGGTCCCGACAAGGTCGGGCCCGCGGCCGCGATCGCGATCGTGTCCGGCAACGCGCAGACCGCGCAGGTCGCGACCGCCCTGCCGCAGCCGCTCGTCGTGACCGTCACCGACGCCAAGGCGCGGCCGGTGACGGGGGCGTCGGTGACGTGGAGCGTCGTCTCGGGCAACGGCGTGATCAACCCCGCCGCGTCGGTCACCGACGCGAACGGGAACGCGCAGACGGTGCTCACCGCGGGCACGCAGGCCGGCAACAACCAGGTGTCGGCCTCGGTGTCCGGAGTCGCGACCCCGGTGACGTTCGCGGCCACCGGCACGGCGGGCCCGCTGGCCAAGGTCGTCGCCTCGGCCCACGCGCTGCCCCTGTGCACGAACGGCCAGCAGGGGCACCTCTCGGCCACCACGTCGGACCTGTACGGCAACCCGGTGTCGGGAACGGTGAGCTGGACGTCGCGGAATCCGTCGGCCGTGGCGGTGGACAACGCGGGCAACGTGAGCCTGCTCAGCGCCACCGTGGGCGCCTACGTCGTGGCGTCGTCGGGAAGCGCGGCGCCCGACAGCGCGCTGGTGTCGCCGGCGCCGGTGCTCACGCTCGCCGCCGCGGCGGTGAACGTGAGCCTTCCGGGCGGCAATTTCTGCGTGCAGTCCACCCGGGCGGGCAGCGAGTTCGCGCTCATCGCCTACAATGCCTCGACCAACATCGGCACGTCGGTGGGCGTGCAGGTCCAGGGCAATGGCGTGGCGGCGCTGGGCTCGGGGGCGAACGTCGTATCGGCCATGATGGCCCCGCCCGCCGGCGCCGGGCCCGGCGCGCGGATCAACACGGCCTTCGAATACGCGCTGCGCCGGCGCGAGCGGGCGCTCACGCCACCGTACGTCGCGGGCGCGCGCGCGTATGCCCGCGCTCTCCGGCAGCGGCCCGCGGCGGGGATCTCGGCGCAGACCGTCGGCGCCGCCGGCACCGCCGTGTCGCGCCAGATCACCGACGCCGTGCAGGTCGGCAGCATGGTGCAGCTCAACACGAACGCCAACGACTACTGCACCAATCCCACGATGGCCACGGGACGGGTGGCGGCGGTGAGCCAGTCGGCCACCGTCGTGGCCGACACCTCGAACCCCGCGGGCGGGTTCACCGACGCCGAGTACGCGGGATTCGCCGCGGCCATGGACACGCTGGTGAATCCGGTGGACACGAACGCGTTCGGCGCGCCGTATCCGCTGGGCGGCAACAAGCGCACCGTCATCTTCTTCACCAAGGCGGTGAACCAGCTCACCACCGACCCCAGCCAGGGCGTGGTGCTGGGCTTCTACTACGAGCGCGACCTGCTGCCGCAGAATCCGACCACCGGCACGCCCTGCCCGGGGAGCAACTACGCCAACATGTTCTACGTCCTCGTGCCGGACCCGAACGGCACGATCAACGGCGGCAACACGATCTCGAAGAACAAGGCGCTGGTCACCCAGTACGCGATCAGCACCATCGGGCACGAGTATCAGCACCTGATCAACGCGTCGCGGCGCATGTACATCCTGAACGTGCCGCCCGGGATGGTGAACGAGGAGACCTGGCTCAACGAGGGGCTGAGCCACATCGCCGAGGATCTCATCTTCTATCGCGCCGCCGGGCTCGGTCCTCGGCAGAACATCGGCGTGGCCCAGCTCGCCGACCCCAAGGTGAACAGCGCGTTCGGGGAATTCGAGCGCGGCGACGCGTCCCGCTTCCTGACCTACCTCACGAGCCCCGAGACGCACGCGCCGGTGGGGGTCGAGGGCGACGACAACCTGTATCTGCGCGGGGCGGTGGAGAACTTCCTCCGCTACCTCTGCGACCGGGTCCAGGGCACCGACGGCGACTTCTGGTACCGGCTGGTGAACGACAGCACGATCGGACTGCCGAACCTGCAGCACGTGATCGGCACCGATCCGGAGCCGTACTTCCGGGACTGGGCCACCTCGGTGTACACCGACGACTACGTGGCCGGCGTCGCGCCGCAGTACACCCAGCTCAGCTGGAACTGGCGCCAGGCGCTCGCGGTCGAATTCACCTCGGGGTTCAACCTGCTCACGCACCCCCTGTCGAGCAGCATCCCGGCCACGGTCGCACTCACCGCGCGCGGGGTGTCGTACTTCCCGTTCGCCGTGCCGGTGGGGCAGGAGGCGCTGATCACGGTCGGCGCGCCGGCCGCGGGCGCACTGCCCGGCACCGTGCAGCTCACCCTGGTGCGCACCAAGTAGCGCCGCGGCGGCCGATCGGCGATTTTTCGGGGCACCGCTCCACCTCCACTTCCCGGATCCATGAGACGTTTGCTTCTGCTCGGCCTCGCCCTGCTCGCCACGGCCTGCATCAACGACGTGGCCGGGCTCGGGCCGGCGAGCGATCCCGCCACGGAGTCGTTCGCCTCGTCGCTCAACGTGAACGTGGCGACGATGACCAAGACGCCCGACGGCCTCTACTACCGGGACATCATCAACGGCACCGGTCCCCTGCTGGTGAAGGACACCACGGTGCAGGTGACCTACTCGGGCTACCTGGCCGACGGGACGCTGTTCGATTCCGGCACCGGCGTGTCGTTCCAGACCAATGCCCTCGTGCCGGGGTTTCGCGAAGGGCTGATGGGCATGCGGGTGGGCGGACGCCGCCAGCTCGTGATCCGCTCCTCGCTCGGGTACGGCGAGACGGGCAGTCCGCCCAACGTGCCGCGCCAGGCGACGCTCGTCTTCGTCGTCGACCTCCTGGCCATCCAGTAGGCGGGGCGGCCCCGCGGCCGCGCATCGTCCTCCCCCTCGGGCGGCCTTGACCGCCCCCGCGCCGCGCCCCCAACTTCGCGACGCATCGTGAGTGTCCCACCGGAACATTCCCCCGTGCTCCCCAGGAGGGCGCATGTCTCGTCGCATTCCGGCGCTCGTGGCCGCCTTGCTCGTGCTTCCCACTCTCGCCGCGGCGCAGCGCGGCGGATTCGGCGCGGGCGGCGCCACCCCCGACAACTCGGCGGCGTTCTCTCCCACCGCGCCGACCTTTCCCACGAACGATCCGATCATCCGGCGCATCTGGGCGCTGGGCATGGACAGCTCGCACACCGAGAGGCTGTCGCAGGTGCTGTTCGACTCTCTCGGGCCGCGCCTCATGGGATCCCCCGACCTCAAGCGGGCCCAGGACTGGCTGGTCGGCACGTACCAGTCCTGGGGAATCGGCGCGAAGGAAGAGCGGTTCGGCACCTGGCGCGGCTGGATCCGCGGCCCGTCGCACATCGACCTCGTCGCCCCCCGCGTGCGCACGCTCGAGGGCACCATGGTGGGGTACAGCCCGGGCACCGGCGGCAGGAACGTCGTGTATGAGACCGTCGTGCTGCCCCAATTCGCCGACAGCGACGCGTTCGTGCGGTGGCTGCCGCAGGCGAAGGGCAAGCTGGTGCTGGTCAACGCGCCGCCGGCCACCTGCCGCCCCACCGACGACTGGGCGGAGAACGCGGCCCCCGAGGTCGCGGCCCGCATGGACAGCGTGCGGCAGGCGCTGGCGCGCTCGTGGGGCGGGCGCAACGTGCGCGGCACCGGCTACAGTCTGGCCCTGGGCGGCGGCGAGCTGGGCGTGCGGCTGGAGCAGGGCGGGGCCGGCGGAATCGTCACGTCGCGCCCGAAGAACGGCTGGGGCACCCGCGAGATATTCGAGACTTATAATACCAGGACCCCGGCCATCACGCTGTCGTGCGAGGACTACGGGCTGGTGTTCCGGCTCACCGAGAACGACCAGCACCCGAAGCTCCGTCTGAACCTCGACGGCACGCTGCTCGGCGAGCAGCCGGTGTTCAACGTCGTCGCCACGATTCCCGGCACGGTGCACCCCGACGAGTACGTCGTGCTCAGCTCGCACTTCGATTCGTGGGACGGCTCGTCGGGCGCCACCGACAACGGCACCGGCACGATCACCATGCTCGAGGCGATGCGCATCCTGAAGCAGGTGCTGCCGCACCCCGACCGCACGATCATCGCCGGCCACTGGGCGGGCGAGGAGGAGGGCGAGGTGGGGTCCAAGGCGTTCACCGAGGACCACCCCGAAGTCATGAAGGGGCTGCAGATGCTGTTCAACCAGGACAACGGAACCGGGCGCATCGTGCGGATCAACGCCGGCGGCCTGCCCGACGCCGCAGCGCACCTCGATCGCTGGATGCACACGGTGCCGGTGGAGTTCCTGCTCCAGACGGGCTGGGACGGCAGCCCGGGGCGCCCCGCGGGGGGCGGCAGCGACGACTTCTCGTTCAGCTGCGCCGGCGCCCCGATTGCCGGCCTCGGCGCCCTGGGCTGGGACTACGGCAACTACACGTGGCACACCGACCGCGACACCTACGACAAGATCGTGTTCGCCGATCTCCACGCCAACGCCACGCTCACCGCGATGCTGGCCTACCTCGCGGCGCAGGATCCGACCCAGATCACGCGCGAACGCGTGGACCTCGTGGCCCTGGCGCGCCAGGATTCGCTCGTGAACGCGGCGCGCGGCCCCCGCGGGGGGCGCGGGTTCGGATTCGGCCGCGGGCGCGGGCGCGGCGCCGCGTGGCCCGAGTGCGAGAAGGCGCCGCGCTCGACCAACCCGAGGCTCAAGTAGTGCAGAGGGCAGGAGGGTAGGTGGGTGCGACAGGCGGCGGCGTGACGTAGCTTCCCCTCCTACTCTCCTACTCTCCCACCCTCCATTCGTGGATTGCCACGCGTGAACGCGCCACTCTGGGTGCCGAGCGCGGCCCCGCTTGAGCAATCGAACCTCGTCCGCTTCATGGCGTTCGTGCGCGACGAGGGGGCCCCGGTTCGCGACTACGCCTCGCTGTATCGCTGGTCGGTGCAGCACCGCGAACAGTTCTGGTCCGCCGTCTGGCGCTTCTGCGGGGTGATCGCCGACGAGATTCCCGGCCATGGACCCTGGTACACGATCCTCGTCGGCCGCGACCGCGTCGCGCCTCCCACCCCGGATCTCGGACCCACCTGGTTCCTTGGCGCGCGGCTGAATTTCGCCGAGAACCTGCTGCGCTGCGCCGACGAGCGGCCGGCGGTCGTCGCCTGGGGCGAGACGGGCCGCACCGCGACGCTCACGTATCGCGAGCTGCGCGACGAGGTGGCCCGCGCGGCGGCGGCGCTGCGCGCCGACGGGGTGCGGGCCGGCGACCGGGTGGCGGCGTTCATGCCCAACGTGCCGGAAACCGTGATCTTCATGCTGGCGGCGGCGAGCCTCGGCGCCATCTGGTCGTCGTGCTCGCCCGACTTCGGGGTGAACGGCGTCCTGGACCGTTTCGGACAGATCGAGCCGAAAGTCCTGCTTGCCACGGCGGGCTACCGCTATGCGGGCAAGCCGATCGACACCATGCCCCGGGTGCGCGAGATCGCCCAGCGCATTCCGTCCATCGCACGCGTGGTGGTCGTGCCCGGGCCCGGGCCGGCCGGGGCGCCGGACGTCGGCGGACTGCGCGGCGGCATCGCGTGGCGCGACTACGTGCGCGCCGGCGCGCCGGCGCCCGCGCTCGAGTTCGCGCGGCTGCCGTTCGACCATCCGCTGTACATCATGTACTCGTCGGGCACCACCGGGCTGCCCAAGTGCATGGTCCACGGGGCGGGGGGCACGCTGCTCCAGCACCTCAAGGAGCACGCGCTCCACACCGACATCGGCCGCGACGACCGCGTGTTCTACTTCACCACGTGCGGCTGGATGATGTGGAACTGGCTGGCGAGCGCGCTGGCGCTGGGGGCCGCCGTGGTGCTCTACGATGGCGCGCCGATCCTCAGGCAGGCTCCGGTCCTGTGGGACATGGCCCAGCAGGAGCGGATCACCGTGTTCGGCACGAGCGCCAAGTTCATCGCGCTGGCCGAGAAGGAGGGGCGCCGGCCGCGCGAGACGCACGACCTCTCGGCGCTCCGCTGCATCCTGTCCACGGGCAGTCCCCTCGCCGAGCACAGCTTCGACTACGTGTACGCGCACGTCAAGCCGGACGTCCAGCTCTCGAGCATCAGCGGCGGCACCGACATCGTCTCCTGCTTCGCGCTGGGCAATCCGATGCTGCCGGTGTGGCGCGGCGAGCTTCAGTCGCGCGGGCTGGGCATGGCCGTGGAGGTGTTCGACGACGACGGGCGGCCGGCGCCGGTCGGCCAGGCCGGCGAACTGGTGTGCACCGCGCCCTTTCCGAGCATGCCCGTGGCGTTCTGGAACGATCCCGACGGCGCCAAGTACCACGACGCGTACTTCGGGCGGTACCCCAACGTCTGGCGCCACGGCGACTGGGCGGCGCGCACCGAGCACGACGGGCTGGTCATCTACGGGCGCAGCGACGCGACGCTCAATCCGCAGGGGGTGCGCATCGGCACCGCCGAGATCTACCGGCAGGTCGAGCAGATCGACGAGGTCGTGGAGAGCGTGGTCGTGGGGCAGGAGATCGGCGCCGGGGTCGGCGCCGACGTGCGCGTCGTGCTGTTCGTGAAGCTGCGCGAGGGCCTGCGCCTGGACGACGCGCTGCGCGAGCGCATCCGCGCGCTGGTCCGGGAGCGCACGAGCCCGCACCACGTGCCGCGCACGATCATTCAGGTGGCCGACATCCCGCGCACGATCAGCGGCAAGATCAGCGAGCTGGCGGTGCGCCAGGTGATCCACGGGCGGCCGGTGAAGAACGCCGACGCGCTGGCCAACCCCGAGTCGCTCGCGCTGTACCGCGACCTGCCGGAGCTGCGGGGCTAGGGAGCGAGTTTCGGGCGAACGCCCGGGGCCGGGGCGGCGGCGGTGGCGTCCGTGGACTCCTGCGCCTGCTGCGCCAGCTCTTCGACCAGACCGCGAAACCGCCGCTGGCGCTTGCGGACGCTGCTGATGAACGAGAAGCGCGCGAGGCCGGCCACCGTGCCGATCGCGGCGGCCAGCAATCCGGCCGACGCCGGAACGCTCCACAGGTGGCTGCCGACGGCCGACGCGATCCCCGCAATCAGGTACGCCCCGCCCCCCGCGGCGACGACCCGCGCCCGCCGCGTCAGCGGTTCCATGTTCTCGGCGACGCGGATCGTGGTCTTGCCGTGGCGCGAGATCACGGACACGTGGGCGGAGCGGTTGCGCGCCAGCGTCGTCCAGGTGAGCGAATGCCCCACGACGTTCACCGCGCCCGCCATCTCCATGCGCCGGCGAATGGTGTCCACCAGCAGGTCGAAATCGGCCTCCGGCATCTCGCCGTTCACGACGGCTTCGTACTCCACGTTCGTGGACGCGCCATAGAAGCGCGACGGCGGCGAGCTCCGGTCGGTCACGTGCGTCGTCGCGGGCCGCGGGCCGCCCGCCGGCGCGTGCACGAGGCCGCGCTCGGCCATCGCATGCTCCACGTACTGCGCCGGGATGCCCGCTTCCAGCGCGGCGTCGCGCACCGCGCCCACGTTGTAGCCCGACGTCTGCGCCGCGTCGCGCGCGGCGTCCCGGGACCGGGGCACCGGCGCCGGGCGGGGCTGTATCCCGGTCGCCGCCTGGAGCTCGGCCGCCCGCGCCCAGATGGCCTGGGCCTCCTCTTCCGACACGACCGCCGGGGGGTGCGGCACGAGCGCCGCGCGCTGGGCGTCGCGCGCGACCTCGGGCTCGACCTGCGCCAGCACCCCGGCCAGCTCGTCGCCGCTCGCGTACCGCGACGCCGGATTCTTGGCCAGGCACCGATCGATGATCTCGGCCAGCGCCCGCGGCGCGCCGGGCGCGATCGTGAGCACCGGCGGGGGCGGTTTATTCACCTGCGCCACGAGCACCGCCGACGCCATCGGCGCGTCGAAGGGAAAACGCCCGGTCAGCGCGTAGAACCCCACCACGCCCAGCGCGTAGAGGTCGCTGCGCCCGTCCAGCGCCTCGCCGGTGACCTGCTCGGGGCTCATGTAGTACACGGTGCCCAGCACCTGGCCCGTGGCGGTGAGGGGCGCCGCTTCGGCCAGCCGCGCGATCCCGAAGTCGGTCACCAGCGCCCGCCCGGTGTTGCGGTCGATGAGGATGTTCTCGCACTTCACGTCGCGGTGCACGACGCCGCGCTCGCTGGCGTAGCCCAGGGCCGCGGCCACGTCGCGCATGGCGCGCAGGACGTCGCGCGGATCCTGCGGTCCGGCGTCCCGCACCAGCTCGGCCACCGACGGTCCGTCCACGTACCCCATCACGAAGAACACGTGTCCGTCCACCTCGTCCGCGCGATAGATGGGGACGATGTTGGGATGCGAGAGATGCGCGGCCGTGCGCGCCTCGCGCAGGAACCGCTCCCGAATCGTCACGTCGTTGGCGAGGTGCGGCGGCAGCGTCTTGATCGCCACGGCACGGTCGAGCCGGAGGTCGCGGCCGAGGTACACGACGCCCATGCCGCCGCGCCCGATCTCCCGCTCCAGCTCGTACTGGCCGGCGAGGACGTGCGCGAACGCCTGGAATTCCTGGGAGGCGGCCATGCGGTGCCGGATCAGGGTTCGAGAATGCGAGGCGCCGACGGCGGCAGGGCCGGCGGCTCGCCGGACGCCGACTGCCGGATCTGGTCGGCCAGCTCCTCGGTCAACTGGCGCAGTATATTCTTGCGCTTCCGGACGGTGTACGTAAAGATGCCCCGGGCCAGCGCGTACATCGCGCCCAGCCAGCCCAGCTCCATGAGAATGGCGGCCCTGGGGGAATGCAGCGTCTTCACGCTCACGGCAACGATGGCTCCCGTCATCCCGCCGCCGGCGCCCCCGATGATCCCGCCGAACAGCCCGCCGGCCAGCTGGCCCATGTTCTCCACCGCGCGCACGGTGGTGCGGCCGTTCCGCGCCAGCACCGACACGTGCACGGCGCGCTGCTTGCCGAGCGCGTTCCAGGTGAGCGAACGGCCCACGGCGGCCAGCGCGCCGGCCTCGCCGATCCGTCGCCGGATCGTTTCCGCCAGCAGGTCGAAGTCGCGTTCGGGCATCTCGCCCTGCACCACGGCCTCGAACTCGATCGTCGTCGGGGCGCCGGCGAGCCGCCGCGGCGCGGGGCTCCGGTCGTGCATCGTCACGCCGGCAAGCGCACCGGCGCCGGCCACCGCGACCAGCCCGTGCTCGGCCATCGCGTGGTCTACATACTGGGCGGGAATGCCCGCCTCGGCGGCCGCGGCCCGCACCGCGGGCAGGGCGTAGCCCGACGTCC
>JAGWRI010000049.1 GCA_028876525.1 Gemmatimonadota bacterium | reverse complement strand
GGCGGCAGCGTGGCCGCGGCCCCGCGCCTGCGCGAGGTCCGGGGCGGCGCCGCCGAGCGCTGGGCCACCGGCCTGGACGAGTTCGACTTCGTGCTGGGCGGCGGGCTCGTGCCCGGCTCGATGGTGCTCGTCGGCGGCGAGCCGGGCATCGGCAAATCCACCCTCCTCCTGCAGGTCGCGGCGCGGCTCGAAGCGGCGGGCCGCTCCACGCTCTACGCCTCGGGCGAGGAGTCGCCGCTGCAGGTCAAGCTGCGCGCCGACCGGCTGGGCGAGGCCGCGGCCGAGGTGCCGCTGCTGCCCGAGACCAATCTCGAAACGGTGATCGCCACGGCGGGGGAGCGCGCCCCCGCGCTCCTCGTCGTGGACTCCATCCAGACGCTGTTCACCGCCGACCTCGAGGGCGCGCCGGGAAACGTCGGCCAGGTGCGCGAGTGCGCGGCCCGGCTGATGCGCTTCGCCAAGGAAACGGGCACCGCCGTGATGGTGGTGGGCCACGTGACCAAGGGCGGCGGCATCGCCGGCCCCAAGACGCTCGAGCACATCGTGGACACCGTGCTCTACTTCGAGGGCGACGCGACGCTCGACCACCGCGTCCTGCGCGCCACGAAGAACCGCTTCGGCAGCGTGGACGAGATCGGCGTCTTCCGGATGACCGAGGAAGGGCTGCTCCCCGTGGCCAATCCGTCGGAGCTGTTCCTCGGCGACCGCGCGGCCGGCGCCTCGGGCAGCGCGGTGACGGCGCTGCTCGAGGGCACGCGCCCCATGCTCGTCGAGATCCAGGCCCTGGCCACGCGCGCCGGGTTCGGCACGCCGCAGCGCGTCAGCACGGGCCTCGACAACCGGCGCCTCGCCCTGCTGCTCGCCGTGCTCGACAAGCGCGCCGGCCTCACCTTCGCCCAGCTCGACGTGTTCGTGAACGTCGTCGGCGGGATGCGCCTTCAGGAGCCGGCCGGCGACCTCGCCGTGGCCGCCGCCCTCGGCTCCAGCGTCCACGACGTGGCGCTCCCGCCCGACGCGCTGTTCCTGGGCGAGATCGGGCTCGGGGGCGAGGTGCGCCCGGTGTCCCAGGCCGAGCGGCGCATTGCCGAAGCGGCCAACCAGGGCATTGCCCGCGTGTTCATGGCCGAGCGCGGCGTGCCGCGCCGGCGCAACCCGCGCGTGGAAACCGTCGGCGTGCGCACCATCCACGACCTCTTCGCTCGGCTGTTCTCGTGAGCCCGCGCAACGTCGGCGTCGTGATCGTGGCCGGGGGCGAGGGCACGCGCGCCGGCGGCGCGGAGCTCAAGCAGTTCCGGTGGATCGCCGGCAAGCCCATGCTGCTGCACTCCCTGCAGACCTTCATGGCCCATCCGCGGGTGATCGCCGTGGTGTGCGTGCTGCCCATGCGCTACGCCGGCGACCCGCCCCCGTGGATCTTCCAGTGCGACGTGGACCGCCTGCTCGTCGCCAACGGCGGGCGGACGCGCACCGAATCGGTGTCCAACGGCCTGGACGATCTGGCCGACGAGGCCGACGTCGTGCTGGTCCACGATGCCGCGCGCCCGTTCGTGGACACGGCCACCATCGACCGCGTGATCGAGGCGGTGGAGCGCGACGGCCCGGCCATTGCCGCGCTTCCCGTGGTGGACACGCTCAAGGAAGTGGACGCCGGCCACCGCGTGGTGCGCACCGTGGACCGCTCCACGCTGTGGCGGGCCCAGACCCCGCAGGGGTTTCCGCGCCGGCTCATCGTGGACGTTCACCGCGAGGCGCGCGCCCGCAAGCTGGCCGCCACCGACGACGCCGCGCTGTGCGAGATGCTCGGCCATCCGGTGACCGTGGTGCGCGGCGACGAGCGCGCCATGAAGATCACCGAAGAGGCCGACTTCGCGCGCGCCGAGGCGCTGTTCGCGCGTCCCGCATGAGACCGGACACGCTCAGCTACCCGTTCTGGTCGCCGCCCGAGATCGAGGCCGCGCTCAAGCCGGCGCTGGAGCAGATGGAGCGGCGCCGCGTCCTGGCCTATCCCACCGAGACGGTCTACGGATTCGGCGGGGCCATCGACCGCGACTCGGTGGCCGCGCTGGTGCGCCTCAAGCGGCGCCCGCCGGGCAAACCCTTCCTGCTCCTCGTGGACGGCACCGAGACGCTGGCCCGGCTCGACCTGCAGCTCCCCGGCTACGCCGCGCAGCTCGTGGCACGCCATTGGCCGGGCCCGCTCACCCTCGTGCTCCCGGGCGGCGAACGCCGGGTCCCCCCGCAGCTCCGCGGCCCCGAGGGCGGCGTGGCGGTGCGCTGGACCAGCCACCCCGCCACCCGGCGGCTCATCCAGGCCCACGGCGACGCGATCACGTCCACCAGCGCCAATCGCCCGGGGGTTCCCCCGGCGACGTCCGCGGGGGAGATTCTGGCCCAGTGGACGGAGGCGGTGGCCCTCGGCGAGCTGCGCGTGCTCGACGGCGGCCGGCTCGCCCCGTCGCCTCCCTCAACCGTGGTGGACTGCATGGGCCGTCATCCGCGCGTGATCCGGCCGGGCGCCGTGCCGGCGCGCGTGCTCCGCGAGAGCGTTCCCACGCTCATCGGCGACGCCTGAGCGTGCAGATCCTCTTCGTCTGCACCGGCAACACCTGCCGCAGCCCGCTGGCCGAGGCCATCGCGCGCAAGATCGCCATCGAGCGCGGGCTGCCGGACGTCGACACGGCCAGCGCCGGCACCAGCGCGTGGGAGGGCGCGTCGGCGTCCGACGGCGCCCTGCTCGTGGGGCTCGAGCGCGGGCTCGACCTCAACGGCCACCGCGCCCGCCAGCTCGACCGCGACGTGGTGGCGCGGGCCGATCTGATCCTCGCCATGGGCCCCCACCACCTCGAGCGCATCGAGGCCCTGGGGGGCGAGGGCAAGGCATACCTGCTCACCGCGTACGCCTCGCACGGGCAGAACACGCGCCCGGTGAACGATCCGATGGGCGCCGAGCTGGACGTCTACCGCGCCACGGCCGGCGAACTCGAGCGGCTCGTGCGCGCCGCCGTCGAGCGCGTCGTGGGCGAGCGCCGGGTGGGCGGCGGGGAAGGGTGAGCACGCTCCCCGCCCGCCTCGTGCTCGTCGGGCAACCGGTGGACCATTCGCTCTACCCGCGGTTCCAGAACGCCGCCCTCCGTGCCGCCGGCATTCCGCTCACATATGAAGTCCTAGATGTGCCGCCCGACGCGGTGGACCGGACGATGGCCGAGCTGGCGGCGGCCGGCGCGGCGGGGAACGTCACCATTCCCCACAAGGCGCGCGTCGCGGCGCGGTGTCACCGCCTGCTTCCCATGGCCGAGCGCACCGGCGCCGTGAACACGTTCTGGACCGAGCAGGGGCGCCTGGTGGGCGACAACACCGACCCCGGCGGATTCGACGATGCCGTGCGCGCCCTCCTCGGCGCGCTCCCCCGCGACCTGCCGGTGGGCGTCGTCGGGGCCGGCGGCGCCGCGGCCGGGGTACTGGCGGCAATGGAACGATGGGACGGGTGTCGCGTCCGGCTGTACAATCGCACCCGGGCCCGCGCCGTGGCGCTCGCCCGGCGCTTCGCGCCGCTGGTCACCGTCGCCGGCTCGCCGGCCGAGGCGCTGACCGGGGCCGCGCTGGCGGTGAACGCCACGTCGGTCGGCCTGCGCGACGACGCGCTGCCGTTCGCCCTGCACGATCTTGCGCCGGAGGCCGCCGTTGTCGATCTCGTCTACCGCCGCGGCGGCACGGCGCTGGTGCGCGCCGCCCGCGCCCGGGGGCACCGGGCCGCGGGAGGGCTCCGGATGCTGGTCGGGCAGGGTGCCCGGTCGTTCGAGCGCTGGTTCGGCGTCGCGCCCGACCGGGAGCTGATGTGGGAGGCCGTCCGGGACGAGGAGTGACCGGCGCCCTCGCCGGCGCCTGCGCGGCGCTCGGCGAGCTGCTCCTCCCGGCGGTCTGCTGCGCCTGCGCGCGCACGCTCGACGAGTCCGAGCCCGGCATCGTGTGCGGCCGCTGTCTGGCCCGGGTCGCCCCGCTCGCCGCGCCCCGCTGCCCCCGGTGCGGCCACCCGAACCTGCGGCCCGAGTGCCGCTGGTGCGCCCTCCTTCCGCCGTACGTGCGCGCCGCGCGCAGCGCCTGCTGGGTGCACCGTGGCAGCGGGCTGGCGCTGATCCACGCGCTCAAGTACGGCGGCTGGCACGCCGCCGCGCCGGCGCTGGCCGACCGCATGGCCCGCCTGGACTGGCCGGCGGACGTCGTGGCCGAACGCGCCGCGCTGGTGCCCGTGCCCCTGGCGCCCGACCGCGAGCGCGAGCGCGGCTACAACCAGAGCGAGCGGCTGGCGCGCGCGCTCGCGCCGCGCTGGGGGCTGCCGGTGTGGACGCACGTGCTCGCGCGCACGCGCGCGACGGCGACGCAAACCCAATTGACACCGGAGCAGCGACTGATGAACGTTTCAGACGCGTTTCGCGCGCCCGAAACTGCGCGCGGCGCGCTGCGCCGGTCGCACGTCGTGCTCGTGGACGACGTCGTGACGACCGCCGCCACCCTCAACGCGTGCGCCGCCGCGCTGCACGCCGCGGGGGCACGCGTGATCAGCTACGTGACATTTGGCCGGGCGCCTGCGGTGGGCGACCGGTGACCGAACGGGAGACGACGATGGCCACTCGGGTTGGAATCAACGGTTTCGGACGCATCGGGCGCCAGGTCCTGCGCGCCGCGCTGCAGCAGGGAGTCAAGGAGCTGGAGTTCGTGGCGGTGAACGACCTCACCGACACCAAAACGCTGGCCCACCTCTTCAAGTACGACTCCGTGCACAAGACGTACCCGGGCACGGTGGTCGCCGAAGCCGACGCCATCGTCGTCGACGGCCGCCGGATCCGGGTGCTGGCCGAACGGGATCCCGCGAATCTGCCCTGGAAGGACCTCGGCGTGGAACTGGTGCTCGAGTCCACGGGGCGGTTCACGAAGGCCGACGACGCGCGCAAGCACCTGGCCGGCGGCGCCCGGAAGGTGATCATCTCGGCCCCCGCCAAGGGCGAGGACATCACCATCGTCATGGGCGTCAACCACGACAAGTACGACGCCGCCCGGCACGCGATCATCTCCAACGCCTCGTGCACCACCAACTGCCTCGTGCCGATGGTCAAGGTCATCCGCGACGCCTTCGGATTCGTGCGCGGCAGCATGACCACCGTGCACAGCTACACCAACGACCAGAACATCCTCGACCTGCCGCACAAGGACCTGCGCCGAGCCCGCGCCGCCGCCGTGTCCATGATCCCCACCACCACCGGCGCGGCCAAGGCCACCTCGCTCGTCATTCCCGAGCTCAAGGGCAAGATCGACGGCATCGCCGTGCGCGTGCCCACGCCCGACGTGTCGCTCACCGACCTCGTCGTGGTCACCGAGAAGCCGGCCACGGTCGACGCCGTCAAGGCCGCCTTCAAGGCCGCCGCCGACGGCCCGCTCAAGGGCATCCTCCAGTACACCGACGAGGAACTCGTCAGCAGCGACTACATCGGCAACCCGCACTCCTGCATCTTCGACGCCGGGACCACCGCCGTCATCGACGGCGGACTCGTCAAGGTCTGCGGCTGGTACGACAACGAGTGGGGCTACGCCTCGCGCTGCGTGGATCTGCTGCGCCTCGTCGCCGCGAAGCGCTGAGGGCGGCATGAACAAGAAAACCGTTCGCGACCTGCGCGACGCCGACCTCCAGGGGCGTCGCGCCCTCGTCCGCGTGGACTTCAACGTCCCGCTCGACGACGCGCGCCGCGTCACCGACGACACGCGCATCCGCGCCGCCCTGCCGACCATCGAGTACCTCCTCGGCCGCGGCGCCCGCGTCATCCTCCTCTCGCACCTCGGCCGCCCCAAGGGCAAGCCCGACGACAAGTACTCCCTCCGGCCCGCCGCCCACCGGCTGGCCGAGCTGCTCTCCAAACGCCGCGTCCGCTTCGTGGCCGCCACCGTCGGACCCGAGGCCGAGGCCGCCACCCGCGACCCCGCCGCCGACGTCGTCCTGCTCGAGAACACCCGCTTCTTCGCCGGCGAGGAGAAGAACGACGAGGCGCTGGCCCGGCAGATGGCCGAGCTCGGCGACTGCTACGTCAACGACGCCTTCGGCTCGGCGCACCGCGGCCACAGCTCCACCGAAGCCGTGGCGCGCTTCCGCAAGCCCGCCGTGGCCGGCCTGCTCATGGAAAGGGAGCTGCAGTACCTGGGCGCCGCCCTCGCCAACCCCAGCCGCCCCTTCGTGGCCGTGCTGGGCGGCAGCAAGATCTCGGGCAAGATCGACGTCGTCGAGGCGCTGCTCCCCAAGGTGGACGCCCTGCTCGTGGGCGGCGCCATGGCCTGCACCTTTTTCAAGGCGATGGGACTCGAAGTCGGCACCTCGCTCGTCGAGAACGACCGCGTCGACATGGCCAAAGCCCTCCTCGCGCGCGCCGGCACGCGCCTCATCCTGCCGCACGACGCGACCGTGGCCCCGTCCGTGGACCAGCCCGCCGCGGCTCACGCCGTGAAGCGCGACGCCATTCCCGCCGGCGAGGCGATGCTCGACATCGGCCCCGACACGGCAAAGTCGTATGCCCGCGCCATCGCCACCGCCCGGACCGTCGTGTGGAACGGCCCGATGGGCGTGTTCGAGAAGCCGCCGTTCGAAGCCGGCACGACCGCCATCGCCCGCGCGATGGCCGACGCCACCGGCAAGGGCACGACCACCATCGTCGGCGGCGGCGACTCGGCCGCCGCGGTCGAAAACGCCGGGCTCGCCGACCGGATGAGCCACGTCTCCACGGGCGGCGGCGCGTCGCTCGAGTTCCTCGAAGGCAAGACGCTGCCCGGCGTCGCCGCGCTGGACGACGCCTGATGCGCGCGCCCGTCCTCGCCGCCAACTGGAAGCTGAATCACGGGCCCACCGAAGCCGCGGCCTTCCTGCGCGCGTTCTGCGGCCGATACGCGCCGCGCGACGACCGCACGGTGATGTTCTTCCCCTCGGCGCTGGCGTTCGCGGCGGCGCGCGAAGCGGCCGCCGGCCGCGCGGACCTCCGGTTCGGCGTGCAGAACGTCGCCGCCCACGACAGGGGAGCGTTCACGGGCGAGAACTCGGCGGCGATCGCCCGGGACGCCGGCGCGACGTGCGTGCTCGTCGGCCACTCCGAGCGGCGGCACGTATTCGGCGAAACCGACGCCGAGACCGCCGAAAAGTGCGCGCTGGCCGCGGCGCACGAACTCGACCCCGTGCTCTGCGTAGGAGAGAAGCTGGACGAGCGCGAGCGCGGCGAGACCGAGCGCGTGGTGCTGCGGCAGCTCCGGGCCGGCATCCGCCGCCTCACGGCGCAGCAACGCGCGCGGCTCGTGATCGCCTACGAGCCGGTGTGGGCCATCGGAACCGGGCGCAACGCCACGCCGGCCGACGCCGCCGCGGTGCACGCCGTCGTGCGCGCCGAGCTGCGGGCCGAAGGCGTTCCGGACGCGGTGCCCATTCTCTACGGCGGCAGCGTGAAGCCCGACAACGCGCCGGCGTTGCTCGCCGCCGACGGGGTGGACGGCCTCCTCGTGGGCGGCGCCAGCCTGGACGTCGAGAGCTGGCTCGCCGTGGTGGGGGCGCGCTGAACCGACGGGGGGCCGACGCTCCCTTGACTCGGGGGGCTAAGTCGCGAGATATTTACAGCTTAGGCGCAATCACGTTCTCTCTTTCCGTCCGATCATGCTGTACAAGATTCTGCTCGTCCTCCTCGTCATCGACAGCTTCGTTCTGCTCGCCGCGGTCCTGATGCAGGCGGGGCAGGGCGGCGGGCTCGCCGCCACCTTCGGCGGCTCCAGCAGCTCGGCCGACACCATCTTCGGCAGCCGCCAGGCGGGCAACCTGCTCACCAAGGCGTCGTGGTGGAGCGGCGGGCTGTTCCTCGCGCTGGCCTTCGTGCTGTCGCTCGCATCGTCGCGCAGCAGCACGCCGCAGTCGGTGCTCGACAACGCCTTCCAGACGCCCCCGGCGCCCGCGGCGGCCACCACCACGAACAGCGCGGTGCCTCTGCAGACCGCGCCCGCCACCACCCAGCCGGCGGCTCCGGCAACCAAGACGCCGCCGCCCGCCCAGAAGAAGCCCTGACGGTGGCCGACGCCCAGTACCATCCGGGGTTCCTCCTCCTCGAGGACGGAACCCTTTTTCACGGCACGCTCCGCGCCCGGACCGCGCCCACGGTGGCCGAGGTCGTGTTCACCACGAACATGAGCGGCTACCAGGAGGTGTTCACCGATCCCTCCTACCGTGGGCAGATCGTGGTGATGACCGCGCCGATGATCGGCAACTACGGCGTGAACGAAGAAGACCCCGAGTCCGCCGGCGTGCAGGTGTCCGGCGTGGTGGTCCGCGAACTCTCTGCATCGCATTCGAGCTGGCGCGCCACGAGCGATCTGGCATCGTGGCTCGAAAAGGCCAAGGTGCCCATCCTGATGGACGTTGACACCCGTCGCCTCACGCGGCACTTGAGGACGGTGGGGGTCATGCGGGGAGTGATCGCGGTGGGCGACCAGCCCGGCGCCGAGGCGCTCGCCGCTCTCGATGCCTGTCCCTCGATGGAGGGGCTCGACCTCGCCACCGTCGTCACGACCCGCGAGCCGTACACGTGGGGCGACCGGGCGGCGGCTCACCACATCGTGGCCTACGACTTCGGAATCAAGCGCAACATCCTGCGCCTGTTCGGCGACCATGACTGCCGCGTGACGGTGCTCCCGGCCGAAACCCCCGCCAACGTGGCGCTCTCGCTCGAGCCCGACGGCGTCTTTCTCGCCAACGGCCCGGGTGATCCGGCCGCCGTGTCGTACGCGCCCGAGACCGTGCGCGCGATCGCCAAAGCGGGCGTTCCCATTTTCGGCATCTGCCTCGGGCACCAGATCCTGGGCCTCACCTTTGGCGGCCACACGGTCAAGATGCCGTACGGCCATCGCGGGGGAAATCACCCGGTGAAGGAGCTGGCCACCGGGCGCGTTCTAATCACCTCGCAAAACCACGGGTTCGCCGTCGCCGGCGACGAAACGGGGATTCCGGGCGCTCCGGATCTCGAAGTGACGCACGTGAACCTCAACGACGGATCCGTTGAGGGCTTGCGGCACAAGGAGTTACCGATTTTCGGGGTGCAGTACCACCCCGAGGCGGCCCCCGGCCCGCACGATGCGAGGCCCCTGTTCGACCAGTTCATGGACGTGGTGACGGGAACCGGGGCCCGAAACGCCCCAAACTCTTGACACACAACGCTTAACGTCCATAAGTTCGGAAAGAGCGCCGCAGCCCGGCGCCAGACCCCGAGGCTCTTCAATGACCAAAGCCGATCTGGTTGAGCGAGTAGCGACGCAAATAGCCCAGACCGCCGGGCCGATGATTTCGAAGAAGGACTGTGCGCGCGTCGTCGACTCGTTCCTCGACGCGATCAAAGAAGCGCTCCACGAGCAGAAGAACATCGAGGTCCGCGGATTCGGCACGTTCAAGATCCGCAACCGCAAGACGCGCATGGCGCGGAATCCGCGCACCGGCTCGCCGGTTGAGGTCTCGGCCCGTCCGGTGCCGGTGTTCAAGCCCTCCAAGGAGTTGCGGGCCATGGTGGCCGACATCGAGGAGGCCGAGGTCACCAAGGCGTGAGGCCAAGTTCGGAATCGTGCTCGCCCCGGCAACGCCTGCCGGGGCGATTTCATTAGGGGGCCGCCGGCGGCCGACGCCGCGGGGCGCTTACCCTTCACCTGGCAAGCCGATACGATACGACGCATGCCGTTGCGCGTTCTGCTCTTCGCCTCGTACGCCGATGCCCTCGGCGCCTCGGAAGTCGACGTCACGCTGCCGGCCAACGCGACGGTGCGCGACGTCGTCGCCCAGCTTCGCGCCCGGGGCGGTGCCGAGCGGCTGCCGCCGGCGCCCCTCGTGGCGGTGAATCAGCGATATGCGGGGCCCGATACACCCGTTTCGGAGCGCGACGAAGTGGCGGTGATTCCGCCGGTGGCAGGGGGCTGATGCGCTCGGCGATCGTGGACCGTGCCCTCGATCCGGCCGGGCTGGCGGCCGCGGTGTCGGCGCCCGACTGCGGCGCCGTGCTGCTGTTCGTGGGCGCCGTCCGCGAGACGAATGACGGCCGTGAGGTTTCCGGCATCGAGTACACGGCCTACCGGCCGATGGCCGAGCGCGAGCTGGCCGACATCGTGCGCGAGGCGGAGGCACGCTTCGCCGGCGCGCGCGTGGCGGCCGAGCACCGCGTGGGCGCGCTCGCCGTGGGCGAGGCGAGCGTGGCCATCGCCGTCGGGCACGGGCACCGCGGCGCGGCGTACGACGCTTCGCGCTACGTGATCGAGGAGGTGAAGCGGCGGCTCCCCGTGTGGAAGCGGGAGCGCTACGCCGACGGGACGCGCGAGTGGGTGCACGCGGGCACCGGCGCCGCCAGCGCCCTTCCGGGGGCCCGATGAGCGAGGCCCTGCGCGACCAGTTCGGGCGCAGTATCGAGTACCTGCGCATCTCGGTCACCGACCGGTGCAACTTCCGGTGCGTGTACTGCATGCCCGCGGCCGGGCTCGAGTGGCTGCCCAAGGCGGAGATCCTGTCGTACGAGGAGATCGCCGAGACCGTGCGGCAGCTTGCGCCGCTGGGGCTGCGGCGGTTGCGGATCACCGGCGGCGAGCCGACCATCCGCCCGAACGTCGAGCGGCTGGTGGCGCTGCTGCGCGCCGTGCCGGACATCGAGGACATCGCGCTGTCCACGAACGGCGCGCGGCTGGAGGCGCTGGCGCCGACGCTGCGCGCCGCGGGGCTCGACCGCGTCAACATCAGCGCCGACAGTCTGCGCCCCGACCGCATCGCGGCCATCGCGCGGCGCGACCTCGGATTCGACCCGGTGCGCGCGGCGCTGGCGGCGGAGCGGGCGGGGCTGGCGCCGGTGAAGCTCAACATGGTGGTGATGCGAGGCGTGAACGACGACGAGGTCGCCGACTTCGCGCGGCTCACGGTGGATCACCCGTGGCACGTGCGGTTCATCGAGCTGATGCCGGTGGGGGAGATGCGCGAGCTGACGTTCGACCACGTGGTGCCGAGCGACGAGATCCTGGCGCGGCTCGGGGCGGTCGGCGCCCTGTCGCCCGTGGCGGGGCCGGCGCGCGGGAACGGGCCGGCGGCGTACTACGCGTTCCCGGGGGCGAGCGGGTCGGTGGGCGTGATCACGCCCATGACGCACACGTACTGCGGCTCGTGCAATCGCGTGCGCCTCACGGCCGACGGCCGGCTGCGCACCTGCCTGTTCGGGGACCACGAGGTGGACCTGCGCACGCCGCTGCGGGCCGGCCAGCCGCTCGAGGCGCACTTCCGGCGCGCCCTGGCGGAGAAGCCGCGCGAGCACGCGCTGTTGCAGCTCCGCGTGGGCGGGTTGCGCGCGCTGTCGCAGGTCGGGGGCTAGCCGAACACCGACGGACGGGCGCGGGATTCGCGGCGCGCAAACGCATTGATCGCGCTCGCGCACCCGCATACCTTTCGTTGGCTGTTCACTATTTCCTCTTCCCGAACGACACATGGTCAACAAAATCACAGTGGTCGGCGCAGGCAATGTCGGCGCGACGACCGCACAGCGCGTGGCGGAGAAGGAGCTGGCCCGCACCGTCGTGATGGTGGACGTGGCCGAAGGCATTCCACAGGGCAAGGGTCTGGACCAGTGGGAGTCCGCGCCCATCGAGGGCTTCGACACCCGGGTCATCGGCACCAACGGATACGCCGAGACCGCCGACTCGGACATCGTGATCATCACCGCCGGCATCGCCCGCAAGCCGGGCATGTCGCGCGACGACCTGCTGAACACCAACGCCGGCATCGTCAAGCAGGTGAGCGAGCAGATCAAGGCCACCTCGCCCAATGCCATCCTCATCATCGTGTCCAATCCGCTCGACGTGATGTGCTACGTGGCCAAGGAAGTGACCGGCTTCCCGCGGCAGCGGGTGCTGGGCATGGCCGGCGTGCTCGACTCGGCGCGCTACCGCGCGTTCCTGGCCGAGGCGCTCGACGTGTCGGTGCGCGACATCCAGGCGATGGTGCTGGGCGGGCACGGCGACACGATGGTGCCGCTGATCTCGTACACCACGGTGAGCGGAATTCCGGTCACGCAGCTCATCGACAGGAGCCGGCTCGACGCGATCGTGGACCGCACGCGCAATGGCGGGGCCGAGATCGTGAAGCACCTCAAGACGGGCTCGGCGTACTACGCGCCGTCGTCGGGCGCGGTGCAGATGGCCGAAGCCATCGTGCGCGACGAGAAGCGCATCCTTCCCTGCGCGGCGTGGCTCGAGGGCGAGTACGGGCAGAAGGGGATCTTCCTCGGCGTGCCGTGCAAGGTCGGCCGGAAGGGGTTGGAGCGGGTGCTCGAGGTGGAGCTCACGGCGGACGAGAAGGCCGCGCTGGCCAAGAGCGCCGACGCCGTGCGCGAGCCGATGAAGGCGGTGAAACTCTAACTCCCGATCCCCATGCGCTGGCTCGTTGAGCTGTACCGGTCCACGATCGGGAAGAAGATCATCATGGCGGTCACGGGGCTGATCGGCATCGCCTTCGTGTTTCTGCACATGGTGGGCAACCTCCAGGTCTTCATCGGACAGAACAAGTTCGACGCCTACGCGGCCCTGCTGCACGGGCCCCTCGCCGAGCTGCTCTGGGTGGCGCGCGCCGTGCTCATCGCGGCGGTGCTGCTCCACGTGCTGATGGCGTGGCAGCTCACGCGGCGGGCCCGCGCGGCGCGGCCGGTGGACTACCGGATGCGCGAGGCGCAGGTCTCGACGCTGGCGTCGCGCACCATGCGCTGGGGCGGCGTGCTGCTGCTCGTGTTCATCGTCTTCCACATCCTGCACTTCACCGTGGGCGCGATCGATCCGGCCGGCGTATTCCACGACACCGACGCGCTGGGGCGGCACGACATCTACGGCGACGTCGTGGCCAGCTTCCGCATCTGGTGGGTGTCGGGGTTCTACCTCCTGGCGATGGCGTTCCTGGGGCTGCACCTCTTCCACGGGGCGTGGAGCTCGCTGCGCACGCTGGGCGTGGCGCGGCCCTCGGATCACCCGCTGCATCGGCGCATCGCCGCGGCCGTGGCGATCGCCGTGTGGCTTGGCTTCACCCTCGTCCCGCTCGGCGTGATCGCCGGCATCGTGCACTAGCCATGGAACTCAAGTCGCGCGTCCCCTCGGCTCCCGTGGCCGAGATGTGGGACAGGCACAAGTTCGAGATGAAGCTCGTCAACCCGGCCAACAAGCGGAAGTACACCGTGATCGTGGTCGGCACCGGGCTGGCAGGCGCTTCGGCCGCCGCATCCATGAGCGAACTTGGATACCAGGTCAAGGCGTTCTGTTTCCAGGACTCGCCGCGCCGGGCCCACAGCATCGCCGCGCAGGGCGGCATCAACGCGGCCAAGAACTACCCCAACGACGGCGACAGCGTCTGGCGGCTGTTCTACGACACCGTCAAGGGCGGCGACTTCCGGGCCCGCGAGGCCAACGTCTACCGCCTGGCCCAGGTCAGCGTCAACATCATCGACCAGTGCGTGGCGCAGGGCGTGCCGTTCGCCCGCGAGTACGGCGGGATGCTCGCCAACCGGTCGTTCGGCGGCGCCCAGGTCTCGCGCACCTTCTACGCCCGCGGCCAGACGGGACAGCAGCTCCTGCTGGGCGCCTACCAGGCCCTGGAAAAGGAGATCGCCCGGGGCGGCGTGACGATGTTCCCGCGCACCGAGATGCTGGACCTCATCGTGATCGACGGCCGGGCCCGCGGCATCGTGGCGCGCGACCTCGTGACCGGAACGGTGTCGAGCCACCTCGCCGACGCCGTGGTGCTCGGCACGGGCGGCTACGGCAACGTCTTCTTCCTCTCCACCAACGCCAAGGGATCGAACGTGACCGCGGCCTGGCGCGCCCACAAGCGCGGCGCCGCGTTCGCCAACCCGTGCTTCACCCAGATCCATCCCACGTGCATCCCGGTGAGCGGCGACCACCAGTCCAAGCTCACGCTGATGTCGGAGTCGCTGCGCAACGACGGCCGCGTGTGGGTGCCGAAGAAGGCCGGCGACACGCGGCCGCCGAATCAGATTCCCGAGGCCGAACGCGACTACTACCTGGAGCGCAAGTACCCGAGCTTCGGCAACCTCTCGCCCCGCGACATCGCGTCGCGCGCCGCGAAGGAGGTCTGCGACGAAGGGCGGGGCGTGGGCCCCGGCGGCCGCGGCGTGTACCTCGACTTCGCCGACGCCATCAAGCGCCTGGGCGCCGACCAGATCGCCGAGCGCTACGGAAATCTGTTCGAGATGTACGAGCGCATCACCGCCGAAAACCCGTACCGGGTGCCGATGCGCATCTACCCGGCCGTGCACTACACGATGGGCGGCCTGTGGGTGGACTACAACCTGATGAGCACCATCCCCGGCCTGCACGTGATCGGCGAGGCCAACTTCTCCGACCACGGCGCCAATCGGCTGGGGGCCAGCGCCCTCATGCAGGGGCTGGCCGACGGCTACTTCGTGCTTCCGCTCACCATCGGCGACTACCTGGGCAGCAACAAGCTCGAGCCGGTGACGCTCGATCACCCCGAGGTCCGGGCCACCGAGGCCGCCGTGGCCGGGCGCACCAGCACGCTGCTGTCCATCAGGGGGCACCGCACGGTGACCTCGATCCACCGCGAGCTGGGCAAGCTCATGTGGGAGTACTGCGGCATGGCGCGCACCGCCGACGGGCTGCGGCACGCGCTGCAGGAAATCCCCAAGCTGCGCGACGAATTCTGGCACGACGTGACGGTGCCGGGCACCGGCGCCGAGCTGAACCAGTCGCTCGAGCACGCCGGGCGCGTGGCCGACTTCCTCGAGCTGGCCGAGCTGATGTGCGTCGACGCGCTGCACCGGGAGGAGTCGTGCGGCGGCCACTTCCGCGTCGAGCACCAGACCGCCGACGGCGAGGCCCTGCGCGACGACGAGCGCTTCGCCTACGTCGCCGCCTGGGAATACAAGGGCGAGGGCCAAGCGCCCGTGCTCCACAAGGAGCCGCTGGAGTTCGAGAACGTGCACCTGGCCACCCGGAGCTACAAGTGAACCTCACGCTGCATGTCTGGCGTCAGCCGGCCGCGGGCGCGGCCGGGAAGTTCGAGCGCTACGAGGCCCGCGACGTCAGCCCCGAGATGTCGTTCCTCGAGATGCTCGACGTCGTGAACGAGGGGCTGATCGCGGCCGGGCAGGCGCCCATCGCCTTCGACCACGACTGCCGCGAGGGCATCTGCGGCATGTGCGGCATGATGATCAGCGGCGCCGCGCACGGGCCGATGAAGATGACCACCACCTGCCAGCTCCACATGCGGTCGTTCAAGGACGGCGACGAGCTGTGGCTGGAGCCGTGGCGGGCCCGGGCGTTCACGGTGGTCAGGGATCTCGTGGTGGACCGCAGCGCGTTCGACCGGATCATCCAGGCCGGCGGGTTCGTCAGCGTGAACACCGGCTCGCCGCAGGACGCCAACGCGATCCCGATCGGCAAGCAGGAGGCCGACGAGGCGATGGACGCGGCGGCCTGCATCGGGTGCGGCGCCTGCGTGGCGGCGTGCCCCAACGGCTCGGCGTCGCTGTTCACGGCGGCCAAGATCTCGCACCTCGGCCTCCTGCCCCAGGGGCAGCCCGAGCGCTACCGCCGCGCGCTCCGGATGGTGGCCCAGATGGACCTCGAGCACTTCGGCGGATGCACCCTGTTCGGCGAGTGCCAGGAAGCCTGCCCCAAGGGCATCAGCATCGACTTCATCGCCCGCATGAACCGCGACTACCTGCGCGCGGCGGCCACGGCGCGCGAGGAGCGGGCGGTGGGCGGCACCGGGTAGCGGCGCCCTGGGCGGGCGGGCCGGCCGGCGGGTCGGCATCAAGAGCGGAGCCTTGAACGGCAGTCGTCCGGATGAGCTGCCGTTCAAGTCGCTCCTGATGCCTGCCGGGCGCGCCTACAGCCGGGGCAGGGTCACCCCGTGCTGGCCCTGGTACTTGCCCTTCTTGTCGGCGTACGAGACCTCGGGACCTTCCTCGCCCTTGAAGAACAGCACCTGGGCGATGCCCTCGTTGGCGTAGATCTTGGCCGGGAGCGGCGTCGTGTTCGAGATCTCGAGCGTCACGTACCCTTCCCACTCGGGCTCGAAGGGCGTCACGTTCGTGATGATCCCGCAGCGGGCGTACGTGGATTTGCCCACCGTCACGGTCAGGATGTCGCGGGGAATCCGGAAGTACTCCACCGACCGGGCCAGGGCGAACGAGTTGGCGGGCACGATGCAGACGTCCCCCTCGAATTCCACGAAGCTCTTCGGGTCGAAGTTCTTGGGGTCCACGATCGAGTTCAGGACGTTGGTGAAGATCCGGAACTCCCGGGCCACGCGCATGTCGTAGCCGTAGGAGCTGACCCCGTACGAGATGACGCCGGCGCGCACCTGCCGGTCTTCGAAGGGCTCGATCATCCCGTGCTCCTTGGCCATCCGGGTGATCCAGCGGTCGGACATGATGCTCATGGCGGGGCAGTTCGGGCGAGGGTGGCGGGCCGGGGCGGCGGGTCGCCGCGCGCCGGAATGTATCCGTTGCGGCGACGTGCGCCAAGCACGTCGGCTCACCCGTCCACGCTCGGTTGACCCCTGTAGGACGCATGGATAACTTTTTGGCGCTGGAACAAGTGAAAGTTTTCACGAAGTCCGGAGCGCTATGGAACGCACGTATTTCCCAGTTCTGCTCCTCCTCGGCTTCGCCGCCTTCAACGCGGTGGCGATGCTGGCGCTCTCGCATCTCACGATGCGCCCGCGGCCCACTCCGGTGAAGCAGACGCCGTACGAGTCGGGCATCCCGCCGCTGGGCGACGCCCGCGAGCGGTTTTCGGTGAAGTTCTACATGGTCGCGGTGCTGTTCATCATCTTCGACATCGAGACCGTGTTCATGATTCCGTGGGGCGCGCACTACCGTGAGCTGTCGTGCGCCGTGCCCCTGGTGGCCGGGAGCTGCCCCGCGGGGCAGGTCTCGTTCTTCGGCCTCGGCGAGATGTTGGTGTTCATCGCCATCCTCCTCGTCGGATTCATCTACGTTTGGAAGAAGGGTGCCCTGCAATGGGATTGACCTCGCGCCCTGACGCGGCCGTGTCGTTCGAGCCGCCGGCCCAGGAGAGCTGGATCACCACCAAGCTCGACTTCCTCGTCAACTGGGCCCGCGCCAACTCGCTCTGGCCGATGCCCTTCGGCACCGCCTGCTGCGCCATCGAGTTCATGGCCAGCGCCGCCAGCGACTTCGACCTCGCGCGGTTCGGCATGGAGCGGATGAGCTTCTCGCCCCGCCAGGCCGACGTGCTCATCTGCGCCGGCCGCCTGCCGTTCAAGCTGGCTCCGATCATCCGCCGCATCTGGCAGCAGATGCCGCAGCCCAAGTGGTGCATCTCGATGGGCGCCTGCGCCTCGACCGGCGGCATGTTCGACACGTACGCCGTGACGCAGGGCATCGACACCGTGGTGCCGGTGGACGTCTACGTGCCCGGCTGCCCGCCGCGTCCCGACGCCCTGATCTACGGCATCATGCTCCTCCAGGAAAAGGTCAAGAAGGAGCGCGCCGCCGACCCGACCCTGCGGCGCGAGATCGAGCCCGATCCGAAGAGCCAGCTGTACCTCCCGCCGTCGCTCATCGACGAGCTGTCCGAGCCGTTCGGCAACTCCGTCCACCAGACCCGGTCCGGCCTGTGAGCGACGCCTTCACTCCGATCGTGGCGGGGAGCGCGCTGGGCGGCGACGCCCCGGCCCCCGCCACCCCGCGCAACGTGCCTCTGACCGGGGGCGAGGCCAACCCCTCGGCGGCGGCGCTCCGCACGCGGTTCGGCGACGCGATCCGGCGCGCGCACGTCGTGCGCGGCGAGACCAACGTCGTCGTGGCCAACGACCGGCTGCTCGACGTCGTGCGCTGGCTGCACGACGACCCGGCGCAGCGCTACGAGTACCTCTCCGACGTGACGGCCGTCGAGCACCGCGACCCCGAGCACCCGATCGAGGTCGTGTGGCACCTGCGGTCCATCGCCTACCGCCGCTTCCTTCGCCTCAAGGTCGAGCTGGCCCGGGGCGCCGAGCTCGCCGTGCCGAGCGTGTGGAGCGTGTACAGGAGCGCCGACTGGCTCGAGCGGGAGTGCTACGACATGTTCGGCATCCGCTTCACCGGACATCCCGACCTGCGGCGGATCCTGCTCTGGGAGGACTACCGCGAGGGCTTCCCGCTGCGGAAGGACTTTCCGCTGCGCGGCCGGTTCAGCCGCGCCGAGCAGCTCCGCCAGGCGCTGGCGGCCAATCCCGAGGCCCGCTACTCCATGGAAGAGCTGTCGGTGGTGGACGCGTTCGCGGATCTGCCCGAGGAAATGCGCCGGCGCCTCAAGGCCGGCGAGAAGGCGGGGGAGTAGCGCATGCCGACGACCAAACGCACGGTGGACGTTCAGCTCTCCACGTCCGGCCTCGACGCGCAGGGGCGCCCGGTGCGCGTGCCCCTCGTGACCGACCAGCAGGGCAACGTGGTCCCGATGGCGGCGCCCGAGGCGATCGAGCCCGATCTCGCCGGCGAGCACATGCTCATCAACATCGGCCCCCAGCACCCCGCCACCCACGGCGTGCTGCGGCTGGTGCTCGAGCTGGACGGCGAGACGGTGGTGCGGTGCGTGCCGCACATCGGCTACCTGCACTGCGGGTTCGAAAAGATCGGCGAATACCGCACGTACAACCAGGTCATCCCGTGGACCGACCGCGAGGACTACCTGAACTCGCCGGGCAACAACGTGGCGTTCGCGCTCGGCGCCGAGCGGCTGTTCGGGCTCGAGATCACCGAGCGGTGCAAGGTGCTGCGCGTGATCGCGCTGGAGCTGTCGCGCATCATGTCGCACCTCGTCTGGTGGGGCACGACGTGCATCGACATCGGCGCCTTCACCCCGTTCCTCTGGCTGTTCGAGGAGCGCGAGCGGATCTACGAGCTGCTCGAGATGTGGATCGGGGCGCGCCTCACGACCTCGCTCACCCGCGTGGGCGGGATGGCGGCCGACATCCCCGACGGCTTCATGGACAAGCTGACCGGCTTCGTGAAGAGCCTCCCCAAGACGATCGACGAAGCCGAGCGCATGCTGTCCAAGAACGGCGTCTGGGTGGGGCGCACGATCGGCATCGGCGCCATGTCGGGCGAGGAGGCGCTGAACTACGGCCTGTCCGGCCCGATGCTCCGCGCCTCGGGCGTGGCGTACGACGTGCGCCGCGACTTCCCGTACCTCGACTACGAGACCTACGACTTCGACGTCCCGGTGGGGACGAGCGGCGACGTGTACGACCGCTACCTGGTGCGGGTGGAGGAGATCCGGCAGTCGGTGCGGATCCTCGAGCAGGCCATCCGGCGGCTGCCCGACGGCCCGGTGAACGTGGACGACCACCGCGTCATCCTGCCGCCCAAGCAGAAGGCCACCAGCGACATGGAGTCCATGATCCATCACTTCAAGCAGGTCATGGAGGGGCCGCGTCCGCCCATCGGCGAGGCGTACGTCGCGGTCGAGAGCCCCAAGGGAGAGAAGGGCTACTACATGGTGTCCGACGGCACGCCGAAGCCGGTCCGCTGGCGGATCCGGCCCCCCTCGTTCGTGAACCTCTCGGCCATCCCGAAGATGGTCGAGGGCCATCTGCTGTCGGACGTGATCGCGATCAACGCCAGCATCGACATCGTCATGGGAGAGATCGACCGGTGAGTCCGCGAGAGATGAGCGCCGACGCCCCCGCCGACGCGCCCCACGCCGCGCACGGAGCGCCGCACACGCCGGTGTTCGTGGGGCAGGCCCGGGCCGAGCTCGACGAGCTGGGCAAGCGCTACCCCACCAAGCGCGCCCTGCTCCTGCCCGCGCTGTGGATGGTACAGCACGCGCGCGGCTGGATCAGCGAGGAAGCGATGGCCGAGGTGGCCGAGGTGCTCGAGCTGACCCCGGCCTACGTCAAGGGCGTGGTGAGCTTCTACACCATGTACCACCAGCATCCGGTGGGAAAGCACTTCATCCAGGTCTGCACGACGTCGCCCTGCGCCGTCTGCGGCGCCGAGGACGTGCGCGACGCGTTCCTCCGCCACACCGGCTGCGAGGCCCTGGGCGTGACGTCGGCCGACGGGAAGTACACGGTGATCGAGGTCGAATGCCTCGGCGCCTGCGGGTTCGCGACCCCGGTCATGATCAACGAAGACTTCCTGGAGTCGGTGACGCCCGAGAAGGTGCCCGACATCCTGGCGGGTTTGAAATAATGGGATATCCGCACAAGCCGCACGACCGCGAGATGCCGGTGCTGTCGAAGTACTTCGGCGACGCCGGCGCGATCTCGCTCGACGGATGGAAGCAGCGCGGCGGGTACGCGGCGCTGCGGAAGGCGCTCGGGATGGCGCCCACCGAAATCACGGCCATCGTCAAGGAGTCGGGCCTCCGCGGCCGCGGCGGCGCCGGCTTCCCGACCGGCGTCAAGTGGTCGTTCATGAAGCTCGACGACGGCAAGCCGCACTACCTGTGCTGCAACGCCGACGAGTCCGAGCCCGGCACGTTCAAGGACCGCGAGATCATGCGCTGGACGCCGCACGCCCTCATCGAGGGGTGCGCGATCGGCGCCTACGCCATCGGCGCCGAGACCTGCTACGTCTACATCCGGGGCGAGTTCACCGAGCCCATCGCGCGCATGGAGGCGGCCCTCCGCGAGGCGTACGCCGCCGGCATCCTCGGCCCGAACGCCATGGGCTCCGGCAAGACGGTCAACGTCTACGTCCACCGCGGCGCCGGCGCCTACATCTGCGGCGAGGAGACGGCGCTCATGAACTCGATCGAGGGGCGCCGCGGCAACCCGCGCATCAAGCCGCCCTTCCCGGCGGTGGCCGGCGTGTTCGGCATGCCGACCACGATCAACAACGTCGAGACCCTGGCCGCCGTTCCGCACATCCTCAACAACGGCGCCGACTGGTACCGGAAGATCGGCCGCGCCGACAACCCGAAGAGCACCGGCACCAAGCTCTTCTCGGTGTGCGGCAACGTGCAGCGCCCCGGCAACTACGAGGTGCCGCTCGGCTTCCCGTTCAAGGACTTCCTGTACGACCTGTGCGGCGGCCCGCTCCCCGGACGGCGCTTCAAGGCGATCATCCCCGGCGGGATCTCGGTCCCCATCCAGACGGTGGACGAGGCCGAGGCCAGCTTCATGGACTACGAAGGGTTCGTCGAGCACGGCACGATGCTCGGCTCGGGCGGTGTCATCGTCATCGACGACCACCAGAACCTGGTCAAGCAGATCGCCCGCGCGGCGCGCTTCTTCGCGCACGAGAGCTGCGCCCAGTGCACCCAGTGCCGCGAGGGCACCGGCTGGACCACGCGCATCCTCGAACGGATCGTGGCCGGCGACGGCACGAGCGAGGATCTCGACACCCTGCTCGAGATTGCCGACAACATGACGGGCAAGACGATCTGCGTGCTCAGCGATTCCTGCGCGGTGCCCGTCGTGACCGGCATCGGCAAGTTCCGCGGCGATTTCGAGGCCCTGATCAAGACCAAGGCGACCGTGATGGTCCCGGCGGTGGTGTGATGGCCGACCCCAAGATGATCAACCTGACGATCGAAGGCCGCGCGGTGTCGGTGCCCGCGGGCACGTCGATCCTGGAAGCGGCCAAGACCGCGGGCGTCCTCATCCCGCACTACTGCTACCACCCCGGTCTTCCCGTGGCCGGCGTGTGTCGCATGTGCCTGGTCGAGGTCGAGAAGGCGCCCAAGCTCGCGCCCTCGTGCGCGACCGCGGTAGCCGACGGGCAGGTGGTGCACGTCCACTCGCCCAAGGCGCTCGAGGCCCGCAAGGGCGTGCTCGAGATGCTGCTCATCAACCACCCGCTGGACTGCCCGATCTGCGACCAGGCCGGCGAGTGCGAGCTGCAGGACTACACGTACCAGGAAGGGCGCGCCGAGGGCCGCCTTCGCGAGGGCAAGCGCTTCAACCCCGTCGAGGACTTCGGCGGCGACGTCATGTACGTCGCCAACCGGTGCATCCTCTGCACCCGGTGCGTCCGGTTCATGGACGACGTGGCGCAGGACGCGGCGCTCAACGTGAGCGAGCGCGGCGACCGGGCGCTGATCGGCAAGTTCGAGGGGAAGGACCTGACGCACCCCTGGGCCGGCAACGTCATCGACCTGTGCCCGGTGGGCGCCCTCCTCTCCAAGGACTCGCTCAACAAGGTGCGCGCCTGGGAAGTGGACCGCACCGCCTCGGTCTGCCCCGGATGCTCGCAGGGATGCAACATGATCGTCGAGACGCGCGACAACCTCGTGGTGCGGCTGCGCCCGCGGGCCAACGAGGAGGTCAACCACTTCTTCATGTGCGACCAGGGGCGCCTCGACTACCGGTGGATGAACCGCCAGGACCGCGTCGAGTACCCGATGGTCCGCCGCGGCGATGCGCTGGCGGTGACCGAGTGGGAGGGCGCGGTGGCCGAGGCCGCCGCGCTGCTCAAGGGCAAGCGGGCGTTCGTGCTCGCCTCGCCCGGCCTGCCCAACGAAGCGCTGTTCCTGCTCTCGCGGCTCGTGAAGAAGACGGGGGGCGCGGGCGCCTTCCGCGTCCGCCAGGGCGACGAGGCGCCGCTGCCCGGCGTGAACGACCTGGCGCGCCGCGCCGACCTCGCGCCCAACGGCCGCGGGGCGGAGCTGTTCGGGCTGGCGCGCGCCAACGCGCCGCTGGCCGGGCTCCAGGCGGGCGACGTGCTCGTCGTGGCCGACGAGGAGCTGGCCGGCCTGGACGCGCCCGACGTGGCGCGGGCGGGCGCGATCGTGGTCATCGGCACGACGCTCCCCGCCTGGGCGCGCCACGCCGCCACCGTGGTCCTCCCGATCACGAACGTGGTCGAGGAGGAGGGCACCTTCACGAACCTGCGGGGCCGCGTCCAGCGCTTCCGCCAGGCCAGGTCCGGCCCGGGCTTCTCTCGGCCCAGCTGGGCCGTCGCGGCCGATCTCCTCGCCGCGCTCGGCGAGTCGGCCAACTACCTGCTTGCGAGCGAGGTGTTCGACGCGCTCGCGGCCGCACATTCCGAATTCGCCGGCATGTCCTACGAAGCGCTGGGCCTCAAGGGCGCGCTCGTGGCGGGCGCGGGGACGGGGGCGGTCGCATGATGCCCCCCGTCCACGCGCTGCTGCAGATCGCCACGCCGCAGCTCCCGCCGCCGTCGGGGGCCGTCTACCTCATTGCCACCGTCATCAAGATGGTGGTCGTGTTCTCGCTCTACATGGTCACGGTCGCCCTGCTCACGCTGGCCGAACGCAAGATTTCGGCGTGGATCCAGGACCGCCTGGGGCCGAACCGCGTGGGACCGGGCGGGCTGCTCCAGCCCGCGGCCGACGGCCTCAAGAACATCATGAAGGAGGAGACGTACCCGAGCGCCGCGAATCTGCCGCTGTTCGTGCTCGCGCCGGCCATGTCGTTCGTGCCGGCGCTGCTCACGTGGTGCGTGATCCCGTTCGCGTCGCCGCTGCCCACGCCGTGGGGGCTGATCGACATGGTCGTGGCCCCGTTGCCGGTGGGCTACCTGTTCATCCTCGCCGTCTCGTCGCTGGGCGTGTACGGCATCGTGCTGGCCGGGTGGAGCTCGAACAACAAGTACGCGCTGCTGGGCGGGCTGCGCTCCAGCGCCCAGATGGTGTCGTACGAGATCGCCATGGGCATGTCCACGATCCCGGTGCTGCTGCTGGCGGGGAACGTGGCGCTGGGCGACATCGTGCGGCAGCAGGCCAACGGGATGTGGAACGTGCTCGGCCTCACGGTGGCGTTCCTGGTCTTCCTGATCTCGGCGTTCGCCGAGACGAACCGCCTGCCGTTCGACCTGCCCGAGGCGGAGTCGGAGCTGGTGGCCGGCTACCACGCCGAGTACAGCGCGATGAAGTTCTCGATGTTCTTCATTGCCGAGTACGCGAACATGGTGACGGCCAGCGCGCTGATGGTGACGCTGTTCTTCGGCGGCTGGGACATCCCGGGGCACTGGGACGTGGCGCCGTGGACGGTGTGGAAGACGGTGGCGACGGGGGCGTTCTTCGCCTTCAAGACGCTGTTCTTCGTGTTCTTCTACATGTGGATTCGCTGGACGCTGCCGCGGTTCCGGTACGATCAGCTGATGGCGCTGGGCTGGAAGCTGCTGCTGCCGCTGTCGCTGGGGTACATCGTGGTGATCGCCAGCGCCATTCTCGGGCTCGACGCGGCCGGCGTGGCGCGCGGGTCGTGGGCGTTCGGCGGCGCGCTGCTGGGCCTGAACGTGGTGATCGTGGCGGTCCTGCTCTTCCTGATCGACCGCGGCCGGCTGATCAGCCCGGCCTATTCGAGACTCGACCAACGGAACGTCGAGAAGCTGCGCGCCCTCGCGGCGCGCTCGGCGTTGATGACGGAGGGCCGCAACTGATGGCCATCGGCGTCAAGGTGCTGGACCGGCCCGTCGCCCAGACGAGCTACATCCGGGCGACGCTCAAGGGCATGGCCCTCACGGCCAAGCACCTGCTCAGTCCGCAGAAGGTGACGACGCAGTATCCCGAGCAGAAGAAGCCGCTCTCGCCGCGGTGGCGGGGCACGCACCGGATGCTGACCACCGAGGACGGCAAGGCGAAGTGCGTGGCGTGCGGGCTGTGCCCGTCGATCTGCCCGGCGAACTGCATCAAGCTGGTGCCGGGCGAGGACGAGCAGGGGAACCGCTATCCGCTCGTGTTCGAGATCGACGAATTCCGCTGCATCTTCTGCGGCTACTGCCAGGAGGTGTGCCCCGAAGAGGCGATCCACCTCGGCCGGCACTACGAGAATTCGGAATACAGCCGGCAGGGGTTCGTGTACGACCTCGAGCGGCTGATGGCGCAGACGCACCCGGTGTGCGAGCTGTGGGACCCCGCCGACCCGAAGGGGGAGTGATGCCGGACGTTCCCTCGCTGTTCTACACCTTCCACTTCTACCTGTTCGGGCTCGTGGCCATGGCGTCGGCGGTGGTGTTCGTGACCCGCCGGAGCCCGGTTTCGGCGGCGATGTGGCTGGTCGTGGTGATGTTCTCTCTCGCCGCGCTGTACGTGATGCTCGACGCCCAGTTCATCGGCGTCATCCAGGTGCTCGTGTACGCCGGCGCGATCATGGTGGTGTTCCTGTTCGTCATCATGCTCCTGAATCTGGGGCACCCGGCCGAGCTGGCCGACGCCCGCGGCCTGTGGTGGAAGCTCGCCGCCGGCGCGGTGGGCCTCGGGCTCGTGGCCGAGCTGTTCACGCTCGTCCGCGGCGCGACCGCGGCGCCGTATACGCTGCCGGCCGGCTACGCCGCGCAGCAGGTGGCGGCCGAGGGCGCCATCGCGCCCGTGGCCGGCCCCCTGTTCCACGAGTATCTCCTCGCCTTCGAGGTGACCAGCGTGGTGCTGCTGGCCGCCATCGTCGGCGCGGTGGTGCTGGGCAAGCGGAGGGCCGATGCTCGCTGAGTCGCTCTTCTTCTCGGCCGTGCTGTTCTCGATCGGCGTGATCGGCGTGCTGACGCGCCGCAACGCGATCATCGTGTTCATGTGCGTGGAGCTGATGCTCAACGCCGTGAACCTCACCTTCGTCGCCTTCGCCCGCGTGTACGGGGCCGGGGGGCAGGTGTTCGTGTTCCTCGTCATGACCGTGGCCGCCGCCGAGGCGGCCGTCGGGCTTGCCATCATCATCGCGCTCTTCCGCCACCGCCACACGGTGGACCTCCAGAACATCAACCTGCTCAAGGGCTGATGCTCATCCAATCCGCAGCTTCCGCGGGGACGAACCCCCTGGCCGGCACCGCAGCCGGCTGGATGTGGGCCATCCCCCTGTTGCCGCTGCTCGGGTTCCTGATCAACGGGCTCGTGGCGTTGACGTCGGCCGCGCACTTCGGCCCGGCAGACCCCACCGCGGCGTCGCACGCCGCCCACGGCGACGACGACGGCGCCGGGCACGGGGACGCCCATGCCGCCCACGCGTCCACCCGGCACCGGTTCGCCGCCGTCACCAGCATCGTCGGCCCCGGCGTGCTCGTGGCGGCCTTCCTGCTCGCCGCGGCGGCGTTCCTGGCCATGCGCGCGGTGCCCGACCTGAGCGCCCCCTTCGTCCAGCGCTACTTCTCGTGGATGCCGGTGGGCGACCTGTCGGTCGACGTCGCGTTCCGGCTGGACCAGCTGTCGATGGTCATGGTGCTCGTCGTGACCGGCGTCGGCATGCTGATCCACATCTTCAGCGTCGGCTACATGCGCGAGGACCCCGGGTATCCGCGGTACTTCGCCTATCTGAACCTGTTCGTCTTCTTCATGCTCGTGCTGGTGCTCGGCGCCAACTATCCGCTGCTGTTCATCGGGTGGGAGGGCGTGGGGCTGTGCTCGTACCTGCTCATCGGCTTCTGGTTCAGCGAGAAGGCCAACGCCGACGCCGGCAAGAAGGCGTTCATCGTCAACCGCATCGGCGACTTCGGGTTCCTGATCGCGATGTTCCTCCTGTTCGCGAACTACGGGACGCTCGACTTCAGCGCCCTCCAGGCGCAGGCCGGCGCGTTCGTGTTCGGCGGCCCGCTGATCACGGCCATCGCGCTGTTCTTCTTCCTCGGCTGCACGGGCAAGAGCGCCCAGATCCCGCTCTACATCTGGCTCCCCGACGCGATGGCCGGTCCGACCCCGGTCTCGGCGCTGATCCACGCCGCGACGATGGTCACCGCCGGCGTCTACCTCATCGCGCGCAGCAACTTCATCTTCGCCGCCGCGCCGGTGGCCGGCCTGACCGTGATCGTGGTCGGCGCGCTCACGGCGTTCTTCGCGGCGACGATCGGCCTCAAGCAGTGGGACATCAAGAAGGTCCTCGCGTACTCCACGGTGTCCCAACTCGGCTACATGTTCGTCGGCGTCGGGGCCGGGGCATACGTGGCCGGCATCTTCCACCTGATGACGCACGCCTTCTTCAAGGCGCTGCTCTTCCTCGGCGCCGGCTCGGTGATCCACGTCATGCACGAGGCGTACCACCACACGCACCGCCACGACGACGCCCAGGACATGCGCAACATGGGCGGCCTCCGGAAGCACATGAAGGTCACCTGGATCCTGATGTGGATCGCGACCCTCGCCATCTCCGGCATCCCGCCGTTCTCCGGCTTCTTCTCCAAGGACGAGATCCTCGGCACGCTGTTTTCGCGGGCCGACGGCAGCACGCTGGCCCAGGCGCACTGGCTGGGACTTCCCGGCACCGTGGTCATCTACGGCGCGTACGCCCTTGGCCTTGCCGCCGCGCTGCTGACTGCGATCTACATGACGCGGCTCATGCTCTATACCTTCCACGGACCGAACCGCACCGGCGAGCAGGAGCGCGCGCACCTGCACGAGGCGCCGTGGGTCATGACCGGTCCGCTGGTCGTGCTCGGCATCCTCGCCGCGGTGGGCGGCTGGTTCAATCTGCCGGAGATCGTCACCCGCGCGCTTCCGCTCGGGCCCACCGGCCTCCTCGAGCACTGGCTCGATCCGGTCGTGGGCGCCGGCACGGCCCGCGTGGTCGGATCGGGCGGGGAAGTGGCCGCCGGCACCGAAGGGCTGCTCATCGCCGTCGCCGTCGCGATCGCCGTCTCCGGCATCGCCATCGCCGTGACGGTGCTCAAGCCGGCGCGGCTCGTGCCCAAGGCGCAGGCCAGCCCCGAACAGGGCTTCGAGCGGGTGCTCAACAACAAGTACTACGTCGACGAGATCTACGACGCGGCCGTCGTCCGGCCGACGTACGACGTGTCGCGCAACCTGCTGTGGCGCGGCATCGACACCGGCCTCATCGACGGCCTGCTCGTGAACGGCAGCGCCTGGCTGGCCCGCCTCACCGGGTGGATCGGCTCGCAGTTCCAGTCCGGACAGCTCGGCACGTACGCGTGGGTGCTGGTCCTGGGCGTCCTCCTCGTCCTCGGCGCCTTCCACCACTCGGTGCTGCCATGAACGAATTCCTGACCTCCATCGGGTACATGCACTGGGTGCTGCCGATGCTGCTGCTGGTGCCCACGCTGGGCGCCGCGGCGATCTGGCTGCACGGCGCGCCGGGCGGCCCGCCGGGCGACGACGACGTGGCCTCGGGCACGGCCGGTGCGCCGCGCCTGATCGCCCTCGTCACCCTGGCCGCCGAGTTCGTCGTCTCGCTCGGACTCTGGTGGGCGTACGACCCCGCGGTCGCGGGCTGGCAGGCGGCGTTCAACGTTCCGTGGATCCCCTCCTGGGGCATCCGCTTCTCGCTCGGCATCGACGGGATCTCGCTGATGATGATCCTGCTCACGACGTCGATCATGGTGCTGGCCGTCCTCGGCGGCTGGACGAGCATCCGCAGGCGGACCCACGCCTACTACGCGCTGCTGCTCATCCTGACGGCCGGGATGCTGGGCGTGTTCATGTCGCTCGATCTCTTCCTCTTCTACGTGATGTGGGAAGTGATGCTCGTGCCGATGTACTTCATCGTCGGCGTCTGGGGCGGCGATCGGCGGCTGTACGCCAGCATCAAGTTCTTCCTTTACACGATGGTCGGCTCGCTGCTGATGCTCGTCGCCATCGTGTACCTCGGGCTCGCCGCGCGGTCGCGCCTCACCGGCATTCCCGACTTCAGCTACGACGCCATCCTCGCCACGGCGCGGGTGTCCCACACGGCGGCGTTCTGGCTGTTCGGCGCCTTCTTCCTCGCCTTCGCGGTGAAGGTGCCGATGTTCCCCTTCCACACGTGGCTCCCCGACGCCCACGTCGAGGCGCCGACGCCGGGGTCGGTGGTGCTGGCCAGCATCATGCTCAAACTGGGCACGTTCGGGTTCATCCGGCTGGCCGTGCCCCTGTTTCCGGCGGTGGCCACCAACGCCACCGTGCGCGCCATCGTCCTCACCCTGGCGGTGATCGGCATCGTGTACGGCGCGCTCGTGTCGCTCGTCCAGCCCGACTTCAAGAAGCTCGTGGCGTATTCCTCGGTGAGCCACCTCGGGTTCGTGATGCTGGGCATCTTCGCCCTCACGGTGCAGAGCGTGCAGGGCGCGCTGATGGTGATGATCAACCACGGCATCTCCACCGGCGCGCTGTTCTTCCTCATCGGGATGATCTACGAGCGTCGTCACACGCGCCTGATCGAGGACTACGGCGGGATCGCCCGCGTGGTGCCGATGTTCGCCGCCGCCCTCACCGTCGTGACGTTCAGCAGCATCGGCGTGCCGGGCACCAACGGGTTCATCGGCGAGTTCCTCGTCCTCATCGGCGCATTCCGGACCTATCCGGTGTATGCCCTCATCGCCGCCACCGCGGTCATCTTTTCCGCCGCCTACCTCCTGTGGGCCATCCAGCGCATCCTGTTCAACGCCCTGGACAAGAAGGCCAACTTCCACATCCCCGACCTGAACCGCCGCGAGCTGGCGCTGCTCATTCCGCTGCTCGCCGGCATCGTCTGGCTGGGCGTCTATCCCGAGCCCGTGCTCCGGCGCATGGAGCCCTCGGCCGAGCGCTTCGTGCAGTCGGTGCAGACGCGGGCCATCGCGCAGAACCAGGCGCCGGCGGGAGGGATTGAGTGATGCGTCCCCTCGATCTCGCCGTGCCCGCCCAGCTCATGACCGCCCTCGGGCCCGACCTCCTGCTCGTGGCGGGCGCCATGCTGCTCCTCGTGTGGGCGGCCTGGCGGCCGCCCAGCACGGCCCACCAGCGTCACGTCGGCTTCGCGAGCCTCGCGCTCGCCCTGGCCACCGGGCTCTACGTCATTTCCAGCCTCTACGCCCAGCGGACGGCCACCGAAGGCCCGATCGCGGTGGACAACTTCCGCTGGATGGCCGACGTCGTGATCCTGCTCGGCACCGTGTTCGCCATCGCCCTCACCATTGACGACAACGCCCGCCAGGACATCGGCACGGCCGAGTCGCACGTGCTGATCCTGTTCGCGTCGGCCGGCATGATGCTTCTCGCCGCCGCCCAGGACCTGATGATCGTCTTTCTCGGCGTCGAGCTGATGTCGCTGTCGGTGTACGCGCTGGCCGGCATCAACCGCCGCAGCGCGCGCGGCGCCGAGGGCGCCCTCAAGTACTTCCTGCTCGGCGCCTTCGCCACGGCGTTCCTGCTGTACGGCATGGCGCTC
This sequence comes from Gemmatimonadota bacterium, assembly GCA_028876525.1. Lineage (GTDB taxonomy): Bacteria > Gemmatimonadota > Gemmatimonadetes > Gemmatimonadales > Gemmatimonadaceae > JAGWRI01. The sequence continues at coordinate 13,264 of JAGWRI010000049.1, read as the reverse complement.
GTGTACGGCGCCACCGGATCCACCAACCTCGGCGACATCGCCTCCCGGATCGGCGAGCTGCGGCTGGCCGGCAGCCCGCTGCTCGTCATCGGCGTCGCGCTGATGCTCATCGGGTTCGGGTTCAAGGTCGCCGCGGTGCCGTTCCACATGTGGGCGCCCGACGTCTACGACGGCGCGCCGTCGCCGATCACCGCCTACATGGCCGCCACGGTCAAGGCCGCCGCGTTCGCGGCGCTGCTCCGCGTCTGGATGGAGGCGTTCCCGGCGGCGTTCGACGCCTGGCGGCCCGCCGTGGCCGGCCTCGCCGTCGCCACGATGATCGTCGGCAACGCCGTCGGGCTCGCCCAGCGCAACATCAAGCGCATGCTCGCCTACTCGAGCATCGCCCACGCCGGCTTCCTGCTCGTCGCGCTCGCCGCGGGCAGCGGGCAAGCAGGCTCGGCGCTGCTCTTCTACCTGCTGGCCTACACGCTGGCCACCTTCGGCGCCTTTGCCGTCATCATCGTGCTCAGCCGCCAGGACGACCGTCCGGTGATGATCGACGACCTCGCCGGCCTGTGGGGCGTGCGCCCGTGGCTGGCGCTGGGCATGGGCATCCTGATGCTGTCGCTGCTCGGCTTCCCGGTGTTCGGCGGGGCAGGGTTCTTCGCCAAGTGGTACGTCCTGCAGGCCGCCCTCCAGGCGCCCGCGCCCCAGGTCGCGCTCGCCGTGATCCTGGTGCTGACCACCGTGGTGTCGGCGGGCTATTATCTCTCCGTGGTGATGGTGATGTTCATGAAGCCGCGGCCCGACGACGCGCCGGCCCCCGGCCCGACCCCCGGCCTCACCCGCGCCGTGCTCCTCGTGAGCGTGCTCGCGATCCTGGTCCTGGGGCTCGTGCCCGACCAGCTCGTCGGACTGGCGCGCGCCGGCGCGCTGCGGGCCACGCCGGTCACCGTCGCGCCGATCACCGCCCGCGCCCCGCGACCGTAACCCGGCCGTCGGCGGCGCGGCAAGGGACGGGGCCCGGCGCGGCCCCGTCCGTTTTTTGAGGACTCGTATGGCACTGGCATCCGGCATCTTTCGCGAATACGACATCCGCGGCGTGGTGGGGCAGGACCTCACGGCCGAGGCGGCGCACGCCGTGGGCTCGGCGTACGCCCGCCATCTCGACGCCCGCGGCCTGCCGGGCCCGATCGTGGTCGGGCGCGACAATCGCCCCAGCGGCGCGGCGCTGCGCGACGCCCTCGTCAACGGGCTCACCGGCGCCGGCCGCGACGTCGTGGACGTCGGCGTCGTTCCCACCCCGCTCGTGTACTGGGCCCTGAATCACCTCGACGTGGCCGGCGGCATCCAGATCACCGGGTCGCACAATCCCCCCGAGTTCAACGGGTTCAAGATCAGCCGCGGCACGGCCCCGGTGTACGGCGCCGAGATCCAGGAGCTGTACCGGATCACGCAGACGCCGGCCGCCGCGTCGGCCCGCCGCGGCACCGTGCGCGACGAGCAGGTCGTGGCCCGCTACCTCGACGACATCGTGGCCCGCACCGGGCCCCTCGCCCGGCCGGTGAAGGTCGTCTACGACTGCGGCAACGGCGCCGGTGCGCTGGTCGCGCCGCAGCTGTTCGCGCGGCTGGGCGTCGCGGGGCGGGGCCTGTTCTGCGAGAGCGACGGGACCTTCCCCAACCACCACCCCGATCCCACCGTCCCCGAGAACCTCGCCGCGCTCGTCGCCGCGGTGCGCGCCGACGGCGCCGAGTTGGGCATCGCCTTCGACGGCGACGCCGACCGCATCGGCATCGTGGACGACCGGGGCGCGATCGTGTGGGGCGACCGCCTGCTCATCCTCTACGCCCGCGACGTGCTGGCGCGCACGGGGCAGGGGCAGGCCGTCATCTTCGACGTGAAGTGTTCGCAGGCCCTGCCCGACGCCATTCGCGCCGCCGGCGGCGAGCCCGTGATGTGGAAGACCGGGCACTCGCTCATCAAGGAGAAGATGAAGGAGCTGCACGCGCCCCTGGCCGGCGAGATGTCCGGCCACATGTTCTTCACCGAGGGGTTCTACGGCCACGACGACGCGCTGTACGCGGCGGCGCGAATCCTCCGCATCGTCGCCGCCGCCGGCCGCACGGTTCGCGAGCTGCTCGCCGACGTGCCCGCCTACGAGGTCACCCCAGAGATCCGCATCGACTGCCCCGACGACCTCAAGTTCGCAGTCGTCAAGCGCGCCGTGAATCACTTTCGCGCCTCGCACGACGTGATCGACGTCGACGGCGTGCGCGTGCTGTTCGGCGACGGATGGGGGCTCATCCGCGCCTCCAATACCCAGCCCGTGATCGTCGCCCGGTTCGAGGCCCGGACCCCGGAGCGGCTGGCCGCGATCCGCGGCGAGATGGAAGGCTGGCTGCGCGCCCAGGGCGTGCGGGTGTGACGTGACCTCGCGGCGGTGGCTCGGGCTCGCGCTGCTGACGGCCGCAGTCGTCCTGCTCGCCGCCCGCGAGGTTTCGCAGTTCTATGCCGGCTACCGCTGGTACCGCGCCCTCGGCGCCCTCTCCCTCTGGGAGGCGCGCCTCGCGTCGCTCGTCGCGCTCCGCGCCATCGGCGCGCTGGCCGTCGGCCTGTTCGCGTTCGCGAACTTCTACGCCGTGCGCCAGTCGGTGGTCTCGCTCGTCCTCCCGCGCCGCATCGGCAACCTCGACATCGGCGAGGAGGTCTCCAACCGCGCCCTCACCGGCGTGACCGTCGCCCTCGCCGGCGTCGTCGGCGTGGCGCTCGCGTTCTCGCTCAGCGACTGGACCGGGTTCCTCCTCGCGCGCGTCGGCCGGCCGTTCGGCGAGAGCGACCCGTACTTCAACGCCGACCTGGGCTTCTTCACCTACCAGCTCCCGTTCGAACACACGGTCTTCGCCTGGCTCACCGCCAGCGTGCTGTGCGTCGCCGCGGTGGTCGTCTTCCTCTACATCCTGACCCCGGGGCTGCGCCTGGAGCGCGGTCGCCTCCACGTCTCCGAGTACGTCCGGCGGCATCTCGCGGTGCTCGCGGGCGTGCTGACGCTTCTCCTCGCCTGGCACTTCCGCCTCGAGATGTACGGCATCCTGCTCGCCGGCTCGGGCCCGGACCGCGCCTTCACGTCGGTGGACCACCGCGTCGGCATTCCGGGCGACCTCGTGCTGGCCATCGTCACCGTGGCCGCCGGCCTCATCGTCATCTGGGCGGGGTGGACCGGCCAGCGCCGCCTCGTGGTGACCGCCATCGGCGGCGTGCTGCTCACGGGCATCGTGACCCGCGACCTGGCGCCGCTGATCGCGAGCCGGTTCCCCGACGACCCCGACCCGGCGCGGCGCGAGGCCCCGTACCTGGCCACCCGCGCCGGCTACACCCGCCGCGCCTACGCCGCCGACCGGATCGAGATCGGCGACTCGTCGCTCGTGTACCGCACCCTCGCCGCGGCCGCCATCGGCGTGCCGGCCTGGGACGCCGTGCCGCTGTCGCGCGCGGTCGAGGCCGAGTCGCGCCTCAGCCGGGGCGCGCGCGTGGGATGGGTGAGCCGCCCGGAGGGCATCGTGGCCCTCGTGACCTCGCCCGAGCCGCCGCCCGATCCGGGCGAGGCGGCTCCGCTCGGCATCGCCGTCCGCACCATTGCCTCGGCGGCCGACGACCGCGGGGCCCCGGTGCGCGTGCCCGAGCCGGGCACCGACGACGACGCCGTCGTGCTCGCCCCGTCGATCGTGATGGACTCGGCGAGCGGATACGTGGTGGTCCCCGACTCGGCTCACCGCGTGAACGGCGTGCCCCTCACGACTCCGCTCGAGCGGCTCGCCGAAGCGCTCAGCGTGCGCAACCCGCGCCTGTGGGTGCAGGAGCTCCCGGAGCCGGCCCCCGCGCTCGTCACCGTGCGCGACGTGCGCGAGCGGGTCGGCGCGCTGGCCCCGTTCTTCGTCCAGGGCACCCGGATCGCGCCGCTCGTCTACGGCGACTCGCTGTTCTGGGTCATCGACCTCTACTCCGCCTCGTCCACCTATCCGCTCAGCCGCGATTTCGTGATCGCCGGCCGGAGCCGCACGTACTTCCAGCACGCGGCCACCGCGCTCGTGCTGTCCAGCACCGGGGCCGTGCAGCTCGTGGCCGACAGCACGCTCGATCCCATCGCCGCGAGCTGGGTGGCCGAATTCCCGCGCCTCTTCGTGCCGGCGCGCGACGTGCCCGCCGCGATCCGCCGCGACCTGCCGCCCCCGGTGGACGCGGCGCGCGCGCTGGCGCTCGCGTTCGGACTCTACGGCAACCGCGCCGACCGCCACCGCCCCATGCATCCGCCGGTGCTGGACGGAGCCGACAGCACCCTCGCGGCGCAGTTTCCCATGTACGCGCTCCCCGCCGGCGGCCCGACGGCGCTCGAGATTCCGCTGCTCGACCAGAGCGAGCGGGCGCGCGGCGTGCTGGTCACCGTCGGCGGGCCCCGGCGCCGCACGGTCTGGCTACCGGCGGCCGGCGAGAGCGGCCCCCTGTGGCACGCCATCCTCGACCGCCTGGCGCGGGCCGACAGCGCGGCGCGCCCCGCCGACCAGAGCGCGGTCCATGGGGTGGTCCGCGCCTTCATGCTCGGCAATCAGCTCGGCTACGCCCAGCCGGTCTACGAGTGGACGCCGGGCGCCGTGCCGCGCCTGCTCGACGTGGCCTACCTCGCCGACGACTCGGTGCACGTCGCCACGACCCTTCGGCAGGGCGCCGGCGTGGCGCTCCCCGCCGCGCCGGGAACGGCCGCCGCGCCGGCCGATCTCCGCCGCGCCGCCGCCCAACTCTACCAGAGCATGCGCGACGCCCTGCGCCGCGGCGACTGGCCGGCGTTCGGCCGTGCATTCGACGCCCTGGGGCGCCTGCTGGCCGGGAGCCGCCCGTGAGCGGGGCCCCGACCGCCATCGTCGCCATTGGCGGCAACGCGCTCGCCCCGGGGGGCGAGCCGTCCACGATCTACGACCAGTTCCGCCACACGCGCGAGAGCCTGGCGCCGATCGTGGACCTCGTGCTCGGCGGATGGAACGTCTGCATCGTGCACGGCAACGGCCCCCAGGTGGGCGACGAGCTGGTGCGCAACGAGCTCGCCCGCCGCGACGCCAGCCCGCTCCCGCTGGGCGTGCTGGTCGCCGAGACCGCCGGGTGGATCGGGTACATGATCCAGCAGTCGCTGGACAACGCCCTGCGCCGCGCCGGGCACCCTCGCGACGTGGTCACCGTGATCACCCAGGTGCACGTGGACCGCGACGACCCGGCGCTTGCCGTGCCCACGAAGTTCATCGGGCACGCGCTCACGCCCGAGCGCGCGCGGCAGGTCGAAGCCGAGGGCTACGCCGTGCGGGCCGACGGACGCGGCCGCCTGCGGCGCGTGGTCGGCAGCCCGCGGCCGCTCGCCGTCCACGAGGCGGGGGCGGTGCGTCGCCTGCTCGACGCCGGGACGATCGTCATCGCCTGCGGCGGCGGCGGGGCGCCCATTTACGACGACCCGTCGCTAGGTTGGGAGGGGGTCGACGCCGTGGTCGACAAGGACCTGGCGGCGGCCGTGCTCGCGCGAGACCTCGGCGCCGAGCTGCTGCTGATTCTCACCGACGTCGACGCGGTGTACGCCGACTGGGGCACGCCCCGGCAGCGCGCGCTGCGGCGGCTGACGGCCGAGGAAGCGGCCCGGATGGACGGGGCGGGGGCGTTCGGCGAGGGCAGCATGGCGCCGAAAGTCCGCGCCGCGGTAGACTTCGTGCGCCGCACCGGCGGCCGCGCGATCATCACAGCGCTCGACCGCGGACGCGACGCGGTGCGCGGCGACGCGGGAACGACCATCATACCGGAGCAGTCGTGAACATCCACGAATATCAGGCCAAGGAGATCCTGCGCGCCCAGGGCGTGCCGATCCCCCCGGGGGAGGTGGCCACGACCCCCGAGCAGGCCGAAGCCATTGCGAAGAAGTTCGGCACCACCGTGGTCGTGAAGGCGCAGGTCCACGCCGGCGGGCGCGGCAAGGCCGGCGGCGTGAAGCTGGCCAGGACGCCCGCCGAGGCGAGGGACATCGCCGGGAAGATCCTCGGCATGCAGATCAAGGGCCTCACGGTCCTCAGGGTGCTCGTCACCCCCGCCGAGGAGATCGCCAGCGAGGCGTACGTCGGCGTGATCCTCGACCGCGCCTCCAAGGCGCCGGTGTTCATGGTGAGTCCCGCGGGCGGCATCGACATCGAGGAGGTCGCCGCCAAGACGCCGGAGAAGATCAGACGCCTGCGCGTCGACACGCGCTACGGTCTCCAGACCTATCAGGCGATGGAGCTGGGCTTCTTCCTGTATGCGGATCTCAAGCAGGCGCGCGCCGCGGCGTCCATCATGCAGAAGCTGTACGCCGCGTTCATGGCCAGCGGCGCCTCGCTGGCCGAGATCAACCCGCTCGTCGTCACGCCGAAGGGCGAGGTCGTGGCCCTCGACGCGAAGATGGTGATCGACGACAACGAGCTCGACCGCCGCCCCGCCATCGCCGCGCTGCGCGACGAGTCGGCCGAGGCGCCCAGCGAAGTCGAGGCCCGCAACGCCAGCCTCACCTTCATCAAGCTCGACGGCAACGTGGGCTGCGTGGTCAACGGCGCCGGCCTCGCCATGGCCACCATGGACCTCGTGAAGTACTACGGCGGCGACCCGGCCAACTTCCTCGACATCGGCGGGTCGTCCAATCCCGACAAGGTCGTGGCCGCGCTCCGCATCATCACCGCCGACCAGAACGTGAAGGCCATCCTGTTCAACATCTTCGGCGGCATCACCCGCACCGACGACGTGGCCAACGGCATCGTGACCGCCACCAGAGCCAATCCGCTCAAGGTGCCCATCGTGATCCGCCTGACCGGCACCAATGAGGACATCGCGGTGAAGATTCTCAAGGAGAACGGATTCTCGGCGTCCGCCGACATGGACGAGGCCGTCAAGCAGGCCGTGGCCCTCGCCAAGGGAGGGAAGGCCGCATGAGCATCTTCGCCGACAACTCCACCACCGTCATCGTGCAGGGCATCACGGGCCGAGACGGGTCGTTCCACACCCGCCAGATGATCGAGTACGGCACCAGGGTCGTGGGCGGCGTCACCCCGGGCAAGGGCGGGCAGAAATTCGAGAACACCGTCCCGATCTTCAACACGATGCGCGACGCCGTCGCCGCCACCGGCGCCAACACCAGCGTCATCTACGTGCCCCCGATGTACGCCGCCGACGCGATCATGGAAGCGGCCGACGCCGGCATCAAGTTCATCGTCGCCATCACCGAGGGCGTCCCCGTCCTCGACATGACGCGCGTCGCCCCGTTCGTGCACGAAAAGGGCGCGCGGCTGCTCGGCGCCAACTGCCCGGGCATCATCTCGCCCGGCCAGAGCAAGGTCGGCATCATCCCGGGCCGCATCTGCACGCCGGGCAACGTCGGCGTGGTCAGCCGCTCGGGCACGCTCACCTACGAGGTCGTGTACCAGCTCACCCGCGCCGGCCTGGGGCAGTCCACCTGCGTCGGCATCGGCGGCGACCCGATCAACGGCACCAACTTCATCGACTGCCTGGCGGCGTTCGAGAAGGATCCGAATACCAGCGCGGTGGCGATGATGGGCGAGATCGGCGGCACCGACGAGCAGCAGGCCGCCGACTTCGTGAAGCACCACATGACCAAGCCGGTCGTCGGGTTCATTGCCGGACAGACCGCGCCGCCGGGCCGCCGCATGGGCCACGCCGGCGCCATCATCTCCGGCTCCGCCGGCACCGCCGCCGAGAAGATCGCGGCGTTCGAGGCCGCCGGCATCGGCGTCGCCCGGCGCCCGGTGGACTTCGTGGACCTCATCCGGGCGCGCCTCAAGTAGGCGCGCTCCCGCATCGAACTTCCTTCACCACGCACCAGCACCCACCAATGGCCGGAACCCAGACGCTGACCATCATCAAGCCCGACGCCTTCGGCGCCGGCAAGGCGGGCAAGATCGTCGCCCACCTCGAGGCCCAGGGCTTCGTCGTGCGCGCGGCGCGCGTCATGCACCTCACCGCGGCCCAGGCCGGCGAGTTCTACGCCGTGCACCGCGAGCGCCCGTTCTACCAGTCGCTCGTCACGTTCATGACGTCGGGCCCCTGCATGCCGATGATTCTCGAGAAGGAGGGCGCGGTGGCCGCGCTGCGGAAGGCCATCGGCGCCACCGATCCGGCCGAGGCGGAAGCGGGCACGGTCCGCAAGCTCTACGCCGAGTCGAAGGAGCGGAACGCGATCCATGCCTCCGACAGCGACGACAACGCCGTTCGCGAAGCCCGCTTCTTCTTCGGCGAGGCGGAGGTGATCGGGGCGCGCTGAGGCCGGTACGGCGCCGTAAGTTCTTCAAGTCCTGTGACTTGTGGGGCGGCTCCGAGCTGAATAGTTTTCATGGCTATGCTGTCCTTTGACATCCGCGAACTTGAGTCCGCCGCCATCGTCGTCGACGGCGAATTGCGCCCCGACGACGGGGTGTGGCAGACGGGGGACGCGGTGCCATCGGGCCCCATCCGCGCGTCGGGCCGGCTGTCCGCCGCCGGCGCCGATCGCTTCTACTGGCACGGGCACATCGCGGGTTCCGCGGTGCTCCCCTGCCGCCGCTGTTTGACCGAAACGTCGGTGCACGTGGAGGACGACGCGCACATCATCTTCGCCGCCCTGGGCGCCGAAGACGCCGACGACCCCGACGTGTACCGGTTCGACCCGCGAGCCAGGGAACTCGACCTCCGGCCCGCGGTCCGCGAACTCTGGCTGCTCAACGCTCCGGCCTTCGCGCTCTGCAGGGAGGACTGCAAGGGACTCTGTCCCACCTGCGGCGCCGACCTCAACGCCGGCCCGTGCGGCTGCCCGACCACCCGCGACTCCCGCTGGGACGCCCTGCGCAAGCTCGGCTCCCCGGCCGTGGAGTCGTAACCTCCCCTCGACTCTCTCACGACCCGATCGACCCATGGCCGTTCCGAAGCGCAGGACCTCCAAGCGAAAGAAGCGCGCCCGCAACACGCACAAGAAGGCCGCCCCGATCGCGCTCCAGAAGTGCCCCCGGTGTCAGGCAATGAAGCGCCCGCATCGCGTCTGTCCCGAGTGCGGGTACTACGCCGGTAAGCCCCGAGTCGCCGCCAGGGAAGCCTGACCTTGGCGCGGATCGCGTTGGACGCCATGGGAGGCGACCACGCTCCGCAGGCGACCGTCGCAGGCGCGCTGCTGGCCGCCGCTGAGCTCGATCCGTCCCACTCCATCCTCCTCGTCGGCCAGGCCGAGCGCATCGAGGCCACCCTCGACGCGCTCCTCGCCGGCGAGCTGGCCGCGCTCGCCCCGCATCGCCCGCGGCTCCACGTCGTGGACGCGCCCGACGTCATCGCGATGGCCGAAAAGCCCAGCGCCGCCATCCGGAGCAAGCCCAACAGCTCCATGATGGTCGGGCTCCGCCTCCACGCCGAAGGGCAGTGCGACGCCTTCGTCTCCGCCGGCAACACCGGCGCCCAGATGGCCGCTTCGATGGTGCTCCTCAAGCTCCACGAGGGGCTCAAGCGCCCGGCCATCGCCACCATCTTCCCCACCGCCGAGCGCCCCGTCGTCGTGCTCGACTCGGGCGCCAACGTCGATTGCGCCGCCGCCGAGCTCGTGCAGTTCGCGCGCCTCGGCGCGGTCTACGCCCACGACGTCCTCGGCCGCGAGACCCCCGCCGTCGGCCTCCTCAACATCGGAGAGGAGCCCGAGAAGGGCGACACCGTCTCCAAGGAAGCCCACGCCCTCCTCGCCCAATCGGGACTCAACTTCGTCGGCAACGTCGAAGGACGAGACCTCCCCGCGGGCCGCAGCCACCAGGCGGCCCTCGACGTCGTCGTCTGCGACGGCTTCGTCGGCAACGTCATCCTCAAGTTCTACGAAGCCGTCGCCCCGCTCATGGTCGGGCTGCTCGTCAAGGCCGGCTTCGAACAGGATCGCATCATGCGCGCCCTGCGCGACCTCGACTACTCCGAATACGGCGGCGCCCCGCTGCTCGGCGTCCGCGGCATCAGCATCATCTGCCACGGCCGCTCGTCTCCGCGCGCCATCAAGAGCGCGCTCAAGGTCGCCGTGCAGGCCGTGGACAGCCGCCTCGACGAGCACATCGGCAAGCGGCTCGCCGCCCCGCAGAGCGGGGCCGCGGCATGAAGCGCCCCATCGCGCAGTTCGCGGCCACCGGGCGCGGCATCCCCGAGCGCGTCATGACCAACCACGATTTCGCGTCCATCGGCATCGAGACCTCGGACGAGTGGATCGTGGAGCGCACCGGGATCCGCGAACGCCACATCGCCGCTCCCGGTGAGACGACGTGCACCATGGCCGCCGCCGCCGCGCGACAGGCCATGGAGCGGGCCGGCGTGCATGCCGGCGACCTCGACATGATCGTCCTCAGCACCGCCACCACCGATCGCCTCCTCCCGTCCACCGCCGTCGATCTCCAGGCCGAGCTCGGCGCCACCCGCGCCGCGGCGTTCGACATCAGCGCCGCCTGCGCCGGGTTCATCTACGGCACCTCGGTGGCCGAGGCGATGATCGCCGCCGGCTCCGCCGAAACGGTCCTCGTGGTGGGCGCCGAGCGCATGAGTTCGATCATCGACTGGACCGACCGCGCCACCTGCGTCCTGTTCGGCGACGGGGCGGGGGCGGCGATCGTACGCCCCGCCAAGCAGGGCCGCGGCATCCTCGGCTCGTTCATCCGCAGCGACGGCGCGCTGGCCAACCTCCTCTACCGTCCCGCCGGCGGCGCTGCCCACCCGTTCGACGAGCAGGTGCTCAACGACCGCAGCTTCTACGTGAAGATGGCCGGCCGCGAGGTGTTCAAGCACGCCGTGCGCTCCATGGCCGAGGCCTGCGACCGCGCCCTCGACGCCGCCAAGCTCACCAGCGCCGACATCGACCTGCTCATCCCCCACCAGGCGAACGTCCGCATCATCGAGGCCACGGCCAAGCACGCCAACATGCCGATGGACAAGGTCTACGTGAACGTGGACCGCTACGGGAACACCTCCTCGGCGTCCATTCCGATCGCCCTCGACGAGGCGATCGAGACCGGCCGCGTGCAGGAGGGCTCGACGGTGCTCCTCGTCGGCTTCGGCGCGGGGTTCACCTGGGGTTCGATGGTCGTCCGGTTCTGACCATGGAATTCGTGCTCGTCTTCCCGGGGCAGGGATCGCAGGCGCCCGGCATGGGGAAGGCCCTGGCCGCGGCGCATCCGGCCGCCCGCGAGGTCTTCGCCGCCGTGGACGACGCCCTCGCCGCGCCCCTCGGTGCCCTCTGCTTCGAGGGGCCGGCCGAGGAGCTCACGCTCACCCACAACGCGCAGCCCGCGCTACTCGCCCACGGCGCCGCCGTCTGGGCCGTCGTGCGCGACGCCCTCGCGGGGAAGGTCCGCGCCGCCGCCGGCCATTCGCTGGGCGAGTTCACGGCCTATCACGCGGCCGGCGCCCTCGGCCTCGCCGCCGCCGCGCGCCTCGTCCGCCGCCGCGGCCAGCTCATGTTCGAGAGCGGGGTCCGCCGCCCGGGAGCCATGGCCGCCATCCTCGGCGACACCCTGGAGCCCATCGCCGCCATCTGCGAGCGGGCCACCGCCGAGGCCGCTCTCGTCGTCCCGGCCAACTACAACTCCCCCGGCCAGGTCGTGATCAGCGGCGAGGAGGCCGGGGTCGAACGCGCCATGCTGTTGGCCAGAGAGCTCGGGGCCAAGCGCGCCATCAGGCTCAACGTGAGCGGGGCGTTCCACTCCCCGCTCATGGAAACCGCTGTAGATGGGCTGTCCGAAGCGCTTGACAAGGCAGAGTTTACGGAAGCACAGTTTCCCATCTACTCGAACGTCACCGCCGATGCCGGCGTGTCCGCCGGCCGGGCGCGCGAGCTGCTGCTCAAACAGCTCACCAGCCCGGTGCGTTGGACCGACGAGGTAGTGGCCATGGCCGCGGCCCACCCACAGGCGACTTTCGTGGAAATGGGACCCGGGTCGGTGCTGGTCGGATTGCTCAAGAAGATCGCCCCCCAGCTGCGCACGATGACGTGCGGCACTCCGGGGGACGTGGACACCCTCCTCGGACTGGCCGTCGCATGAACGTCGATCTCACGGGCAAGTCGGCCCTCGTCACCGGGAGCACTCGCGGCATCGGCCGGGCGATTGCCGAGGCGCTGGCCGGGTGCGGGGCGCGAGTGGGCGTCGTGGGGCGCGACGCGGGGCGCGCCGCCGAGGCCGCGGCGGCGATCTCGCCGCACGCCGTGGGCTTCGCGTGCGACGTCGCCGACACCGGTTCGGTGACGGCGCTCGTCGAGTCGGCGGAGCGGGCGTTCGGCGGGCTCGACATCCTGGTCAACAACGCCGGGATCACCCGCGACAACGTGCTGTTCCGGCTCAAGGACGACGATTGGGACGCCGTGCTGGACGCCAACCTCCGCGGGGCATTCGCCAGCATCCGGGCCGCCGCCCGGGGCATGATGAAGCGGCGCTGGGGGCGGATCATCAACATCGCCAGCGTGGTCGGGCTGGTCGGGAACAAGGGGCAGGCCAACTACGCGGCGAGCAAGGCCGGGCTGATCGGGCTCACCAAGTCGGTGGCCAAGGAGCTGGCCTCCCGCAACGTGCTGGCGAACGTCGTGGCCCCCGGGTTCATCGAGACCGACATGACGGCGGCGATGGCCCCCGAAGCGCGGGCCGCGCTGTCGCAGCAGATCCCGCTGGAGCGGCTGGGCACCCCCGGGGACATCGCGGGGCTGGTCGCGTTCCTGGCGTCGGACCACGCCGCGTACATCACGGGGCAGGTCTTCGTGGTGGACGGCGGCATGGTGATGTGACTGACACGTGGCCGTCTGCGCCTGTAGATTATAGAGCTTACCCCTTACTCACGGAGAGCCGTATCCCATGGCGGACAACGCACAGAAGGTCCGGGACATCATCGAGAAGGAACTGGGCGTCGAGCGCGAGAAGCTGACCGACGACGCGAGCTTCATCGAGGACCTCGGGGCCGACAGCCTCGACATCGTCGAGCTCGTCATGGAATTCGAGAAGGAGTTCAACATCGACATCCCGGACGAGGACGCCGAGAAGCTGCGCACCGTCGGCGACGCGGTAGCCTACCTGAACCAGAAGGTCGGCGGTTGATGAAGCGTCGCGTCGTCGTCACCGGCCTCGGAGCGCTCACGCCGGTCGGGAACGATGTGGCGGCGACGTGGCGTGGGCTGCTCGCGGGACAGTCCGGGGCGGCCCCGATCACGAAGTTCGATGCCTCCACCTTCGCCGTGCGGTTC
>JAGWRI010000048.1 GCA_028876525.1 Gemmatimonadota bacterium | reverse complement strand
GCGGATGTTCCCGGCCGGGATCGGCAGGAACCCCGACGGCATGATCTCGCCCGTGTGGCTGATGAACATGAACCCGTCGCCGTCGTTCACGCTGCGCGCGCGGCCGATCCCGTCGGACAGCGAGAACATCACGCCGCCCGTCAGCACGTCGGGCGCGTCGCCGCGCGAGCCCGCGCGCCGCTCGGCCACCTGCCTCTCCATGATCACGCGCGAGTACTGCGGGGCCGCCGTCGCCTTGATGTCGAACGGGGCCGTTTTCGACAGGTCGTACATCTTGTGGAAGATCTTCTCGTACTCCTCCGCGCTCGCCACGTCGCCCGGCTTGGCCCGGCCCGTGGGCACGAGGAAGAAGACCTCCCAGAACACGATCCCCAGCCGCTCCATGAGCGCCGCCAGGTTGTCGAAGTCGTCGATGTTGTGGCGCGCGATGACCGTGTTCACCTGCGTCGAGAGCCCGATCCGCCGGCATTCTTCAAGGATGCGGATACCCCAGTCGAAGGAGCCGTCGACTCGCCGGAAGGCGTCGTGGATCGCAGGGGTGGATCCGTCGAGACTCACAGCCAGGCGGGAGATCCCCGCGTCCTTGAAGTTCCGGATCGCCTCCGGCGTCGCCAGCGGCGTCGTGGCCGGCGTCACCGCCATGCGCAGCCCGAGGTCGAAGCCGTACCTGATGAGCTCGAACACGTCGGGGCGCTTGAGGCAGTCGCCGCCGGAGAGCACGAACACCACGTTCCCGAACTCGCGCACCTTGCGGAGCATCGCCTTGGCTTCGTCGGTGCTCAGCTCGGCCGGGTTGCGGTAGGGAACGGCCTCCGCCCGGCAGTGCCGGCACGCGAGGTCACAGGCGCGGGTGGTTTCCCAGATGACGACGAAGGGCGACTTCGCGAAGTCGAAGTCGGCGATCCCCGCGCGTCCGCGGTCCTTTCCGGGGTGCATCGTACAGCTCTCCGATTGCGGGCGAAGTGCGCGGCCCGGAGGGGCGCCGCACGGAGGGCAGAATGCGAAACGCGCGTTCTATTCGGTGTCGGGAAATGGTGGAAGAGGGGGTGCCGGATTACTACAGGCCCGTCGGGAAAAACCCGACAGGCCAGGGGTCGGCTGACGGCTCACTCTTCGCCACCACCCCCCTTCCCATTGTTGTGGAACGACTTATCGGGGTACGGAGGAGGCGGCGGCACCGGTCGCGGATCGGCCTTGATCTCCTCCCGCAGCAGCCTGATCGCCGCCATGAGCTGGGCGTCCTGCCCCTCGAACGTCGCGTGCGGCAGGTTGTCCACCACGATGTCCGGGTCCACCCCGTGCCCCTCGATCAGCCACTGCCGGTCGGGGGTGTAGGTCCCCATCTCGGCGGCACTCGCGATGCCGCGGTCCACCTGCACGTTCTGCTGGCTCAGCCAGATCTCCCCGCCCCAGGTCCGGACGCCGATGATCTTGCCCAGCCCAAGCGCCCGGAACCCGGCCGCGAACGCCTCGCCGTCCGACGCCGTGTGGGCGTCGGTGAGCAGCACGATGTGCCCGCGATAGGCGTACTGCATGTTCCAGGTGGGGTTGCCGACGCGCGACTTGAAGTAGAACCAGGCCTTCCGGATCAGCTTCTCCAGGATCCAGCTGTCGATGTTTCCGCCGCGGTTGTGCCGGTCGTCGATGATCAGCCCCTGCCGCATGAACACCGGATAGAAATCGCGCTCCCACTGGTTGATGTCCGCGGGGCCCATGGCGCGCAGGTGGAGGTATCCGATCGAGTCGTGGGCCACGGAGTCCACGGCCAGCCGGCGCGCGTACTCCCACGCCGAGTACTGCAGGTTGGATTCCTGCGCCTGCGTGATCGGTTCGACCACGACCTCGCGTTCCGCGCCATTCCCGGCGGGCTTCACGGTGAGCAGCATCTGCTGCCCCGCCTCGTTGCGCAGCAGCGCGCCGATGTCCGGCGCCGAGAACACGGGCACGTGGTTGACGGCGGTGATGACGTCGCCCGCGTGCACGTTCACGCCGTAGCGCGCCAGCGGCGAAAGGTCGGTGGGCGAGTCGGGGTCGTTCTGGTAGATGTGCTGCACGCGGTAGCCGCCGGCCGTCTCGTCGCGCGCGAGGACCGCGCCCAGCGCCGCCGGGTGGATGGAGTCGTCGGGGGTGCGCATGTCGCCCCCGCGCACGAAGGTGTGCAGGGTGGACAGCTCGCCCATGGTCTGCGAGAGCAGGTTGTTCAGCTCGGCGCGGTCGGTCACGCGGCTCACCAGCGGCTCGTAGCGCCGGCGGATGAGGTTCCAGTCCACGCCGTTCATGTGCGGGTTGTAGAAGTAGTCCCGCTCCAGCCGCCAGGCATCCACGAACTCGTCGCGCCACTCGTCGCGCGGCACGATGTGAATGGTCCAGTGGCTCAGGTTCACCCTGTACTTGCCGCTGTCGGCGGGCGCCTTGGCGCCGGCGTCGTAGACGAAGAAGTCGTTGCCGCGGCGCACCATGACCCTGCGGCCGTCCATGGACAGCTCGTACTCGCGCACGCCGGTGGCGAACGGCGTCGGCCGCGCCGGCGCGTTGCCGATGGCATAGGTCATGAGGCTCGCGCCGCCGCCCCCGCCCGGCCCCCCGCGCCCTCCGGCTGCGCCGCGCTCCAGAAAGTAGAGCCGCGCGCCGTCCGCGGAGAGATCGCTGTAGTCACCCGGTGCGACGGGCAGCTGAATCAGCCGATCCTCGATGCCGGTGAAGTCGATGGACACGGAGGCCGGCGCGTGCGGCCCCGCCCGTCCGCCGCCGGCGCGCATTCCCTCGCCGCGCGCCGGCGCGCTGTCGTCCGACGCCAGCGAGCGCACCGGATCGGCGATCTCGTTGGCCGGCGCGAACGGCGACACCGCGTTCGGCTCGAGCGCCAGCGCGAACAATTCGGTCTGGCGGTCGAAGTACGGCTCCGGCTGGCGCGCCCCCCACGGCGCACCCACCGCGCTCTGGAAGTGCCGGTCGGACAGGAAGTACAGCCACGCCCCGTCGGTGCTCCACGCGGGGCTGTAGCTGCTGTAGCGGTCCGACGTCACCACGGTGCTCTTGCCGCTCGCGATGCCGTAAATGCGGATCTGGTCGAATTCGTTGTCGGCCGCGGCGACGTACGCGATCCACTTGCTGTCCGGCGACCATTCGTAATCGGTGATCTGGCTCGAGCTGTCTTCGGCGACGAGCGTCTCGTGCCCGGTGGCCAGGTCGAGCAGCCACAGCCGCTCGTTCTTGTCGGAGTGGGCGACGTACTTCCCGTCGGGCGACGGCACGCCGTCCCAGCGCAGTTCGGTGGCGCCGGTGGTGAGCTGCTTCTGCGCGCCCCCGTCCATGGGCACGTTCCAGAATTCCACCTCGCCGCTCTTGTCCGAGAGCGCGAGCAGCGCCTTGCCGTCGGGCATGAACCGCGCCACGCGGTAGCGCACGCCCTGGTCGTGCGTCACCTGCGCCAGCCGGCCGCCCGCGTCGCCCGTGGAGGCCACGAACACCTGGCCGCGCGCGTCGAGCACCAGCCGGTCTCCCGTCGGCGAGAGATGGGCCGAGGTGAGCAGCGCCATCGGGTCGGTGTCCCACTTCTCGCGCGTCTGGTCGAAGTCGGAGAGCAGACGGATCGGGATGAGCCGGTCGCCGCCCGTCGCGATGTCGTACACGCGGAGGTCGGCGCCGAGCTGATAGACGACCTTTCCGTCGCCCAGCGACGCCGACTGGATGTCGTATACCGCGTGGTGCGTGAGCTGCTTGAGATCGCCGCCGCCCTCGTCCATGGACCAGAGGTTCATGATCCCGTCGCGATCGCTCAGGAAGTAGATCCGCCCCTTCCACGGCATCGGGTCCTTGCTGGTTCCCGTATAGTCGGCGGTGAGCGGCTGTGCCTCGGCGCCGCCCTTCGCGAACCGCCAGATGCTCTCCGCCGTGCCGCCCTTGTAGCGCTTGGTGAAGCTGGGCTGGGGCGGAAAGCGCGTGAAGAAGAAGGTTCCGTTGCCGTCGTACGCGCCGGCGGCCGCCTGGGCCAGCGGAATCAGGCCGTGCGAATCGTCGGCCGGGTTCACCCAGCCGACTTCGGCGTCGGGGAGCGTGGCGTAGGCCGTCGTCGAGTACAGCACCTTGCCGTCGGGCGTCCAGCCGACCACCGTGGCCACCCCCCCTTCATATGTAAGCCGCTTCGGCGGCCCGCCGTCGATGGGCATGACGTACGCCTCGGTCGGCCCCTCGTAGTCGGCCGAGAACGCGACGGACTTGCCGTCGGGCGAGATGGCGGCATTGGTCTCGTCGCCCAACCCGGTAGTGAGCCGCGTGGCGGTGCCGCCGGCGAGGGGCACCGTCCACAGGTCGCCCTCGGCGGTGAACACCACGGTGGTGCCGTGGATGGCCGGGAAGCGGTAGTAGCCGAGCTGGGTGGCCTGGGCGGCGAGAGCGGCGGGAAGGAGGAGGGCAGTGAGCAGGAAGGCGAGGCGGCGCATGACCCGGTCCGGTTCAGAGGTTTACCGGGCCAGATATAGGGCGCCGAGCGGGCGCCGGCTACCCTTCCCAGGATTCGCCAGCCCGGATCTTCGGGTGCACCATCAGCAGGTAGCTCCCCATGAGGAGCGCCGCCGCGGCTCCCGCGGCCCACACGCCGACCGCCGAGATCGCCTCCTGCACCGGGATGGAAACTACCTGCATCGCGGCCACGATGTGGAACGCCACGAAGAAGAACATCACCAGCCCCACGTACCAGAGCTGGGTGAGGTGCTCCGACAGCTCGGCGAGCCCGGCGCTCACCAGCCCGAACCCCAGGAACACCAGCAGGTGGACGCCGTTATATGCAAATACATATTGCGCCGTCACCGTCACCTGGGCCGGGTCCCGGACCCCGTAGAACAGGCTCGCGCCCAGCAGCGCCGCCGTGTAGAACACCGACCGCCCCGACAGCAGATTGGCCACCGCGAACACCACGGCCACCGTGCCGTACCCGATGAGGCCGGCGATCAGCCCCTGGGTCAGCACCCTCGAACGTTCTCCGGACATTTCCCCCTCCTTGCATGTTCACGGCGCCCCCACCGGTCAACCGTTTGGAATTCGCCGGCCGGCCGCTGTCGGGGAGTGGGGCCAATTCCGTCGGGAAAACGCCCACCCGCCGCCCTCGCCCCCGCCCCGTCCACGCCGGGATGGTCTTCCGGCGCGTTTGGCGGTATGACTCCAGTCATGCCCGACGGCACCGTTTACGATTTCGTCATCATCGGCTCCGGATTCGGGGGCAGCGTCACGGCCATGCGGCTGGCCGAGCGCGGGCAGCGGGTGCTGGTCCTCGAACGGGGACGGCGGTTCCGCGACCAGGACTTCGCGCGGTCCACCTGGAACGTCCGGCGTTACCTGTGGGCCCCGGCCCTTCGCTGCTTCGGCATTCTGCAGGTCAGTCCGTTCCAGGACGTCTGGGTGCTGCACGGCTCGGGCGTGGGCGGGGGCAGCCTCGGGTACGCCAACGTCCTCATGCAGCCCAGCGACGCCCTGTTCGACGCCCCCGCCTGGCGCCACCTGGCCGACTGGAAGACGATTCTCGAGCCGCACTTCCGCGCCGCCCGCCGAATGCTGGGCGTGGCGCCCAATCCGCGGCTCTGGCCCGCCGACCGCGTGCTCAAGGAGATCGCCGACGAGCTCGGCACCGGCGACACCTTCTCCCCGACTCCGGTGGGCACCTTCTTCGGCCAGTCGGGCGAGGAGGGGTGCGAGGTGCCGGACCCGTACTTCGGCGGGAATGGCCCGCCGCGCAGCGGATGCACGCACTGCGGCGCCTGCATGGTGGGGTGCCGGCACAACGCCAAGAACACCCTCCCCAAGAACTACCTCTGGTTCGCCGAGCGGCACGGCGCCGAGATCCGCGCCGAGTGCCTGGTGCGCGACATTCGCCCGCTCGCCGGCCGGCAGGACGACCGGGCGCGTTACGTCGTGGCCTATCGCTCGGCCACCGCGATGTTCGCCCGGCACGAGCGCCGGGTGCGCGCCCGAAACGTCATCGTGGCCGCCGGGGCGCTGGGCACCCTGCGCCTCCTCTTTCGCTGCCGCGACGTGACGCGCTCGCTCCCCGCGCTCTCGCCGCGCCTGGGCGACAACGTGCGCACCAACAGCGAGAGCATCCTCGGCAGCGTGAGCCGTCCGCGCGACGTGGACTACTCCAAGGGCGTGGCCATCACCTCGATCATCAACGCCGATCCGGTGACCACGGTGGAGCCGGTGCGCTACCCGGCGGGCTCGAGCTTCATGCGCTTTTTGAGCGGCCCGCTCACCGACGGGCGCGGGTTCGCGTCGCGGGCCCTGCGCTCGCTGGCCCAGATCGTGACCCGTCCCGCGGACTTCCTGCGCACGCACGTCGTGCCCGGGTGGGCCGAGCGCGCCACCGTGTTGCTCGTGATGCAGACCGTGGACAACCGGATGCGGCTCCGTCTGGGCCGCGGCGTGCTCACCGGCTTCCGCCGGGCGCTGGTGAGCCACCCCGACGAGTCCAGTGCGGCCAGCGGGTCGCCAGAGCTGGGGCGGGACGTGGCCCGCCGCTTCGCCCAGCGCACGAACGGAGTGTTGACGGGCTCGATCAACGAGGGGCTGTTCGGAGTGCCGATGACCGCCCACATCCTGGGCGGCTGCCCCATGGGGAGCGACGCCGGCGAGGGGGTCGTGGACGTCGAGTGCGCCGTCCACGGCTACCCGGGGCTGTTCGTGGTGGACGGGTCCATCGTGCCGGCCAATCCAGGGGTGAATCCCAGCCTGACCATCACGGCGCTGGCGGAGTACGCGGCGGAGAGAATCGGTGAGACGCTAGGCCGGTAGGGCCGCAAACTGACGAGCGCCGTTCGCCGACCGCCGCCGTGCCGTCCTGCCGACATGCCGTGCACGTTCTCCCGACAGACCCCCCACGAGATTCGGCGGACGTTTCTGGTGACCGTCACACCAGGAGCGACCATGCCCAAGAGTCTGGCCAAACAGGCGCAGCTGCCGATGCTGCGCGATTCCGCCTATCAGATCTGGCTCGCCGGGCTCGGCGCGCTGTCCATCGCCGAGGACGAGAGCGGCAGGATCTTCAAGACGCTGGTGAACCGCGGGCGGGCGTTCGAAGCGTCGACCAGGGATCGCCTGATCGAGGTGAAGGACCGCCTGGATGTCCGGAAGGCGGCCGCCGGCACGGTGGACATGATCGCCGAGAACCTCGACGAGGGGATGAGCGGCGTGCTCGGCCGCCTCGGCGTTCCCACGAAGCGGGAGATCGACGGACTGAGCAAGCGCGTCGAGCGGCTCACGAAGACGCTCGAGGAGCGGCCGGCGGCCCGGCGCCCCCGCAAGGTGGCGACGCGGCGTCGGGCGAAAGTCACCGCTTGAAGCGGGAGGGCGGTTTGACGGTAGGACGGTAGTTGGTGAACGGCGTCTCTCCGTTTGCCGTCCTACCCTCCTGCAGTCTTGCCATCACCAGGCGGTCCGATGCCCAAGAGAACACGGGTCTCCCGCGCGCGACCGAAAGTCGGCCTGGCGCTGGCCGGCGGCGGCCCGGTCGGCGCGATGTACGAGTTGGGCGCCCTGCGGGCGCTCGAGGAGGCGGTCGAGGGGCTGGACCTCAACCGCGCCTTCGCCTACGTGGGCGTGAGCGCGGGATCGTTCATCGCCGCCTGCCTTGCCAACGGGCTCACCGTGACGCAGATGCTGCGCGCCGCGCTCAGCGATGAGCCGGGCATGAATCCGTTGCGCCCCGAGATCTTCTTCACGCCCGCGTACGGGGAGCTCGTTCGCCGCGGGTTCAGGATTCCGCGCCTCGCCTTCGAGTCGCTGGCCGAATTCATACGCCACCCCGGGGCGCACAGCGTCGGGGCGGCGATGAGCTATCTGATGCAGGCGCTGCCCGTGGGCGTGTTCGACAACGAGCCCATCCGCGCCTACATGCACGAGATCTTCGGCCTGGACGGGCGCACCGACGACTTCCGCCGGCTCGAGCGGCGTCTCACCGTGGTCTCGGCCGATCTCGACTCGGGCTCGGCGATCCTGTTCGGCTCTCCGCCGTGGGACCACATCCCGATTTCGACGGCGGTGCAGGCCAGCACCGCCGTGCCCGGCGTTTACCCGCCGGTGTGCATCGAGGGGCGGCAGTGCGTGGACGGCGTGCTGCTCAAGACCGTGCACGCCTCGGTGGCGCTGGAGCAGGGCGCCGAGCTGCTGTTTTGCATCAACCCGATCGTCCCGGTGGACGCCGCCGCCGCGGCGCGCGAGGGGCGGCTTCCCGAGGACGTGGTGGTGCAGGCGGGGCTCCCCGCCGTGCTGTCGCAGACCTTCCGCACGCTCATCCACTCGCGCCTGCGGGTGGGGTTCGCGCGCTACTCGGCGCGCTTCCCCGACGCCGACGTCGTGCTGCTCGAGCCGGGCGCCGAGGAGCACGATCTGTTCTTCGCCAACGTGTTCAGCTTCCGGTCGCGCCGGCACATCTGCCGCACGGGCTACGAGGCCACGCGCCGCACGCTGCGGCAGCGCCGCGCCGAGCTGGGGCCCGTGCTGCGGTCGCACGGCCTGCGGCTGCGCGCCGACGTGCTGGACGACCCGAACCGCGATCTCTGGCTGAGCGTCGGGCTGTTGCCCGCGGCGCCCGCGCCGCGGGCCGCCCGTCCGCGCCGGCCGGCCCGCAGCGTCACGGCGTCGCTTGGCCGCGCGCTCGATCGCCTCGAGGCGGAAGCGGCCGCTCGCTGAGCCGCCAGACGAACGTTCCCTGCGCCTCGCGCGAGTCGTGGGCGCTGAGCCCGCGATGACCGCAGGGCGGCTTGCGGATGCGCCGGAGCAGCGACAGCAGCGGCCACCCGAGCGGCAGGTAGAACGCGATGAGGTCGGCGTCGCGCAGGAAGGCGTGGAGCCGGTTCCGGGCCGGCCCCCGGAAGTGGTCCCGCTCGTTCCGGATGAACGCCACCGGCCACCCGGTGGGGAGCGCGCGCCACCGCCGGCCGCGCGCGGCGCGCAGCGACGCGACCAGCGACCGCCAGGCGTAGGGGCGCTTTCCGTACTGGGCGACCAGGGCGTCGAGGCGCGACTGCATGATCCGCCGCACGCGGTGCGCCGCCCGGTCCAGCGCGTTGCGGTCGGGGTCGTCGTACGACGACGCACCCGCGTCGCGCAGCACCGCCCGCATGTCGAGCGGGTCGCCGACCACGAACGTCATTTGGGCCGGCAGCGCGAGGTACCACATCCACGGGAAGATCAGCGCCAGGATCCCCGCCGGCAGCGGCAGAAAGGGCACGTGGAAGTAGCGCTGCATCAGCCGGTCCAGCGGCGGAAAGGTGGCGTGGAAGGGCATCACCCACTCCGCGTTCACGACGTACAGCGGGTACACCGGCACGTCGTGCCGGGCCGCCAGGCGCACGAAGCTCGTCCGGAACCGCTGGAGCTGGTAGCGGTGGTGGAACCCCTTGCCGATGCCCGGCACGCCCTCGGGGTAGTAGATCACGCGGTCGCCGCGTTCGAGCAGCCGCTCGAAGTTGTCGAACGTCATGTCCACGCCGCCGCCGCGCCGCCACAGGTTGTCCACCCCGAACGGGCGCATCCACCAGGCCAGCGTCAGCTCTTTCTCGAACACCGACCGCCACTTCGCCTCCGGGTTCAGCCGCTCCCGCCGCCACAGCGCGAAGTCGAGCACGATCGCGTCGTACGGGAACGCCGTGCCGCTGTGGTTGGCGGCCGCGATCACCGGCCCGGTGGCCGGCAGCTTCTCGGCGCCGACGATCCGCGGGCGGAAGTAGTGGTCCGACAGCGGTCCGATGGCCCGCTCCAGCAGGTCCCGGCAGTAGCCGACGTCCATCGGCTCGTAGCACGGGCGCTCGACGTCGGGTGCGGCCGGCGGGATCAGCGTCGTCGTCATCGGCTCACGAGCCCCGGCGGAACGCGAGCAGCACCGCCGACGCGTACAGCACGCCCCACAGCGGCCACGCGGCGCCGAACGCCATCAGGATCGCCCCGGCCACCAGGCAGAACCCGGCGAGCAGCGTCGCCCGCACGCCCTTCAGCGGATTTTCCGGCGGCGGACGCGTGCTGCGCTCCAGCACCCGCACGCCTTCGGTGATCAGCGACGGCAGCTTCACGGCGGCGTCGAGCAGGTCGGGCGCCCCGCGCAGCCCCTCGTGCACGAACCGGAGCGGGCTGAACTGGTCGAGGAACACCCGCCGGATGTGCCGCCGCGACACTTCGGCCACGTCGAAGTCGGGGAGCAGCACGTGCCCCACCCCCTCGAACGTCACCAGCGCCTTCACCATCAGCACCAGCTCCACCGGGAAGTACATCCGGTATTCGGCGCCGCGCGTGACCGATTCGAGCACGAGCTGGGCCAGCGAGAAGGACTCGAAGCTCGACGCGCGGTGCCATCGCGCCGAGATTTCCGACACATCGCGGCGGAACCCCGCCGGGTCGCCGTCGCGCCCCGGCTCGGCCACCGCCGCCAGGTACCGCGCCGCGTTCTCGTGGTCGCCGGTGACGAGCGAGTAGTAGTAGTACAGCAGCGCGCGGCGCAGGTCGCTCTCGAACCGCCCCACCATGCCGAGGTCGATGAACCCAACCTTCGGCCCGGGCAGGATGAGCAGATTCCCCGGGTGCAGGTCGGCGTGGAAGAATCCGTCGCGGTACAGCATGCGGATGATGGACTCGGCGCCCAGGTCCACCAGGCGCTCGCGCGTTTCGTGCGCAAGCCGCATCGCCTCGGCGGAATCGGGGCGCATCCCGTCCAGATACTCCATCGTGAGCACGCGCAGCCCGCTGCGGTGCCGGTCGATGGCCGGGAACACGACGTCGTCCAGGTCGTGGAAGTTGGCGGCGAAGCTCTCGGCGTTGTCGGCCTCGCGGCGCAGGTCCACCTCGCGCAGGGTGTACTCGCAGAACTCGTTGATGATCCGCTTCGGCTGGTAGCGCGGGATCACCGTCTGCAGTCCGGCGCCGAGAATGCGCAGCAGCCGGGCGTCGCGCCTGAGCGTCTCCGCCACGCCCGGCTTGACGGCCTTGATCACCACGTCCATCCCGTCCAGCGTCGTGGCGCGGTGGATCTGCGCGATGGACGCGGAGGCCAGCGGCTCGGGGTCGATCCACGAGTACAGGCGGTCCACCGGCCGCTCGAGGTCGCGCTCGACGAGCGCCGTGAACTGCGCGAACGGAATCACCGGCAGCCGGTTGAGCAGCGAGCGCAGCTCGGTCGTGACCGACGGCGGGAGGATGTCCTCGCGCAGGCTCAGGATCTGGCCGAGCTTGATGTAGGTCGGCCCCAGCATCTCCAGCCGCCGGCGGAATTGCACCGGGAACGGCGCGTCCACGAGATCGCGCCGCAGGAACGGGCGCGCCGCGCCGCTCAGGAGCCATGCGGCGAGGTACCGGGGCCCGCGCCGATCCCCCCGGGCGCGCCGGTCGCGCGTCCAGGCGAGCAGCGCGCCGAACAGCAGGCCCAGCAGGTGCCGGTTCGTGCTCATCGCGCGGCGCACGATGCCGGGCGGCGGGCCGGTCGCCGCCGGCCGGGCCGGCGGCGCTT
>JAGWRI010000047.1 GCA_028876525.1 Gemmatimonadota bacterium | reverse complement strand
CGGGATCGCCCACGGCGAGCAGGGCGGCGCGCGCGGCGATCGCGGCCAGGAGGGGCGCGGCGCCCGGGCCGGCGGCGCCAAGCAGCGCGCGGTCCAGCACCACCACGGCGGGCCGGTTGGGATCGAGGGCGGCGGGATCGGGCAGCGCGCGCACGCGCTGGACCTCGATCGCGGGGTCGGCTTCGAGGGGCGCGCCGCCAAGGGTGCGCCCCTCGGCGACGATGAGCAGCGGCTTCATGCGGGGCGACGGGGTGGGGAAACGGCAAGGCGCCGGCGGCCCGCCACTTCGGGGGCCGCCGGCGCCTCTAATATGCCGCGGAACCGCTCAGTCGCCAGACTTCGCGACCTTGGCCAGGTTCTGCTTCGCGGGCGTGTAGTCCGGGAACTTGTCCAGCACCTGCCGGAAGAGTTGCGCCGCCTTTGCCGGATCGCCGCTGTCCTTGGCATCCAGCGCCTTGGCGTAGAGCATCGCCGTGCGGATGTCCATCTTCTGCGGCTTCTCTCCGGTGGTGCCGGCGGGGCGGTTCACCGCGCCCGTGCCGTGGTCGAGCGCCGGCAGCTTCATGTCCTTGGAGACCTTCTCCGACATCTGGGCGATCATGCCCAGCACGTCGTCGGTCTTGTGCTGCACCTTCTGGGGGTTCGAAATCACGCTGGTCTCGACATTGGTCGACCGCGCCGTCAGCACCATGTTGCCGCGGCCGTCGCTCATGAATCCGCCCTCGATCAGGTACTGCGCGCCCAGCAGCTTGCCGACCCGCACCGCGGTGGCCGGATCGATGGCGCCATCCTTGGCCAGGTGCTGCTCCTGCAGGATCTGCTCGATGTGATCGCGGTCCACGAGCACCACGTTCGGGTTGCTCGCGAGGTCCGTGATCAGCATGTCCTGGATCGCCTTGCCGATGCCGTTGTAGTCGGCGGCGTCCTTGCCGATCGAGTTGTTGTCGAAGCCCAGCACCACCACCACCGGCTTCTTGGCGCCCTGGGCAGCGGCCGTCGCCGGCGCCACCATCGCGCCCGCCAGAGCCAGCGCCCACGCCGTGCGAACGAAACGCATCATGGTCTCCTCCCGAGACTCTCGCCTACGTGCACTCCTACACCGTCAGCGTCATGCCCTCGGCGGCCGCGACCACGTCCAGCCGCGCCCCCCGGTCCCGCACCATCGCCCGGCATTCGTCCACGCGCCGGTCCAGCTCGTCGTCGCTGCGCTCGGGCTTGTGGTGGAACAGCACCAGCCGCTCCACCCCCGCCTCCAGCGCCAGCCCCACCGCGTCGGCGTAGGTCGAGTGCCCCCACCCGCGGTACTGCTCGTACTCCTCGGTCGTGTAGGTCGTGTCGTGCACCAGCACCGTGGCCCCACGCACGAACTCGACCAGCCCCGCCCGCCACCCGTCGGGGGTGTCGTACTTCCCCCCCGTGCCCAGCTCGTTGTCCGACACGTACACGAACGCCGGCGATCCGGGGGCCGTTTCGGCGAAGCGATATCCGAGCGCGCCTCCCGGGTGCCGCACCGGATACGCCGACACCCGAAACCCGTTCCGCGTCTCCGGATCCTGCGCAATCTCGGAAAAATCGATCCGGGCGTCCAGTTCCTCGAACGTGACCGGGAACACCACCGGGGACATCTGGTCCCGCACCACCCGGTCGATGCTCGTTTCCAGCGTCTTGGCCCCCCAGATCGTGAAGTGATTCCCTCGATGGAAGATCGGGGCGAAGAACGGGATCCCCTGGATGTGATCCCAGTGCGCGTGCGTGAGAAAGATGTCTCCCGTGATCGGCGCCCCGTTGGCTCGCGCGAGCAGCGAGCGTCCCAGCTCGCGCAGCCCCGTGCCGGCGTCGAGAATGATCAGCCACCCGTCGGTCGTCCGCACTTCCACCGAGGGCGTGTTGCCCCCGTACCGCACCGTTTGCGGGCCGGGGCTCGGGATCGAGCCGCGGGTCCCCCAGAATTGAAGTCGCAAGCTCATGTCCGCGATTCTCGGTGCGTCTCGAAACTTGGGTTTCGCCCGGGGGGGCCGGCTAGGCGAAGCATCACGCCCATCCGGTGATTGCGGTCACACGCGCACGCGCGCGCGAAGCTCAAGCGCCTTGCGGTCGGCCAGCGTGATGCGCCGCCGCTCGACGGTGATCCATCCGGTGTCCTGGAAGTCCTTCATCGCGCGCGACACGGTTTCCCGGCTCGCGCCGATCATCTGGGCAATGGTCTGGTGGGTGAGCTGGCGCTCGATGGTCGACCCGCCGCCTTCCTCGGCGAGGTCGAGGAGCAGCCGCGAGATGCGGCCCGGCACGTCGAGCAGGACGAGGCCGCCGATCTTGTCGTCGGCCCGCCGCAGGCGGCGGGACAGCTCGGTGAGCAGCGACCAGGCCACGCTGGGGCTCGACTCGACGCGGCTGCGGAAGTCGTCGCGGCGGAGCACGAGCAGGTCCGAGTCTTCCATGGCGATGACGTGCGCCGAGCGGGGGCGGTCGTCGATCAGGGCCAGCTCGCCGAAGTGTTCGCCCACGCCCAGCACGCCGAGAATGACCTCGCGGCCGTCCTCGCCCACCAGCACGACCTTGACCCGTCCGCGGCGGACGATGAACAGCGAGTCGCCGGGGTCGTCCTCGAACAGGATGACGCTGCCCCGGGGATAGGATTTCTCGCGGGTGAGATCGGCGAAGCGCTGCAGCTCGGCGCGGTCGAGCCCGCCGAGGAGCGGCACCGTGGCAAGGAAGTCGGCGGTGGTCTGGTTCATGCGAGGCCGGTGCGTCCGCGGGCGTGAGGGGCAGGGGCCGGGCCCCCTGGGGATTGGGCGCGAACTTACCCCGGCCCGGGCGCGAAGTCAATTCGGCAACCCGTTGCCGGCTTGTCTTTTACGGCTGGACTTGGCTATATTTTTCTGCTCTGCACGAATGCCACCTCCGAGGTTCAGGACCCCATGAAGACCGACATCCATCCCGAATACGCCACGGCCACCGTGAAGTGCGCGTGCGGGAACACGTTCCAGACCCGCTCCACCCAGGCCGAAATCCACACCGACGTGTGCTCGGAGTGCCATCCGTTCTACACCGGGAAGCAGCGCCTGGTCGACACCGCCGGCCGCGTGGAGCGCTTCCGCCAGAAGTTCGGGAAGAAGGCCTGAGCCTCCGCGACCGACTGGCCGAGGCCCTGGCCCGCGCCGACGAGGTCGAGCGCGCGCTGTCGAATCCGGGAGCCCTGCGCGACTCGCGCAAGCTGGCCGAGCTGGGCCGGGAGCACCGCCGGCTGGCCCCCCTCGTGGCGCTGGCCGCCAAGCTGACGAAGGACGAGCACGAGCTCGCGCAGGCGCGCGAGCTCGTTGCCGTTGACGACCCCGAGCTGGCCGCCGAAGCGCGCGCCGAAGTCGCGCGGCTCGAACCCGGGATCGGCGTGCTCGAGGAGCAGCTCAAGCCCCTGCTCGTGCCCCACGACCCCCTCGACGACCGGAACGCCATCGTCGAGGTCCGCGCCGGCACCGGCGGCGACGAGGCCGCCCTGTTCGCCGCCGACCTGTACCGCATGTACACCCGCTACTGCGAACGCCGCGGGTGGAAGCTCGAGGTCATGTCGCACTCCGAGGGCACGCTCGGCGGCATTAAAGAAGTCATATTCAAGGTGGCGGGCGAGGGCGCCTTCGGCGCCATGCGCTGGGAGTCGGGCGTGCACCGCGTGCAGCGCGTGCCGGCCACCGAGGCCCAGGGGCGCATCCACACCTCGGCCGCCACCGTCGCCGTGCTCCCCGAGGCCGAGGAGGTGGACGTCAGGATCGAGGACAAGGACCTCCGCATCGACGTCTTCCGCGCCTCCGGTCCCGGCGGCCAGGGCGTGAACACCACCGACTCCGCGGTGCGCATCACGCACCTCCCCACCGGGATCGTGATCAGCCAGCAGGACCAGCGCTCGCAAATCCAGAACAAGGCGCGGGCCATGGACGTCCTGCGCGCCCGCCTGCTCGACGTCCGGATCGCCGAGCGCGAGGCCGCGCGCGCCAGGCTGCGCAAGACCCAGGTCGGCACCGGCGACCGGTCGGCCAAGATCCGCACCTACAACTTCCCGCAGAGCCGGATCACGGACCACCGCATCGGCTACACCACGCACGACCTCCAGCGGGTGCTGGACGGCGACATCGCCGGCCTCATCGAGGCGCTCCGGCTGGCCGACGTCGAGGAGCGGCTGGGTGCGCCCTGACCCGCGCCGCCCCGCGGACCCGACGCCCGTGGTCGTGATCGGGGCCACGCTCACGGTGCGGGCGGTGGTCGAGCAGGCCACGCGCGAGCTCGAGCGGCTGGGGTTCGCCGGCGCCGCCGTGGGCGGGCGCGAGATCGTGGCCGCCCTGCTCGACGTGGGCCGCCACTGGCCGGCGCTCCACGGCGAGACCCGGGCCGACGCCCTGCTGCTCGGCCGGGCCCTGCACGCCGCGCGGCGGCTCGCCCACGGGATGCCGTTCCAGTACGCCGTGGGGCGCGCGTCGTTTCGCGGGCTCACGCTCGAGGTGGACGAGCGCGTGCTCATTCCGCGCCCCGAGACGGAGCAGCTGGTGGAGGCGGTGCTCGACGAGACGCGCGACGCCCGCGGCGGAACGGCGGTGGACGTCGGCACGGGATCGGGCGCGATCGCGCTGGCCCTGGCCGAGGAGGGCGCGTTCGAGCACGTGGTCGGAATCGACCTGTCCGCCGACGCGCTGGCCGTGGCGCGCTACAACGCCGAGGCGCTCGCCCAGCGGCTCCGCGCCGCGGTGGAGTTCCGGCAGGGCTCGCTGCTCGGCCCGCTGGGCGCCGCGCGGGTGCGGGCGATCGTGTCCAATCCCCCCTACATTGCCTTCGACGAGGCGGCGTCGCTGCCGGCGACGGTGCGCGACTGGGAGCCCATGACGGCGCTGCTGAGCGCCGAGCAGGGCATGGCGGCCACGCGGGCGCTGGTGCGCGCCGCGTCGGCGCGGCTGGAGGCGCGGGGGCTGCTGGCGTTGGAGGTGGACGCGCGGCGGGCCTCGCTGGTGGCGGAGCTGGTGGCCGCCGACGCAGCTTTCGCAGACGTCTCGGTGCGGCTGGACCTCGCCGGACGCGAACGGTTCGTACTTGCACGGCGACGGGAGTGGCCATGATCGAAGAGAAGGCGAAGGACCTGGGACGGCTCATCGGGCAGAGCCCCGAGTATCAGGCGCTGAAGCGCGCCAACGAGGCGATGGCCGAGGACACGGACGCGGTGGCCCTGCTCAAGCAGATGGAGCAGCTGCGCCTCGACGCGCAGCGCATGATTGCCCGCGGCGAGCGGCCGACGGCCGAGATGGAGCAGCAGCTCGACGACCTGCTGGCGCGGGTGCAGGGCCAGGCAGTGTACCAGCGGCTCATCGTGGCCCAGGAGAACTTCGACAAGACGATGGGCAAGGTGAACGACTGGATCCTCGACGGCATCGAGAAGGGCGCCGCGAGTCCGATCATCATGCTGGGGTGACGTGGCCCGCGGCCGCTTGATCGTCTTCGAGGGGGCGGAGGGCGTGGGCAAGTCCACGCAGCTCCGCCGGCTGACGACGTGGCTGGAGTCGGGCGGCCGCGTGGTCCACGCGCTGCGCGAGCCCGGCGGCACGCCGCTGGGCGACGAGATCCGCCGGCTGCTGCTGGACCCGGCGTCCGACGTCGCGCCGCGCGCCGAGGCGCTGCTGTTCATGGCGTCGCGCGCGCAGCTGGTCGAGACCCTGGTGCGCCCGGCGCTCGCCGCCGGCCACGTCGTGCTGCTCGACCGCTTCTTCCTCTCGACCTACGCCTACCAGGGCGCGGGGCGCGGACTGCCCGAGCGCGAGGTGATGGAGGCGAACGCGGTGGCGACGTCGGGGCTCGTGCCCGACCTGACGCTGCTGCTCGCCCTGCCGGTGGCCGAAGGGCTGGCCCGGGCCGCGAAGCGCGGCGAGCGCGACCGGATGGAGCGCAACGCCGACGACTTTCACCACCGGGTGGCCGCGGCGTTCGCGACCTTCGCCACGGCGGCCTGGCAGGCGCGGCACCCGGAGTGCGGCCCGATCGAGACGGTGGACGCCGCGGGCGCCGAGGCCGACGTGTTCGCGCGGATCCGCGCGCTGGTCGAGGCGCGGCTAGCCTGACGCCGGCCCGTGCCCGGTGCGCAGCGGATCGCTGAGCACCTGCAGCACCAGCAGGGCCAGAACCAGCAGGTGCACGACGGTGCACCAGAGGCACACCTTCCCGACCACGCCCAGCTCCTCGTAGATGAGCCAGAGCACCGACGCGATGCCCGCGGCGGTCCAGGCAAGGGCGGTGGCGCGGAGCCCCGGCGGCTCCATCGCCGCGCGCGGCCGCAGCGAAGCCCATGCCAGCGCGAGCGCGACCAGGAACCAGCCGAGCCCGAACGCCGCCACCGGCACGCCCAGCACCATGGACGACGGGCTGGTCAGCACCTGCTCGCAGTTGACCAGCGAACCGCTGCTGCACACGAGCGGCACGTTGCGGTCGTAATGCAGCAGCGTGAGGTAGCCGGACACGAGCACGCCGAGCCCGGTGAGCCCGACGCGCCAGCGGTCGTATCCGCGCAGGGTCATCAGGGGGTCTTGGCGGGCAGTCCCTTGATGGCCGCCTGGATCACCGGCGTGTTGCACACCGCGGCCGGCTGGTTGCCGTCCACCGCGCAGATGGCCGCGGTGACCTGGTTGCCGTTGATCAGGATGGCGTGCGCGGCGTCGCCGGTGCCCGCGGGAAGCGTGGCGGCGATGTCGGCCTGCGTCTGGTTCGCGAGCAGTCCGGGCGAGAAGGGCGAGCCGCTCCACATGTACCTCCCGCCGATGAGCACGAACGGGATGCCGCCGGCGCCGCTGGCCGCCACGTAGGGCGGCTTGTCGTACTTCTCGATCAGCGCCTCCTGCTCCGGGGTCGGGCGCTCGAGCGGCTGGTACTGGCCGTTGGGCATCTGCACGTCGCCCTCCAGCTCCACCGACTGGAAGTCCACGTACTCGCTGAAGTAGCCGGCGCCGTAGAAGGAGAAGGTGGGGGTGCTGGGGTAGACGTCGACCGCGGACGACGCGCCGTAGCTCAGCCCGGAGAAGGTGCCGAAGCGGGCGAGGGAGGTGATGATGGACCACCGGGCGGCGGCGCAGTAGGGGCAGAATCCGGCGCCGATGTAGAGCACCACCGGCTTGGCGCCCTGAGGCTCGGTCGCGCCCACGAACACCGGCTCCGCCGCGCCCGCCACGCCGGCGTGGTCCCACGTCTCGGCGGTGATGCCGGTCAGGCTCGCCATCACCGAGGCGGGCACGGGCCCGGGGGGCGTGGCGGCGGCGGCGGTCTCCACGGCGGCGTGGTGCCGCTCGACGGCGAACGAGATCGTGGCCACGAGCGCGACGGCCACCACGACGAGCAGCCAGTTGAGCGAGCGGGGGGAGCGGGTCGGATTCGAGGCCACGTCGGTCTCCGGGAGCTGGGGTTAACCGCGGTCGTCCACGACGCGGACGCCCTTGGGGACGGTGAACCGGAAGTCGGCATCGTCCACCGGAACGTTGACGCGGAGCGTGGTGAGATGGATGCGGCGGGTGACGCCGTTGGCCTGCACCACCTCGAACTGTCGAATGTAGCCGTCGCCGTCGTCGATCCACACCGTGGCGTTCGAGAAGGCGGCGGGACCGCCGGGGCGCGGGACGAGGGTGACGACGCGCACGGGGCGGCCGTCGAGCGTGGCCGCGGCGCCGCCGGAAATCGTGTACCGGTCGAACGGGTCGTCCAGGAACTGCGCCGTGAGATCCACCGTGGCGCTCCCATCGGCGCCGTCGGCGCGCCTGACGACCTGGCCCGGGGTGCTGCTCGGCAGGTACAGCCACAGCCATCGGCCGTCGGCCACGATGCGATCGCCGTCGGGGTCGGTGAACCGCACGGCGAGCCGGTCGGGGCGGCGCTGCTCGTAGTCGCCCGAGGCGCGGGCCGACGTGCCGGTGAGCGCGTTGGTCACCGTCTGCTCGAACGATGCCCGCACCGTGCGCACGCCCTTCCACGCCTCGACGGCGTGCGCCACCGCGGCGCTGGCCGGCGACTGCTGCGCCGGCGGCGGCGCGTGGGCGGCGGCGAGCGCCGCGGCGGCAAGGAGGACGAGGCGATTCATGAGATCAGGAGGCGCGAATGCGGCGCACGGGCGCGGCGGCTGGCGGTGTTACCCGACCGTCACCGGCGCCGTTCCCGGGGTGGGCAGCACCGACCGCCCGATGGCCGAGGCGATGGCGCGGATCTCGGTGACCAGCCGTGCGAACTGCTCCGGGTACAGCGACTGTCCGCCATCCGAGAGCGCGCGGTCGGGGGTCGGATGGACCTCGACGATGACGCCGTCGGCGCCGGCCGCGATCGCGGCGCGCGCCATCGGCGTGACCTTGTCGCGCAGGCCGGTGCCGTGGCTCGGGTCGGCGATCATCGGCAGGTGCGAGAGCTTCTGCACCACCGGAATGGCCGTGAGGTCGAACAGGTTGCGCGTCGTGGTGTCGAAGCTGCGGATGCCGCGCTCGCACAGGATGACCTGGCTGTTCCCCTCGGCCAGGATGTACTCGGCGCTCATCAGCAGGTCGGTGATCGTGGCCGCCATGCCGCGCTTGAGCAGCACCGGCTTCCCGATGCGCCCGACGGCGCGGAGGAGCGAGTAGTTCTGCATGTTGCGGGCGCCGATCTGGATGCAGTCGGCGATTTCGGCCACGAGGTGGGCGCCCTCCTCGTCCAGCGCCTCGGTGACGATGGGCAGGCCGGTCTCGCGCTTGGCCACGGCCAGCATCTCGAGCCCCTTCTTCCCCAGCCCCTGGAAGGCGTACGGCGAGCTGCGGGGCTTGAACGCGCCGCCGCGCAGGGCGCTGGCGCCGGCCGCCCGCACGGCGCGGGCCGCAGTCACGATCTGGTGCTCGCTCTCCACCGAGCAGGGTCCGGCGATGATCGCCACGTCGTGGCCGCCGAACGACACGCCGGGGGCGATGGTCACCACCGTGTTCTGGGGCTGCCACTCGCGCGACACCTGCTTGTACGGCTTGGAGACGTGGATGACCTCGGCCACCCCCTCCAGCGCCTCGATGCGCGACGCGTCCACGCGCCCGTCGTTGCCCACGAGCCCGACGGCCGTGCGCTGCTCGCCCGGCATCGGCCGCGCCTGGTAGCCCATTTCCTCGATCACGCGGGCGACGCGATCGATCTGCGCCTGCGTCGCTCCGTGCTGCATCACCACCAGCATGTCCGCTCCTTCAGATGTCGGTCTGCCAGCCGTCGCGGGCGACGGTCAGCGGACCGGAATATCGCGCCGCGACCGCGGCCGAGAGGTTCACGTCTTCCGCCGGCGGATAGAGGTGCGTGAGCACGAGCCGTCCGGGGCGGGCCAGTTCCGCGAGCGCGCCGCACTGCTCCGGCGTCAGGTGCTCCGGAATGGCCATGGCCTCAGGAAGCGAACACTCGCACAGCAGGACGTCCGAGCCGCCGGCCCACGCGCCGAGGGCGGGGTCGAACCCCGTGTCCCCGGTGTAGACCAGCCGGCGCGCGCCGGCCGTGACGGAATATGCCACACTTTCCGCCGTATGGGGAACCTTGAGGGCGTCCAGGCTCACGCCGCCGCCCAGGGGCAGGGGCTCGCCGGGGGCGATCTCGGTCACCGTCACGGGGAATCCCGGCTCAAGGATCCAGGTTCCGTAGGCGGCGGCCAGCCGGCCGAGCAGATCGGCGGTGCCGGCGGGGCCGACGATGGCGAGCGGCGCGCTGCGGGGCGGCAGGATGCCGTAGCGCCAGGCGAAGAGCAGGGTCGGCAGATCGCCGTGGTGGTCGACGTGGAAATGGGTCAGCGCGACGTGGGTGATCGCGGGCCAGGGGAGGGCCAGCTCGGCGAGCCGGCGGGCGACGCCGCTCCCGCAGTCGAGCAGGAGCCGGACGTCGCCGGCCTCGACGAGGTGGCCGGCGCAGGCGCGGCCGGGGGTGAGGGCGACGGTGCCGGTGCCGAGCGTGGTGAGGCGCATCAGCGTCCCAGGAAGACGATCTTCTTGACCAGGTCCTTTCCGTTGGCGCGGAGCCGCACGAAGTAGACGCCGGGGGGCACGACGCGGCCGGCGGCGTCGGTGCCGTCCCACTCGAAGTGGGGGTCGCACCCCGTCTGCCCCTGGTCGAGGTTCCGCCCGTACTCGCCGGCGGCGAGCGAGGCGCTCTGGTCGGGGGCGGGCACGATGGTCTTTACCGGGTTTCCGCGCAGGTCGTAGATGCCGAGGTTCACGTGGTCGGACTTCGCGAGGTCGATCCAGAAGCAGGTGACGGGCGACGAGGGGGTGGGGAAGGGGTTGGGGAAGTTCTGGTAGAGCAGGGTGGTGCGCGCGGCGCCGAGGATGACGAAGGTGGCGTTGCTCTGGGCCACGGCGGAGTCGAGGGGCGACCCGTTGGGGAGCCGGCCGACGACGTTCCAGGTGTACGAAGTCTGGGCCTGGAGGAGGTCGGCGGGGAGGGTGTAGCTGGTGTCGCCCAGGTACTGGGTGAAGAACTCGACGACGCCGGTGGCGGCGTTGACCACGCTGAGGGCGAACACCCAGGGGCCGGGGGGGCCGGTGAGCCGCGTGGCGTGCCAGGTGAAGGTGGGGCGCAGGGTGGAGACCGAGACGTTGTTGAATCCGTTCGGCGACAGCAGGGTGAGCCAGGGGCCGACCGACTTGGGCGGGCTGATTTCCTCGGAGAACTGGCGGCCGGACGCCGCCACGCCGCGGAGGCGGAAGTAGTAGGTGCCGTTGGCGGGGAGGAGCCGGGGCAGGTTGAAGGTCGCCGTGTCGCCCTGGCGCGACGCGCTGTATACGAGATTCGTAAAGCCCGGGTCGCGGCCGATGTCGAGGGCGAGGGTCACCGGGCGCAGCGAGTCGACGACGCCCGCGGTCTGGGCGAACAGGCGCGGCGCGGCCGGGATGCTGTCGCCGCCGGGCAGCGAGAGGGTGGCCAGCTGGGCCCGCGCCGGCGCGGCGGCGAGCCCGACGAAGGCGGCGGCGAGGGCCGCCGCCCGGATGGCGGGCGCTCGCATCATGCCGTGGCGGCGGTCTCCGCGGGCTCGCCCGGCGCCGTGTCGTCCACCGGCGCTCCCTTCATCCGCACGCTGACCAGCGACGAGACGCCCGGTTCCTGCATCGTCACGCCGTACACCGCGTCGGCCGCCTCGGTGGTGGTCCGCGGATTGTGCGTGATGACGATGAACTGCGTCTTCTTCTTGAACTCGGTGAGCATGCGCACGAACCGGCCGATGTTGGCGTCGTCGAGCGGCGCGTCCACCTCGTCCAGCAGGCAGAACGGGCTGGGCTTGGTGAGGAAGATGCCGAACAGCAGCGACAGGGCGACCAGGGCGCGCTCGCCGCTGGACAGGAGGTGGATGCGCTGGGTGCGCTTGCCGCGCGGCGAGGCGTGGATCTCGATGTCGCAGTCGAGGGGCGCCTCGGGGTTCTCCAGCCGCAGGTCGCACTCGCCGCCGCCGAACAGCGTCATGAAGATCTGGCGGAAGTGGTCGCGCACCTGCACGAAGGTCTGCAGGAACATCTCGCGGGCCGTGGCGTCGATTTCGCGGATCGCCTGGGTGAGCGCCGTCTTGGCGGCGGTCAGGTCGTCGCGCTGCGCGGTCAGGAACTCGAGGCGCTTGACGGTCTCGTCGTGCTCCTCGATGGCGAGCACGTTCACCGCGCCCAGCTCCTCGATCTGCTGGCGCAGGCCCTCGGTCTCGGCGCGCAGGGCGTCGTCGTCCAGCTCGAGGGGCTCGGCGGCGGCGACCATCTCGTCCAGCGGCCGGCGCCATTCGGCTTCCAGCCGCTCGCGGATGGCGGTGCGGCGTCCCGACAGCTCGGTATACCGCAGCTCGGCGTGGTGCAGCTCGTCGGCCACGGCCGTGCCCTCGTGCCGCGCGCGGTCCAGCGCGTGCTCGGCCTCGGTGAGCGCGGCGTCGGTGGTCGCCACCGACCGCTCGGCATCGGCCAGCCGCTGCTCGCCGTCGGAGAGCGCGGCGAGGCGCGCGTCGAGATCGGTCTGCCAGGCGGCGGTCTGCTCGGCCAGCTCGGCGTCGCCGGCCGACAGCCCGCCCAGCTCGGCGCCGAGCGAATCCAGCCGCTCCGACGCGGCGCGCAGCTCCTCGACCAGCCGGTGCTCGCGGTCGGCCGCGACCTGCACGCGCGCGTGCACCTGCGCCTGCTCCACCTGCCAGGCGGCGCGCTGCTCGCGGGCCCGTTCCTGCTCGGCCTCGGCCTCGGCCAGCGCGGCGCGCGCGTTGGCGATGTCGGTCTGCCGCTCGGCGGCGGCGGCGCGCAGGGCGTTCCCCTGCTCGTCGAGGGCGAGGAGGGTGGAGCGCAGCTCGTCGCAGCGGCGGGCGAGACGCCCGGCCAGCTCGGCGGCCTCCTGCACGTCGCGCTCGGCGCGCTGGAGCGCGCGCTCGACGTCGGCGTGGCGGG
>JAGWRI010000046.1 GCA_028876525.1 Gemmatimonadota bacterium | reverse complement strand
GCGCGGGTTCGGGCGCCTTTGGAATCGCCATTGCCTGGACGATCGGCGTCGGGGCCGAGGGCGACACCGGCGCGTCGGCATACGCGATGGTCTGCACGATGCGTTCGATCGTGGCCAGCGACCGCTCGTCCACGGTGTCGGCGACGTTGGCGTGCGAGGCGATGAGCTGCACGACGTCCTGCTCGCCGAAGCTCTCGGCGGCGAGGCGGAGGCCGCGCAGGGCGCGGCGCAGATCGCGGCGGGCGCGCTCCCGGCCCTGGGGGTCGGCGGTGCCGCGCGCGTCGGCCACCAGCGCCTTGAGGTGCTCGGCCTGGCTCACGGCCTCCATGCGGAAACGCTGCTGCGGGGTGGTGGGCGGATTGGCGGCCCGGGTCACGACGTGCGGCTCCTCGTCGTCGAAGAACAGCGACGCCACGGGCACGATGCGCGCATCGGCGTCGCCGTGGTTCTCCAGCGCGTCGGTGGCGGCGAGAAAGCGGTCGTATTCCTCCGACGAGGCGCTGGTGGGCTGGCCGTCGCGCAGGGCGGCGGCGATGCGGCGAAGCAGGGCGGCCGAGGCGCGCAGCACCTCGACCCGCTCCGGCGACAGGCGCGGCTCGCCCAGCTCGAGCGGGCGGGCGGCGGTCTCGGCGGCCTCGGCCACGTCGGCCAGCGGGGGCAGCTCCTTGATGCCGGCCACGCCCCGCAGGGCGCGGACGCGGCCCAGCACCACGCCGGCGCTGGCGCGGTTGTCGGGGCGCGTGGCGAGCAGCTCGAGGCCGGCGGCGATGTTGTTCGCCTCGCCCACCAGATACGACGGGGGCGCCGCCTGGGCGGGAACCGCCGTGCTGCGGCGCGGGACGGGGGCGAACCCGGCGAGCTCGCGCGTGCGCCCCTGCGCGCGCTCGGCGTCGGCGCCGCTCCAGCTCCGGGCGGCGCGGACGAGGAGCTTCAGGTCGTCGATGGCCGAGGTCATGGCGGCGCGCAGCGCCGGGGTCCACTCGATGACGTCGTCGCGGGTGGCGCGGCCGATGCCCTCGACGGCGCCGGCCAGCTCGGCGAACGGGGGGAGCTTGGCCATGGTCGCCGCGCCGCGCAGGGCGCGGGCCGTGCGCTGCATCTCCGCGCCGTCGGGGGCGCCGCCGCCCGCGCGCAGCATGAGCGCATCGAGCTGCTCGATGTACTCACCCGCTTCCAGCACGAAGAAGTCGATGAATCCCGCCGGCGACGTCATGCCCCGCTCCGTAATGAGATTGGCGCGTCTCGAAGTTAGGCCGACCGGCGCGCCGCGTCCATTGCTCGCCGCATCTCGCGCACGGCGTCGGCGAGGCCCACGAACAGCGCCCGGCTCACGATGGAGTGCCCGATGTTCAGCTCCTCGACAGGGCCGATCGCCGCCACGGGGCCGACGTTGGCCACCGTCAGGCCGTGGCCGGCGTGGATCGCCAATCCGAGGGACGCGCCCAGGTCGGCGGCGGTCACGAGGGCGGCCAGCGTGGCGGGATCGCCCGGGCGGTTGGCGTACGTGCCGGTGTGCAGCTCCACGGCCCGCGCGCCCAGCGCGTGCGACTGCCGGATGGACGGTTCGTCGGGGTCGACGAACAGGCTGGAGCGGATGCCGGCGGCGTTGAGCCGCGCGATGCCGGCGGCCAGCCGCGCCGCGTCGCGCCGCACGTCCAGCCCGCCCTCGGTGGTGATCTCCTCGCGCTTCTCGGGCACGAGCGTGGCCTGGTGGGGCCGCAGCCGCTCGGCAATGGCCAGCATCTCGTCGGTGCACGCCATTTCGAGGTTGAACGCCGTGCGAATGCCGGCGCGCAGGCGGTGGACGTCGGCATCCTGGATGTGGCGGCGGTCCTCGCGCAGGTGCGCGGTGATGCCGTCGGCGCCGGCCTCCTCGCACGCGCGGGCGGCGGCGAAGGGATCGGGGTCCGCGCCGCGGCGCGCCTGCCGCACCGTGGCCACGTGGTCGACGTTGATGTAAAGACGTTGGAAGGGCGGCGCGCCGCCGTGATCCGTTGTGCGCATGGGTCCGGGCCGTTAGGTTCGCAACAAGACCTCGGTGGAGACACGCGTGAGGAAGTTAATCATCGGCCTGGCGCTCGCCGCCGGGTGTCGCACCGCCGCCCCGATGGCCGGGTCCGGCTCGCAGCCGCCGGGGAACGTCACCGGCGCGACCACGGAGCACGCGGCCATCGATCAGTTCATGGCCGCGATCACGGCGCAGGATCTCCAGGCGCTGGGCGGAATCTGGGGCACGAAGGACGGGCCGGCGCGCGAGCAGATGAGCGGCGATCAGCTGCAGGAGCGCGAGCTGATCATGTTCTGCTACTTCAAGCACAACTCGTACGACATCGTGAGCGACGCCCCCTCGCTGAACGGCGACCGGACGTTCGCGGTGCTGGTCAAGTTCGGGCCCATCTCGCACACCGGGCAGTTCCAGGTCACCCGGGCCAAGGATGGCCGCTTCTATGTGGTCGGGGTGAACAACTTCCCCGAGTTCCAGGACGTGTGCGCGGCCAAGTGACCGGCATTCCGATCAATGCTCGCTGAGCTCCACCAGTACGCCGCCGGTCGACGAGGGATGCAGGAAGGCGATGCGCTTGCCCTCCGCCCCCACGCGCGGGGTCTGGTCGATGAGGCGCAGGCCGGCCGCGCGGCAGCGCGCCATCGTGCCGTCGAGGTCGTCCACCGCGAAGCAGACGTGGTGGATTCCCGGACCCCGTTTGGCCAGGAACTTCCCGATCGGAGAATCGGTTGCTTCGGCCTGGAGCAGCTCGACCAGCGACTCGCCGGCGGCCACGCCGGCGATGCGGGCGCCGTCGGCGTCGTCGAGCGGCACCTCGGGCATGCCGAGGACGTCACGATAGAAGGGCAGGATCGCGTCGAGCGCGGGCACGGCAATCCCGATGTGGGCGATGCGGGTGCCGCGCGGCGGGGATGCGGACATGGAAGGCGCTCCAACTGGGCGTGAGCGCGTGTAACTTAACGGTGGGCGCCGCACAGCATACGCCGGCGCCGGGGAGACAGCAATGGCGAACACGACGGCGGTAACCGACACCAATTTCGAGCAGGAAGTCGAGAAGCATCCGGGGCTCACGATCGTGGACTTCTGGGCCACGTGGTGCGGCCCGTGCCGCATGATCGCGCCGGTGCTCGACCAGCTCGCGGTCGAGTACGCGGGCAAGGTCAAGGTGGCCAAGCTCGACGTCGACACGAACATCAAGACGGCCACGCGCTACAACGTGCGGTCCATTCCGCTCCTGCTGTTCTTCAAGAACGGCAAGGTGGTGGACCAGATCGTGGGCGCCGTGCCGCGGGCGCACATCGAGAACAAGCTGCAGCAGCACGCGGCGTAACGGCCCGTCCATTGCGACCGCCCGGCGGTCGCGCCACATTTCGCCTGGGAGATCGGAGCCGATTTCCCAGGCGTTGTCGTTCCCGCCCCTGTCGCCCTGCGCCGTCGCTGGATGCCGTCAACCGTCGCCGCCCTCCGATTCCCGTATGTCCGCGTGCTGCTCCCGCGCACGCGGCTCGCGTACATCCACGTCCGCAATCTCCTCACCGACGCCAAGCGTGACCGCTCGGCCCGCGTGTCGGCGTACGTGGCGGTGTGGCTGCCCGACGAGTTCGTGGTGTTCTACCTGCTGGAGGGCGAGGTGGTGAACGCCACGATCCTCGACGCCGCCGGCCCGCGCGCGGCGGGCATCGCCACGGCGCTGGAGCGCATTCCGGCCGAGCCCGAGTACGGCGACATCTGCTTCCACGAGGCCGACGAGCAGCAGCTGGCCTGCATGTACGCCTCGCTGTCGCGCCCCGACGAGCCCTGGTCGGCGGGCATGAAGGTCACCGATCCGGCCGAGCTGTTCCCGTACCTCAACGCGATGACGTTCGACGGCTTCATGGAAATCGTGGCCGAGGACACGGTGAACTACCTCGTTTTCAACAACGGCGCGGTGCAGCGGGCCTTCCTCTCGACCACGCATCACGGGACGACGGTGGACCGCGTGGCCAAGCTGTTCGCGCGCGAGGGGCGCTCGCAGGGCACGCAGGTCCGGCGGTGGTCCGGGCTGGACGCGCTGCCCGTGCAGGCGCCGGCGGCCCTGGTGCAGGCCTACCGCGACCTGGCCGCGGGCCTCGTCGAGCGGCTGACCGGAGCCGGGCACGCCAGCGCCGCCGCGCTGGGCGAGCAGGCGCGGCAGAATCTGCTGGCGCAGTTCCCGGTGCTGGGCGGGCTGTCGTTCAACGGCGATCGCCCGGCCGACGTGATTGCCGACGCCAGGGCGCTGACCCGCGCGACGGCGGCCTGGATCAAGGACTTCCTGTTCGTGGCCGGCGACCAGAATGCCGCCCCCGAGGCGCTGCTCAAGGAGCTCACCTGGCCCCGCCGGCACGTGTTCCAGTCGGCCGGGTTGTACCAGCTCCTGCCGTGGAAGGTGCTGTGACGGGCGCGCCCGCTCGCGGCCGGGGAGGCGGCACGACGCCGGGCCGCCTGTTCGTGGTCAGCACCCCCATCGGCAACATGGGGGATTTTTCTTTTCGGGGGGTCGAGACGCTCCGCGCGGTCGCCGTGGTGCTGGCCGAGGACACGCGCCACACGCGGCACCTGCTGGACCACCACGCCATCGCGACGCCCATGCAGGCGTACCACGAGCACAACGAGGCCCGGCTCACGCCGGCGGTGATCGAGCGGCTGCGCGCCGGAGAGGACGTGGCGCTGGTGAGCGACGCCGGCACGCCGCTGGTGTCCGATCCGGGCGCGCGGCTCGTGCGCGCGGCCGTCGAGGCCGGCCTCGCGGTGGTGCCGGTGCCGGGCGCCTCGGCGCTGCTCGCCGCGCTGGTCGCGTCTGGCCTGGCCGCGGAGCCGTTCACCTTCTTCGGCTTTCTCCCCCGCGGCGGCGCCGACCGGTCCCGCCGCCTCGTTGACCTCGCGGCCTCGCCGTGGACGACGGTGCTGTACGAGGCGCCGGGCCGCGTGGTGGACACGCTCTCGGCGGTGGCCGAGCGGGCGGGGCAGGACCGGCCGGCGGCCGTGGCCCGCGAGCTGACCAAGCTCCACGAGGAGGTGCGCCGCGGAACGCTGGCCGAGCTGGCCGCGTACTACACCGAGACGCCGCCCAGGGGGGAAGTGGTGATCGTCATCGCCGGTGCGCCGGCGCCGCTGGTGGACGACGCGGCCCTGCGCGAGCGGGCCCGCGAGCTGCGCGCCGCCGGTCACTCGGTGCGCGACACGGCGGCCGGGCTGGTGCGCGAATTCGGGGCGCCGCGCAACCACGCCTACCGCGTGGCGCAGGAGGCGGAATGAGCGGGGCGCGGCGCGCCGCCCTGCT
>JAGWRI010000045.1 GCA_028876525.1 Gemmatimonadota bacterium | reverse complement strand
CGTCGCGATGGGCGCGTTCATGAAGCTCGCCGGCGGCAGCGCCCCGGCGGGCGACGAGGCCAGCCTCGAGGAGTTCATGCGCCAGGCCGAGGAGTACGAGACCGGCGGCAACGCGTGGGACACCGTGTTCAAGTTGCTCAACACCGCGTTCCGCGACCACCCGTTCAACACCGTGCGCGCCTCCGAGCTGCTCCGCTGGCACAGGGGCGGACAG
This sequence comes from Gemmatimonadota bacterium, assembly GCA_028876525.1. Taxonomy (GTDB): domain Bacteria; phylum Gemmatimonadota; class Gemmatimonadetes; order Gemmatimonadales; family Gemmatimonadaceae; genus JAGWRI01. The sequence continues at coordinate 19,750 of JAGWRI010000045.1, read as the reverse complement.
TACGACGCCATCCTGCTCGGCACGTACCCGCGCCGCGGCGCCGAAGACCGCCCCCTGGGCGACGACTTCGCCGACGCCGCCGGCTACTACGGCGAGCAGACGCGCTCCGCGGTGCAGCAGGTGGGAGACATGCTGAATCGCGCCCGGTCGGCGTTCGAGGAAGCGTGGCGCGGCACGCCGAAGTGACGGTTCTGATCGTCGGCGGCGGCGGCCGCGAGCACGCCCTCGCCTGGAAGCTCAAGCAGGACGACCCCTCCCTCTCCCTCGTCGCGGCGCCGGGCAATCCCGGAATCGCCGAGCTGGCCGAATGCGTGCAGGTGGCCGCGACGGACCTCGACCGGCTCGTGGCGCTCGCGGTCGAGCGCCGCGCCGAGCTCACCGTGATCGGCCCCGAGGCGCCGCTGGCCGCCGGCGTCGTGGACCGCTTCCGCGCCGCCGGCCTGCCCGTATTCGGCCCCACCCGGGCCGCCGCCGAGATCGAGACCTCCAAGGCCTTCGCCAAGCAGGTGATGCTCGACGCCGGCGTGCCCACGGCGCGCGCCGAGGTGTTCCGCACCGTGCCCGAGGCCAGGAGTTGCGTGCGCCGCTACGGCGCCCCCGTGGTCGTCAAGGCGTCGGGACTCGCCGCCGGAAAGGGCGTGATCGTCTGCGAGACCGTCGCCCAGGCCGACGACGCCATCGACGCGATGCTCGTCGGCAACGCCTTCGGCGACAGCGGCCACGAAGTGCTGGTCGAGGAGTTCATGGAGGGCGAGGAGGTGTCGGTGCTCGCGATTGCCGACGGCGAGCGCGTCCTGCCGCTCGTGCCGGCCCAGGACCACAAGCGCCTGCTGGCCGGCGATCGCGGGCCCAACACCGGCGGCATGGGCGCCTACGCTCCCGTCTCGCTCGGCGCCCGCGCCGGCGTGGTGTCGCGCGACTATACGGAATTGCTCAACGACGTCGAGTCGCGCGTCCTGCTGCCCACGCTGGCCGCCATGCGCCAGCGCGGCCGCCCGTTCACCGGACTGCTCTACGCCGGCCTCATGATCACCGCCGACGGCCCCCGAGTCGTGGAGTTCAACGCCCGGTTCGGCGACCCCGAGGCCCAGGCCGTGCTCCCGGTGGCCGACGTCGCACCGTCGCTGTTCGAGGTGATGCGCGCCGTGGCCCGCGGCGAGGGCATCCCCGCCGGCGCCCGGTGCCGCGCCTCCGGCCACGCCGTGACCACCGTGCTCGCCGCCGCCGGGTACCCCGACCGGCCGCGCCGCGGCGACCCGATCGCCCTTCCCGCGCCGCGCCCCGACGCCGTCGTCTTCCACGCCGGCACCGCCCGCGACGGCGCCGGCCGCCTCGTCACCGCCGGCGGACGCGTGCTCGCGGTGACCGGGCTCGGCCCCACCTTCGCCGCCGCCCAGCGCGCCAGCGCCGAGACCGCCGCCCGGGTCGAGTTCGCCGGCAAGCAGTTCCGCGACGACATCGGCTGGCGCGAGCGCGCCCGCGGTGCCTGAGCTTCCCGAAACCGAGACCATCGCCCGCGACCTCGACCGACAGGTCTCCGGGGCCACGATCGTCGCCGTGGGGGTCCCCAGGCCCGACGTGCTGCGCGAAACCGGCGCCATGGCGCTCCGCCGCCGCATCACCGGCGCCCGCATCGAACACTGCTGGCGGCGCGCCAAGCTCGTCGTGCTCGACCTCTCCACCGGCGACCGGCTGGTGGTCCAGCCCCGCTTCACCGGCGCCCTGCTCGTGGACGCCGGCCAGCTCGACCAGCGCGAGCGCGCCTACGCCACGGTGCGCCTCGGGCTTGGCGACGGGCGCACCCTGCTCTACCGTGACATCCGGCGCCTTGGCACCGTCGCTCTCATGCCCACGGCCCGGTTCGAGCGCTACGCGGCAGGACTCGGCGCGGAGCCACTTGACCCGGAGTTCGGTCCGGGTGAACTATCGGGACTTCTTCGGGGGAGTCGCCAGGCGGTGAAGAAGCTGCTCATGGACCAGCGGAAGCTGGCCGGCGTCGGCAACATCTACGCGAACGAGGCGCTCTGGCGCGCGGGCATCGATCCCTCGCGCGCCGCCCGCTCGCTCGACGCCGCCCAGGCCGCCGCGCTCCATGCCGGGCTCACCGGCGTCCTGCGCGAGGCCGTGGCGGCCCGCGGCACCAGCTTCCGCGACTACCGCGACGCGTCGGGCAACGCCGGCGCCTTTGCCGAGCAGCTGGCCGTGTACGGGCGCGCCGGGCATCCCTGCCCCCGCTGCGGCGCGCGCCTCGTGGGCACGCACGCCATCGACGGCCGGAGCACCGTGCTATGTGCGCGCTGCCAGCACTAGCCCTCGCCCCGCGCCGCGCCACGCCGGCCGACCTGCGCGCCATGCGCGACCACGTGCGCGCCTCGGCCCAGGACCGCCCGGGCATCTACCGCATGATCGCCGGCGACGGCGAAGTGGTGTACGTCGGGAAGTCCAAGCGCGTCCGCACGCGGCTCCTCAGCTACTTCCGCGCCTCGTACCCCGAGGAGAAGGGCGCCCGCATCGTGCGCGAGGCGGCGGCCATCGAGTGGGAATACGTCCCCAGCGAATTCGCCGCGCTCCTGGCCGAGATGCGCGCCATCAAGCGGTACCGTCCCCGGCTCAACGTGGCCATGAAGCGCGACGCGCGGCATTTCGCCTTCATCAAGCTCACCCGCGGCGCGGCGCCCAAGCTGCTCGCCGTGCGCGGGCCCGGCGGCGACGACAACGCCATCTACTATGGCCCCTTCCACGGGGCGCGGCGGCTGCAGGAGGCGCTGCGCGAGCTGAGCGACGCGCTCGGACTGCGCGACTGCCGGCTCACGCAGCGGGTGGTGTACGCCGACCAGGCCGAGCTGTTCCACGGCCCGGCGCGCACCCCGGGGTGCATCCGGCTCGAGATCGGGCGGTGCCTCGGCCCCTGCGCCGGCGCGTGCACGGCGTCGGCCTACGCCGAGCGGGTGCGGCTGGCCCGCGCCTTCCTCGACGGCGTGAGCGACGACCCGCTCGACGCGCTCCGCCGCGAAATGGAGGCCTGCGCCGAGCGCCTGGAGTTCGAGCGTGCGGCGTCGCTGCGCGACAAGCTCGGCCGTCTGGAGGAGCTGCGCGGGCAGTTCGACCGGCTGCGATTCGCGATCGAATCGCTCTCCTTTGCCTACCGGGTGAACGGGGTGGACGGCGACGACCGCGTGTACCTCATCCGGCGCGGGCGGATCCGCGCCGAGCGGGCGGCGCCGACGACACGGGTGGAGCGGCGCGCGCTGAAGGCGCTCGCGGCGCAGGTGTTCGCCGAGGCGGAGCCCGGCGGGTCGCGCGTGCCGACGCACGAGATCGACGAGCTGATGCTGCTGTCGAGCTGGTTCCGGACGCATCCCGCCGAGCTGAAGCGCGCGCGGCGGAGTCGGTAGGCTCCCCGCAGCAGCCGGGCGATCCCGGACAGGAACACGCGGAACAGCCCGGACAGGATCGGCCCGTATCTCCGACAGACGGAGCGGATCTTGGTTTCTACTTTGTGCGAGCATCGAGGAGGGAGGGGATGCTCAAGGTTCGCGAGATCATGACCGCCGACCCCATCACGTTGGGGCCCGATCAGAGCCTGCGCGAAGCCGCGGAGCGCCTGGCCATGCACCACATCTCCGGGGCGCCGGTGGTGACGGGGGACGCCGTGTTGGGCGTACTGTCGCTGTCGGACATCGTCGAATTCATGGCGAATACGCCCGGGGTGGCCGAGGACGAAGCGGCGCACGTCATCGAAGGGGACGACGACGGCTCGGAAGCCATCGCCGCCTTCTATTCCGATGCCGTGGCGGGCGACGTGGCCGACGTGGTGGAGCGGATGCGGAACGTGGATCATCGCGACTGGGACGTTCTCTCGGAGCACACGGTGAGCGAAGCGATGACGCACGTCGTGTTCTCGGTTCCTCCCGATGCGACCGTCGAGACGGCGGCCGAGTACATGGCGCGCGGGGAGATTCACCGCCTGCTGGTGCTCGACGCCGGCCGACTGATTGGAATCGTGAGTGCGCTGGACATCGCGGGGGCGGTGGCCGACCACCGTCTCAGCCGGCATACCTACGTATTCGCGCCGCACGACGGGCCATTCGCGCCGGGGCGCCCATGACCACGAAGCGCGGCCGGCCGGCTCGCACATCGCGTTCCGGCTCGCTCACGACTCATAGCACCAAGCAGGAGGCCCCGATGCCCAACATCACCGTCACCCGCGGCGCCACGTCGCGACTGCCATTCGTGTCGACCATCACCCGTGATTTCGACGAGATGCAGAACCGGCTCCGCCGGGCGCTGAATCTGCCCGCCTTCGAGCCCATGCTCCCGTCGTTCGTCCAGCCCCTGGGCTACAACCCCGCGGTCGAGGTCGCCGAGTCGGATGCGGAGTTCACGGTCACGGCCGAGCTGCCGGGCATGAACGCGAAGGACGTGACGGCGGACTTCGAGGACGGCTACCTCACCATCAAGGGCGAGAAGTCCGAGACGAAGACCGAGAAGGACAAGAAGTACTACGTGTGGGAGCGGAGCTACGGCTCGTTCGAGCGGTCGTTCTCGTTCCCGACGCCGGTGGAGCAGGACAAGATCAAGGCGTCGTTCGAAAACGGGGTGCTGACGGTCACCCTGCCCAAGACCCGGGAGACCGCGGTCGCCGGCAAGAAGATCGCCATCACCGCCAAGTAGGTGTGGTCGAATTCAGGATGCGAGGGGTACGTGTGTGATGTGGATGTCGTGACCTGAGAGGCGCATGCGGGCGACGCTCGGCTCGATGTCGAACCGCCGCGGCCCGGCAGCTCCTGGATTCACCACCCACCGCCCGTCTGCTCTCACGAGCAGCGGGCGGTGCGTATGTCCGTACACCAGCACGTCCGCATCGTAGGCCGCGAGCAGCTTCTCGGGCGTGGGCTGCCCCAGCTCGTGGCCGTGACTGACGTGCACGCGCACGCCGTCGAACGTCTCCAGCAGTTCGGCGGCGAGGCGCGGGTCGCCGGGAACGTCCGTGTTCCCGCAGACGGCCCGCACGGGGGCGATCGCGGAGAGCTCCTCCAGGACCCCGTCCCCCACGTCCCCGGCGTGGAGAATCAGCTCCACTCCCGCGAGCGCCTCGAAGACCCCCGGCCGCACCAGCCCGTGCGTGTCCGAGATGAGCCCGATCAGCCGCCCGTCCACCGACCCGCCAGCCGGTGCGGGACCTCGAGATGGTCCAGCACGCGGGCAACCACGAAGTCCACCAGCTGGTCGATGCGCTCGGGCCGGTGATAGAACCCCGGCGCGGCCGGCATCACCACCGCTCCGGCGCGCGTCACCCGCAGCATGTTCTCGAGGTGGATCGCGCTCAGCGGCGTCTCGCGCGTGACCAGCACCAGCCGGCGCCGCTCCTTGAGCGCCACGTCGGCCGCCCGCTCCACCAGCGACCGCGACGCCCCCACGCTGATCGCCGACAGCGTGCCCATCGAGCAGGGGCAGACCACCATCCCCGCGTTGAGCGCCGAGCCCGAGGCCGGCGCGGCCCCGCGGTCGCCGTCGTCGTACACGGTCACGTGGCGGTCCCACCGTGCCGCCCCGATCGCGGCCCGCAGGTCGGCGGGGCCACCGAGTTCGGTCTCCGTGCGCAGCAGCCGCCACCCGTGGCTCGACACGATGAGCTGCACCGGGCGCCGCGCCGCGGCCAGCTGCTCGAGCAGCCGCACCGCGTACGGCGCCCCCGACGCGCCGGTGATCGCGAAGACGATGGGACGCGCCGCGGGCACGCTCAGCGCCCTCCGGCCACGCCCAGGCCGGCGGCGAGCATCGGCCGCAGCCGCTCGACGAGCACGAAGAAGAAGAACGCCAGGCTGAGCATGCCGTTCATCGAGAAGAACGCGGCGTCCAGCTTGGACAGGTCCCCCGGCTTCACGAGCGAATGCTCGTACGCCAGGATGGCCGCCGCCAGCGCCACCCCCACCCAGTAGAACGCGCCGCCGTGCGTGGCCACCCCCACCGCCGCCAGCGCGGCGATGGTGATCACGTGCAGGGCGTGCGCGATCCGGACGGCCGGCCGCTCGCCCAGTGTGGCCGGCAGCGAGTGCAGCGCGTGCGCGCGGTCGAACTCCATGTCGGCCAGCGAATAGAACACGTCGAACCCGCCCACCCACGTCATCACCGCCACCGCCAGCGCCACGAGCATCCACCAGGGGCGCCCCCAGTGCCCGGCCACGGCCAGGTAGCCGCCCACCGGCGCGATGGACAGCCCCGCCCCCAGCACCAGGTGCGCCCACCGCGTGAACCGCTTGGTGTAGCTGTAGAACAGCACCCAGGCCAGCGCCACCGGCGACAGCGCCAGGCAGAGCGGATTGAGCCGCCACGCCGCGACCACGAACAGCGCCGAGGCGACGAGCACCGCCGCCCACGCCTCGGCCACGCTCAGCCGCCCCTGCGGGAGCTCCCGCATCGCGGTGCGCGGGTTGCGCGCGTCCAGCTCGCGGTCGGCGATCCGGTTGAATGCCATGGCCGCGAACCGCGCGGCCGTGAACGCCACCACCACCCAGATCACCTCGCCCGTCGTGATCGGCCGGCGGTACGACGCCAGGATCGCGCCGACGAGCGCGAACGGGAGCGCGAACACCGTGTGCGGCAGCTTGACGAGGTTGACGTACGCGACGAGCCGCGACCCGCGGTGCTCGAACGTCTGCCCCTCGCGCGCGCTCATCGCCACGGCAGCCCCAGCGACGCCCACTTCGCGTCCACCCGCTTGCGGGTCTCGTCGTCCATCGCGATCACGCGGGGCCAGTCGCGCGTGAACCCCTCTTCGGGAAGCTTGCGCGTGCCGTCCAGTCCCATCTTCGAGCCGTACGTGAAGGTGCGGCTCGCGTGGTCGAGCACGTCCACCGGCCCCATCGTGAACCGAGTGTCGCGCTCGGGATCGAGGTGGTTCAGCGCCACCCACCAGGCCTCCTGCGCGTCGCGCACGTTCACCCACTTGTCCACCACGACCAGCACCTTGGCCAGCGACATCAGCCCCTGGCCCCACAGCGCGTTCATCACCTTCTGCGCCTGCCCGGGATACTGCTTGTCGATCGACACGAAGACGAGGTTGTGGAAGATCCCCTCCGCCGGCATGTGGTAGTCCACGATCTCCGGCACGGTGAGCCGCAGCAGGGGCAGGAAGATCCGCTCGGTGGCGTGGCCGAGGTAGTAGTCCTCCATCGGCGGGCGCCCCACGATCGTGGCCGGGAACACCGGCTGCCGCCGCATCGTGACGGCCGTGACGTGGACCTGCGGATACAGATCGGCCAGCGAGTAGAAGCCCGTGTGGTCGCCGAACGGCCCCTCGGTCACCAGCGGCTCGGCGGGATCGATGTACCCCTCGAGCACGAAGTCGGCCTCGGCCGGAACCTCGAGGTCGCAGGTCAGCGCCTTGGCGAGCCGCACGTGATCCCGGCGCAGGAATCCGGCGAACAGGAATTCGTCCACGGTGGGCGGGAGCGGCGCGCTGGCCGAGTACATGGACGGCGGATCGCCCCCCAGCGCGATGCACACCGGCATCCGCTCGCCGCGCTCGGCCATCGCCCGCCAGTGCGCGGCGCCCACCTTGTGCCGCTGCCAGTGCATGGCCAGGGTGGCCTTCCCCGTCTGCATCACGCGATACATGCCCACGTTGCGGATGCCCCGCACCGGGTCGCGCGTGATGACCATTGGAAACGTGATATAGGCCCCGCCGTCCTCGGGCCAGCACTTGAGCAGCGGGAGCCGGTCGAGGTCCACCTCGTCGCCCCGCCACACCACCTCGTGGCACGGCGCCCGGCCGTCGTGCCGCCGCGGAGGGAACTTCGACAGCTCGAGCAGCCGCGGCAGCAGGGACAGCTTGGCCACGAACCCCTCGGGCACCTTCATCTCCAGCAGCTGGGTGATGCGCGCCCCGATCGCGTCGAGGTCGGTCACCTCCAGCGCCATCGCCATCCGGCGCATCGAGCCGAACAGGTTGATCCCCACCGGATACGCCGACCGCGAGCCGTCGCGCAGCACCGGGTGCTCGAACAGCAGCGCCGGCCCGCCCCCGGGCTGCTTCATCGCCCGGTCGGCGATCTCGCACAGCTCCAGCTCCACCGACACCGGCTGCGTGACGCGCACCAGCTCGCCGGCGCGGTCCAGCGCTTCGACGAACGCGGCCAGCGATTCGAGGCTCACGCCTTCACCCCCACGTGCAGCGCCGCGACCCCGAACGTCAGCGTCCGCCAGGTCACCCCCGTGAACCCCGCCCGCTCCATCCGCGCCGCCAGCGCGCGCTCCGACGGGAAGCTGGCCACCGACCGCGGCAGATACCGGTACGCGGTGCCATGGCCGCTCACCAGCTGCCCCACCAGCGGCAGCACGTGGTGGAAATAGGCGTGGTAGGCCCCGCGCACGACGGCCGAGCGCGGCGTGGAGAACTCCAGGATCACGAACCGCCCCCCGGGCTCGAGCACGCGCAATACCTCGCGCAGCCCGGGGTCGAGGTCGGCCAGGTTGCGGATGCCGAACGCGACGATCGCCCCGGCCATGGAATTCGCGGCCAGCGGCAGGTCGAGCGCGTCGGCCACCACGGGCCGGACGGTGCCGGCCGGCGCCTTGCCCGCGCCGGCGCGGAGCATCGGCTCGGCGAAGTCGGCGCCGACCACGCTCCCCCGGAATCCCGGCGTGCGCGCCAGCTGCGCCGACACGTCCAGCGTGCCCGCGCACACGTCGAGGTACCGCCCCTCGGGGCGGCGCGCCCAGTCGAGCGCGGCAATCGCGCGGCGCCGCCAGCGGCGGTCCACGCTGAAGCTCAGGACGCGGTTCAGCAGGTCGTAGCGCGGCGCGATCTCCGAGAAGATGCGCCGCACGTAGGCGCGCTTCTCGTCGCCCCACGCCGCGGCGGACTCCGCCTCCGCGGCCTCGAGATGGTTCACGGGCATCGGGGAAAGTTCGCCGCGCACCGCGGCGGCGGCAAGCGAAGCGCTGGCTCGGGGCCGCCACCGCGCGTAGGTTCCCCTGTGCCGCCGTGCCCCGCGTCCCTCGCGGCCCGGCGCCCCGCTCGATGCCTCCAGCTCTCGACCTCGCCAACCTTCCCGACGCCGACGTGGTCGCGCTCGCCCAACGAGGGCGGGAAGCCGCGTACCGCGAGCTCATCCGTCGCTACGAGCGCCCGGTGTTCTCGCTCGTCTTCCGCATGGTCCGCGACCGCGAGCTGGCCGAGGATCTGTCGCAGGACACCTTCATCAAGGTCCTCCAGCACATCGACCGCTACCGGCCGGAGTTCAAGTTCTCCAGCTGGCTGTTCAAGATCGCCAACAACGTCGCCATCGATCACCTCCGCCGCCGCCAGCTCGACACGGTGAGCATGGACGGGTCCCCCCACGCCGTCAGCTCCGACGCCGTCGAGGCGACCTCGTTCGACGTCACGGGCGGCGGGGAGTCCGCCCTGGACCGGCTCCAGGCCCGGGAGCTGGGATCGGCCATCGAGGCCGCCATCTCCCAGCTCCGCCCCGAATACCGGGCCTGCATCCTCCTGCGCCACGTCGAGGACAAGTCCTACGAGGAGATCGCCGCCACCCTCGACCTCCCCCTGGGCACGGTCAAGACCTACATCCACCGCGCCCGCCACGAGCTGCGCGGCCTGCTGGAACATCTGAAACAGTGACGTCCCGCACCCCGTCCCGCACCCCCGTCCCCTCTGAAACCGGCACTCCCGGCCGGCCGTAGGACACCCTGGAGGCTTTGTGAACCACCGGCATCTGCTCCCGGAAGAATTCGATCTCCTGCTCGACGACGAAGTCGGGTTCGGCGTCGCTCCCCTGCGCGAACACGTGCAGGAGTGCGGGCAGTGCCGTGCCCAGCTCGACGACGCCCGCCTCGTCGTGGCCGCGCTCGAGGAGCTTCCGCAGTTCGCCCCCTCCTTCACCATGGCCGACCGGGTCATGGCCCAGGTTCCGGTGTTCGTGCCCTGGCAGGTCGCCGCCCTGGACGCGGTCCGGCCCTACCTGCCCCGCTCTCGCGCCGCCCGCATGGCCGCGGTGGGGCTCATGGGCCTGGGCGGCGCCGTCCTGACCGGGGGCGCCCTCTGGCTGGCCGCCCGCGGCAGCGCCGTGAGCTTCGCCGCCGACGTGGCCGGCAGCCGCCTGCGCGGGGTCGCCGTCCAGGCCGGGCAGAGCGCCATGGTGACCCTCTTCGGGCCGTCGGTCATGGACACCCTGCAGCGCGGCAGCCTGCTCGGGCTCGGCGCCATTGCCGCCGGGTTCCTGGTCGCCGCAGCCGCCTCCGCCTTCGGGCTCCGCGCCATCGCCTCCGCCGCCCGCCGGAGGGGCTGAGTCATGCGGGCCTTCGCGATGTGCCTCACGGCGGCCGCCCTCGCGGCCGCCCCGCTCCGCGCCCAGTCGCCCGACACCGGCCAGGGCCAGAAGCCGCACCTCACCGGTGAGCTTCGACGGGACATCGGCCGGATCGCCCAATCGGCCGACCTTCCCCACGTGCCGCCGGCCGACAGCTTCGCCATCGGCGGACGCACCATCGCCGCCGGCACCACGGTGAGCGGCACGGTGGCCGTCGCCGACGGGCCGCTCGAAATCGGCGGCCGCGTGGACGGCGACGTGGTCGCCCTCCACGGCGACGTCGTGGTCCGCGCGGGAGGCGTCGTGACGGGCGACGCGGTCGCGATCGGCGGCCACGTGACGCTCGACGGCGGCAGCGTCTACGGCGAGATGCGCTCGCTCAGCGATCTCGGCCCCGCCGGCGGTCCCACCCCGGCCGCCGCGGCGCCCCTCACGACCTGGGGCGCCATGAAGCTGGTACTCGGCTGGTTCCTCGTGCTCGCCATCATCGCCATCGGCGTGCTGATGTTCGCCGAGCACAACCTGAACGGCGTGGTCGCGGTGCTGGAACGCCACCTGGCCCGGGCATTCTGGGTCGGGCTCCTCGCCGAGCTGGGCCTCGTGCCCATTCTCCTCCTGCTCGTCGTCGCACTGGCAATCACGGTGATCGGCGTGCTGCTCATTCCGTTCGCGATCGTCGCCTACGTCATTGCCGTCGCCGGCCTCCTGGCGCTCGGATTCCTGGCCGTGGCGCGGTTCACCGGCAGCGGCTTCCTCCATCCCGATCCGACGGCCAAGCCGCGCAGCGTGACCCTGCGCTCGCTGTTCACCGGCCTCGCGGCCTACCTCGGCGTCTGGTTCGTGGTCGCCGCGCTCACCTGGGTCCCCGCGGCCCAACCGGTCCTGCGGGCCATCGCGCTGGCCGTGACCTGGGTGGCGGTCACCGCGGGGCTCGGCGCCACGGTGCTGTCTCGGGCGGGCACGCAGCACGAGCGAGCGCCCACGGCGGGAAGAGGCGGGGGGGGCGGGGGCGCCTCCGAGGCGCTCGCCTGGCAGACCCCCACCCCGGTGGCCGGCGTCGCCGCGGCGCGCCGGCCGGTGAGCCCGACCCGGGAGGCGCCGTGAGACGCGCCTTCCTCGCCGCGGCGGCGGCCGCCGTGCTCGTCCCTGCCGCCGCCCACGCGCAGCAGACGTGGCACACCCTCGAGGTGTCGCGCCAGCTTCGCGATACGTCCGAGCTGCGGGTCCACGTCCAGTACGGCGCGGGGCGGTTCGACCTCCGGGCCGCCACCACCCCCGTGCTGTACGCCATGGACCTCGTGTACGACGACGCGCACGCCTCGCCCCTGCACCGCTTCGACGCCGCCGCCGGCACGCTCGAGATCGGCCTCAAGGACGTGAACATGGGGTGGACCGACCGCCCCTCCGACGACGACGGCAAGTCGCGGATGAACCTCGCGCTCGCCCCCACGGTGCCGATGGACCTCTCGCTCTCGCTCGGTGCGACGCAGGCGAACATCGATCTGGGCGGACTCACCCTGCGCGGCCTGCACGTCGAGACCGGCGCCGCCGACGAGTCGCTCGACTTCAGCGCCCCCAACCGGGCGCGCCTGGGCACCGTCACGGTGGACGTCGGCGCGGCCAGCTTCCGGGCCCGCCGGCTGGCCAACATGAACGCCACCGCCCTGCACGTGAACGGCGGGGTGGGGGCGGTCGACCTCGGCTTCGGCGGCGCCTGGACCGGCGACCTCGACGCCACCGTGAAGGTGACCCTGGGCAAGGTGACGCTCCACATTCCGCGGGACGTCGGCGTGCGGCTCGCCCTGCAGCGGTTCCTGACGTCGTTCGACAACGACGGGCTGGTCGAGCGCGACGGGTACTACTACTCCGACAACTGGGATTCGGCCAAGCACCACCTGCGCGTGCTGGTGCAGACGTCGCTGGGGAACATCACCATCGACCGTTCGCTCCCCGCCACTCCCTAGGCGCCCGCGCCGCCGCGCAGCGTCACCGCGTCGCCGCGGCGAACGCCCAGCGTGGCGGCCGCATGGCCGTCCCGCACGGCGATCTCGAGCAGGCCCGACGACCCGACGAGGGCCACCAGCTCGCCCGGCTTCACGTCGCCGTAGGTGCGGCGCACGGGCGCCACGCGCTTGCCGACCACGGCCATCCCCCCGCGCACGCCGATCAGATTTGTGATCAGGTTGCCGAAGCGATCCACCGTCACGACCTGCCCCTCGATGGCCCCGTCGGCGGCCCGCCTCGGCTCCGGCGTGCGCCGCACGATGGGGTCGTCCACCGGCGGCCCCAGCGCGTCGAAACCGTGTCCCTGCGCCAGGTGCACGGCAGCCGGGATGAACACGTCGCGCCCGTGGAAGGTGGCCGAGGCCGAGTGGGGAATGGGCAGGCTCACGATGCGCGCCCCGGGCGCGAGCAGGGCCGGCGAGAGCACGCCGTTGTCGGGGCCCACCAGGAAGCGCCGCTGGCTCTCCACGGCGATCGCCCGGCGCTCCGTGCCCACGCCGGGGTCCACGACCACGACGTGGATGGCTCCCTCGGGAAACCGCTTCCAGTAGCGCGCCAGCGCCAGGCGCGCGCCGTCCACGTCCTGCGCCGCGACGTCGTGCGACACGTCCACGACCGTCGCCTCGCTCGCCTCGGTGAGCAGCATTCCCTTCATCTCCGCGACGTATCCGTCGGCGGTGCCGAAGTCGCTGAGCAGCGTCACCAGGGCGCGCGCCATGGTCACCTCATGTCGCGTCGGCCAGCTCGAGGACGGCCTGGGCCGTGCGTTCCGCCAGCGCCGTCAGGGCGCGTCCGGCGCCCGAGGCGGCGTCGGCCACGACGATCGGCTCGCCGACGTCGGCCCGCTCCATCACTCGCGGGTAGAGCGGAATCTGGGCCAGGAGCGGGAGCTCCGTCTCCTGCGCCAGCCGCTCGCCGCCGCCGGCGCCGAAGATCGGCGTCGGCTTGCCGCAGTGCGGGCACTCGAACCAGCTCATGTTCTCCACGATGCCGAGCACCGGCACCCCCACCCGCTGGAACATGCGCACGCCGCGCAGGGCGTCGCCGGTGGCCACTTCCTGCGGCGTGGTCACGATCAGCGCGCCGCGGAGCATGGTGGCCTGGACCAGCGACAGCTGCGCGTCGCCGGTGCCGGGGGGCATGTCCACGATGAAGTAGTCGAGCTCGCCCCACGCGACGTCGCGCAGGAACTGGGTGATGATCTTCATCACGATCGGCCCGCGCCAGATGGCCGGCTGGTCGCGGTCGATCATGAACCCCAGCGACATGATCTTCACGCCGTGGGATTCGAGCGGGATGATCTTCTCGTTCACCACGGCGGGCGGCGCGTCCACCCCCATCATGCGGGGGACGTTGGGCCCGTAGATGTCGGCGTCCATGAGCCCGACGCGCGCCCCGGCCCTGGCCAGCGCCACGGCCAGGTTGGTGGCCACGGTGGACTTCCCCACCCCGCCCTTGCCGCTGGACACGGCGATGATGTGCCCCAGCTCGGGGAACGCCACCGGCGTCGGCGCACTCGCCCGCGGCGCCGCGGGACGGTCGTCCATCACGGGCAGCGCCCGCGACTTGGACGGCGGGGGCGGCGCCTGGGCCGCGTCCTTCACGTCGACGTGCACCTCGTTCACCCCCTCGACGTGCTCCACGGCCAGCCGCACGTCGCGCACCAGCGTCGCGGGGTCGGCGGCGTCGAGCAGGAGCGTCAGGCGGACCTTGCCGTCGGTGGTCGTCGCCACGTCGCGCACCATGTCGTCGGCCACGATGTCGTGCCCGGTGCGCGGATTGCGTATTCTGGAAAGCGCCTTCGCGATGCGCTGATTGAGCGTGTCGGTCATACCCCGGAAACTATGCCGCGCCCGGGGGCTTTCCAAGCGAGCCCAGGTCGGCTCGCGCCTCGGCCAGCACCCGGTCGCGGACCTCGGGCAGGGTGCCCGCGATGAGGGCGCCCGAAGCCCGGGCGTGCCCCCCGCCGCCGAACCGGCGGGCGAACTGGTTGGCGTCGAACGCCCCCGTGCTGCGGAAGCTCACCTTCACCTTGTTGTGCCCCAGGTCGCGGAAGAACAGCGCCAGCCTGGTGCCGGCAATGGACCGCGCGTGCTCCACGATCCCGTCCAGGTCCTCCTGCTTGACCCCGTACTCGCCCAGCGCTCCGGCGCGCATCGACAGCCACGACAGTCCGAGCGACTGGTCCACGCCCAGCGACTGCAGCACCTCGGCCAGCAGGCGCACCCGGCCCACGGGCGACGAGGCGTACACGCGGCGGTACATCTCCTCGGGATCCACGCCGCGCGTCATGAGGTCGGCCGCGATGGTGTGGGCGCGCGGCGACGTGTTGCTGAACCGGAACCCGCCGGTGTCGGTGAGGATCGCGGTGTAGATCGCGCGCGCGATGTCCGGCGTGATCTCGAGGTTCAGCACGTGGGCCAGATCGTAGATCAGCTCGCCCGTGGCGCACGCCGCGGTGTCGGCGAACACGACGTCCCCCGCCGCCTCGCGCCCCGGCACGTGGTGGTCGATCACGAGGTGCGGCACGGCCAGCCCGCGCACCTCCTCGGCCAGCGTGCCCAGACGCGTGACGTCGTTGATGTCCACCACGACCAGCAGGTCGGCCCCCAGCAGCGCCTCGGCCCCCTGCGCCGTCGCGTCCTGCACGTCGTCGCCGAGCAGGAAGCGGAAGAGGTCGGGCCAGGGGGTGGGGTTGACGATGCGCGCCGTCATCCCGCGCTGGGCCAGGAGCCGGGCCAGCGCCGACTCGGAGCCGCACCCGTCGCCGTCGGCGTTGATGTGCGTGGACAGCACGGCGACCACGCCGGGCCGCCAGAACTCGGCCAGACGGAGAATCGCCTCGCGGCGCGCGGGAGCGACGGAGCGGGGGTCGGGAGCGGTCACGGGATCGGGATGAAAGCGAAACGGCGCCCGGGTCCGGGCGCCGTTTCAAAGGTAACGCGCGGAGCGGTCAGTCGCCCGCTGCGGCCGGCACCTTGGCAAGGTTCGAGTGCCGGATGCTGTACGTCCAGTAGATGATCATGCCGATCACGAACCAGACGACGAGCCGTATCCAGGTTTCGAACGGCAGGCGGATCATCAGGTAGGCAGCCGAAACCGCGCCCAGCGGGGCCACCGCCCACACCATCGGGGTCTTGAACGCGCGCTTCAGGTCCGGTTCGCGCACCCGCAGCACGAGCACGCCGATGGACACGATGACGAAGGCGAGCAGCGTGCCGATGGACACGAGGTTGGCGGCGTCGGCGATGGGCAGGATGCCGGCAAAGAACGCCACGACCACCCCGGTCACGATGGACGTGATGTACGGCGTGTGGAACTTGGGATGCACCTTGTTGACCACCGCCGGGAGCAGCCCGTCGCGGGCCATGGAGTAGAACACGCGCGACTGGCCGAGGAGCATCACCAGGATCACCGACGACAGGCCGGCGATGGCGCCGAGCTTGATGATCGACGACATCCACCCCAACCCGGCGGCGTCGGCGGCCACGGCGATCGGATCCGGCACGTTCAGCTGCTTGTAGCTCATGACGCCGGTGGCGATGGCGCTCACCGCGATGTACAGCAGCGTGCAGATGAGGAGCGACGCGATGATCCCGATGGGCATGTCGCGCTGCGGATTCTTGGCCTCCTGCGCCGCGGTGGACACCGCGTCGAATCCGATGTAGGCGAAGAACACGATGCCCGCCCCCGTGGTCACCCCGCCCCAGCCGAACTCGCCGCGGTTGCCCGTGGCCGGCGGAATGAACGGATGCCAGTTGGCCGGGTTCACGGCCTTGGCGGCGGCGAAAATGAACAGGAGCACGACCGCCAGCTTGATCATCACGATCGCGCTGTTCACGTTCGCCGACTCCTGGATGCCGACCACGAGCAGCAGCGTCACGATGGCGATGATGATGACCGCCGGCAGGTTGAACACCGCCGGCACGGTGCAGCCGGTGGCCAGCACGCCGTGGGCCGCCGCGAGCTCGCAGGGAACCTGGATGCCGACGTCGCGGAGGAAGCTCACCACGTAGCCCGACCATCCGATGGCCACCGTGACGGCGCCGAGCGCGTACTCGAGGATCAGGTCCCACCCGATGATCCACGCGATCAGCTCACCGAGCGTCGCGTACCCGTAGGTGTACGCGCTGCCGGCCATCGGAATCAGCGAGGCGAACTCGGAATAGCACAGCGCGGCGAACACCGAGGCGACGCCGGCGAAGATGAACGAGAGCACGACGGCGGGGCCCGCGTTCTGGGCCGCGACCTCGCCGGTGAGCACGAAGATGCCGGTCCCGATGATCGCGCCGATGCCCAACGTCGTCAGGTTGAGGGCGCCGAGCGCGCGTTTGAGACTGTTGTCGGAAGTCGCCTCGGCTTGCAGGGCCGTGACGCTCTTTCGGCGGAACAGGTTCATGAGGATTTCCTCGGGTATGTAGATCGAGGGCGGCCGACGGGTCGCCAGGGAGGGAAAACGACGACTGTATACAAAACGGACGGGGCCAAGTTGCCCCCCGGCACGGCGTTTGTCAATCAGGAGCGCAAACGACGCGGGCCCCCGCAGGGGCCCGCCCGACCGGTCACAACGAGTAGTTCGGTGCCTCGCGCGTGATCGTCACGTCGTGCGGGTGCGACTCGCGCAACCCGGCCGAGGTGATCCGCACGAACCCGGGCTTCGTCCGGAGATCGTCGATGCTCCCGCACCCGACGTAGCCCATCCCGCTGCGCAGCCCGCCCACCATCTGGTAGAGCACGTCACCCACCGGGCCCTTGTAGGGCACCCGCCCTTCGATCCCCTCGGGCACCAGCTTCTTGGGGCTCAGCTCGCCCTCCTGGAAGTACCGGTCGGCGCTGCCGTCCTGCATCGCCGAGAGCGAGCCCATCCCGCGCACCATCTTGAACCGCCGCCCCTCGAGCAGGAACGCCTCGCCCGGGCTCTCCTCCGTGCCGGCCAGCATCGAGCCCATCATCACGCTCGCCGCCCCGGCCGCCAGCGCCTTCACCGCGTCGCCCGAGTACTTGATCCCGCCGTCGGCGATCACGGGGACGTCGCCCGCCCCCTCCACCGCGTCGAAGATCGCCGTGAGCTGCGGCACCCCGACCCCGGTCACCACGCGCGTCGTGCAGATCGAGCCCGGCCCGACGCCCACCTTCACCGCGTCCACCCCGCGCTCGACCAGCGCCCGCGCGCCCTCGCGCGTGGCCACGTTCCCGGCGATGAGCTGCACGTCGGGGAATTTCTCCCGCACCTCCGCCGTGGCCCGGAGCACTCCCTCGGAATGCCCGTGCGCGGTGTCGACCACCAGCGCGTCCACCCCGGCCTCGACCAGCGCCCGCGCGCGGGCCAGGAAGTCGCCCGCGGCGCCGATCGCCGCCGCCACCCGCAGCCGCCCGTGCTCGTCCTTGTTGGCCCCGGGATACTGCCGCCGCTTGTGGATGTCCTTGACGGTGATCAGCCCCCTGAGCTTCCCCTCGGCGTCCACCACGGGGAGCTTCTCGATCCGCCCCTTGGCCAGGATCCGCTCGGCGTCCTCCAGCGTCGTGCCCACCGGCGCGGTGACCAGCCTGTCCTTGGTCATCGCCTCGCCGAGCACGCGGTCCAGCTCCTTCTCGAACTGGAGATCGCGGTTGGTGATGATCCCGACCAGCCGCCCCTCGTCGTCCACGATCGGCACGCCCGAGATGCTGAACCGCCGCATCAGCGCGTTGGCCTCGCGCACCGTGTCGGTGGGCCGCAGCGTGATCGGATTCAGGATCATCCCGCTCTCGCTGCGCTTCACGCGGTCCACCTCGGCCGCCTGGCGGTCGATGGACATGTTCTTGTGCAGCACGCCGATGCCACCCGAGCGGGCCATGGCGATCGCCATGTCGCTCTCCGTGACCGTGTCCATCGCCGCGGACACGAGCGGCACGTTCAGCTCGATGCGGCGCGTGAACCGGGAGCGGAGGGAGACATCCTTGGGGTGGGTCAGCGCGTGCGCCGGCACGAGCAGAACGTCGTCGAAGGTGAGGGCCTCGGCCACGCGAACACGGGCGGCGCCGGCGGTCTCGGGCTCCTCGATGCGCGAAGGTCCGCGCTCCGGGTTGCTGCCGGAGGCGGACCGATTGGGCCGAGTCGTGGTTGCCATGGCGGAAGGTAGAAGGTGCCAACGGCGCCGGCAAGTACTGAGCCGGCAAGACCAGCGCCGACAAACACCGCGCTGGCAGGAACAGCGCCGGCCAATACAGCGCTGGAAAGTGCACGGCCTTCGGCCCCGTAACCAGCGAACGTCGGGGCGAAGCCCCGCCTGGCTATGCGCGGTTTGCCGTCATCAGTTCCCAGCGCTCGTCTTGTCGGCGCCGTCCTTGTTGGCGCTGTCCTTGTTGGCGCTGTTCTTGTCGGCGCTGTTCTTGTCGGCGCTGTTCTTGTCGGCGCTGTTCTTGTTGGCGCTGGTTTTGTCGGCGCCCTTCGCACTTGCCGCTCCAACCACCGTATCCATCGCGGTGTTGAGCACGTTCGACGCCCGATTCAAGAACCCCATCGTCTCCGCAATCACCGACGCCGACACCCGCCCCGCCCGCAGCTTGTCCTCCACCGACTCCGTGAGCCGCGTGAAGACGTTGGCCTGCGGCGACTGCCGCTCGGCGTATTTCGACTCCAGGAACTCGACGTAATCGAGGATCTGATAGCCGCGCTCGTCGGAGAGCGTCTCGATTCGCCGCAGGATGCGTTCACGCAGGTGTTCGTTCATCGTCGCTCCAGTTGTACCGCCATCACCAATCTCGCCACCTGAACGATTGCGGCGCCGTCGTCCCCGTCAACCCGGGCGTCCACCCCGGCGCTCGGCGAGGCGCCAGCCAGCACCGGTGTGCTGACCTGTAGATCAGTTCACTGTCTGGTCAGCGACAGCACGTCCAGGATCGGTACCCCGGACGGCTGCGAGCTGCCCGTCCGCACGCGCGCCGTCACCACGAGTTTCGCCATCGGCGACAGCGCCTTGGCCCTGACCACAAGGTCAGGAGGCAACGCCAGATACAGCAGCGAGGTCTCTTCCCCCGGCCCGCGAGCCAGCAGATACGGCTCGTCGGGTTGCATGTCCTTGCGCAGCGGATCGGCCGTCTGGAAGGCCAGCGAGGTCACGGTCCACCGCACCACCTTGCCCACGTATTCCTGCGGGTTGGCCTGGAGGTCGGCGGCGGTGATCCGGGCCAGCGTGCTGTCGGCGGCCGTGAGGTCGGCCTCGCGCATCCACCCGTCGAGCTGCACCCGCACCCACCCGCGGTCCCGAGCCAGCGGGGTGAGCACGACCCCATGCTGCACGGTGGCGACCGGCGGCATGCCCGGGGCCGCGGACAGGCCGGCCGATCCGGTTGGCGTCAGCGCGCCGGCGGGCGCTGGGGGCACGGTGTCGGCGGGCGCCGGCGGCCGTGTCGGCGCCGACGTCGCCGCGACCGGCTTCGCGGCGGCG
>JAGWRI010000044.1 GCA_028876525.1 Gemmatimonadota bacterium | reverse complement strand
TCGAGGCAGCGCTGCGCGCGGGCGAGCCGGCGGTGATCGGCCGCGTGCGCGACGGCCGCCTGCTGCTCGACCTCCGCGCCATTCCCGAGCGCGACGACGCCGCGCTCGCCGGCGCGATCGCGCGGGCGGCGGGGGCCCCGGCATGAGCGGGCGCCGCGCCGCCTTCGTCGACCGCGACGGCACGCTGATGCACGACTTCCACTTCACCGACAGCCCGGCCGACGTGGTGCTGATCCCGGGCGCGGGGCGTGCGCTGGGGCGGCTGAACGCCGCGGGCATCCCCGTGATCCTGGTGACCAACCAGTCGGGCATCGCCCGCGGGTTCTTCACCATGGCCGACTACGAGCGCGTGAACGCGCGGCTCGAAACGCTGCTCGAAGCCGACGGCGGGCGCCTCGACGCGACGTACGTCTGCCCGCACCACCCCGACTTCTCGGGGCCCTGCGCCTGCCGCAAGCCGGGCACCCTGCTGTTCGAGCAGGCCGCCGCGGCGCACGACCTCGATCTCGCCGCGTCGCTCTACGTGGGCGACCGCTTTCGCGACATCGAGCCCGGGCTGGCGCTGGGCGGCACCGGCATCCTCGTGCCCACCGACGAGACGCCCCCCGATGACGTCGCGAACGCGCGCGCCCGCGCCGCGGTGGTGCGCACGCTGGACGAGGCGGTGGCCCGCTTCCTGGGCACGGGCGCGTGAGGGCGCGGCTGGCCGTGCTCGCCTCGGGCGGCGGCTCCAATCTGCAGGCCATTCTCGACCATTTCGACATGCTGGGCGACCGCCGCGCGGCCGACGTCGTGCTCGTGGCGTCGGACCGTCCCGACGCCTCCGCCCTGGCGCGCGCCCGAACGCGCGGCATTCCCACCGCCATCGTGCGCACGAAGGCCCGCCCCGAGGAGCGGCCGCTGCTCGACATCCTGCGGGACGCGCGAGTGGACTACGTGGCCCTGGCGGGATACCTTCGCCTCGTGCCGGCGGACGTCGTGCGGGCCTGGGCCGGCCGCATCGTCAACGTGCACCCGGCGCTGCTGCCCGAGTTCGGCGGCGCCGGGATGTACGGCCACCACGTGCACGAGGCGGTGATCGCCGCCGGCGCCGGGGAGAGCGGGCCCACGGTCCACTTCGTGGACGAGGCGTTCGACCGCGGCGCCGTCATCGCGCAGTACGCCGTCCCGGTCAGACCCGGCGACACCCCCGAAGCGCTCGCCGCGCGCGTGCTGCGCGTCGAGCACCTGCTGTATCCGCGCGTCGTGCAGGCCCTGGCCGCGGGACGGATCCACCCCGGGCAGCCGCCGCGCACCGGGCGCACCGCGCGGGACCTCACCCGCGAAACCGACGTCGCACCCATCGTTCAGGAGATCGAGCATGCGCTGGAGTCGTAGCCTGGCCCCCGCGGGGCCGTTCATGGCGGCCGTTCTCGTCGCATCGGCCGCCGGCGCACAGCACGTGGTGTCGAAGCCCAACGGCGCGATCATCGCGGCCCCGTTCGTGGCCGCGGTCCAGTCGTGGATCCGCCTTCCCGCCGCGCCCGGCCACGAACGCTTTGCCACCGACCGCGTCCAGGCCGCCGACAGGGGGTGGACGCGCGATGCGCTGGGCAACCTGGTCAAGACCGCGGGGCACGGCGCGCCGCTGCGCGTGCTCGCGTGCGGCCTGGACGCGCCGGCGTACGCGGTGAGCGAGATCCGCGACGACGGCTACGTGCGCGTGCAGATGGCGGGCAACGGTCCGCGCCAGCCGCTCTGGGACCAGTTCAACGAGGGCCAGCGCGTGCTCGTCATGACCGGCAACCGCGCGACTCCGGGCCGTGTGCGCATGGTGCCCGGCGTGTTCGGCGTGAAGAGCGTGCACCTCCTGCGCGGGACCCCGCCGCACGAGGGGCTCACGCAGATCGGCGACCTCTGGCTGGACGTCGGCGCGGCCAGCGCCGCCGACGTGCGGCGCATGGGGATCCACCTTCTCGACCCGGTGTTCCGGGACCTCGTGCCGTGGAGCGTGGGCGACTACGCCACCGGCCCCAACGCCGAGTCGCGCGCCGGGTGCGCCATGGTGGCCGCGGCGTCGACCGGCGTGCCCGCGACCGGGACGAGCATATTTGTGATCTCGGTGCAGAGCGCGTTCGGCTACGCCGGATTGCTTGGCGTGCTCGCCCGCACGCCGGCGGTGGATTCGGTGTTCGTGTTCGGAGATCCCGCGGCGCCGGCCCCCGAGGGCAATGCCGCGGTGGGCGAGTCGGCGCTGGGGCTGCCCTTCCCGGCGGCCGTGCACTCCGGACCCGTGGTCGCCGTCACGGTGCGGCGGGCCGACGCCAACACGCTCATCGAGCGGATCAGCGGCGCGGACCTGACCGACCTGTACGCCGCCGCCGCGGCGCACGCCGGCGTGGACGCCGCGCGGCTGACGCTCGTCCGCCCCGACGACGCGCTGCCCGCCGCGGCCGAGGCGCGCGACAGCCTCACGCCCTACGCCGACCTGCTGGCCCGGCTCGGCGACCGCTACGGCGTGTCGCGCCACGAAGGCGCGGTGCGCGACCTGGTGCGCGCCAACCTCCCGGCCTGGGCCAAGCCGCTGGCCACCGTGGACACGGCCGGCGACCTGTACGTGGCCGCCGGACCCGACCGCGACACGGTCGTGATCGTGGCCCACATGGACGAGGTCGGCTTCGAGGTCACCGGCATCGAGCCCGATGGGCGCGTGGCGCTGCGCAACGCCGGCGGCTTCATCCCGACGCTGTTCGAGGGACAGCCGGCGCTGCTCCATCGCGACGGCGACGCGCAGGGGTCCACGGCCCGGCGCGACTGCATGGCGACCAGCGCGTCGGCCGTGCGCGGGGTGTTCCTCGTGCCCGACCAGACGGCGCCGCCCGCCGGCCGCGGCCGGGGGCGCGCCCCGGCCGTGCACTATGCCTGGTTCGGCCCCGACCCGGCCGCGCTTGGCATCGCGCCGGGCATGACCGTCACCGGCTTCAAGTGCGCCGCCCGCCTGGGCCGCACGCGGTTCACCGCCCGCTCGATCGACGACCGCGCGGGCGACACCGCGCTCCTGTTCGCGATGCAGGACCTGAATCCGAAGACGCTCACGCACAAGGTCATCTTCGCCTTCTCGACCCGGGAGGAGATCGGTCTCGAGGGGGCGTCGGCGCTGGCCGCCGAGTTCGGCGTGTCGGTCCGCCGCGTCTACGCGATCGACACCTTCGTCTCGTCGGACACGCCGTTCGAACCGCACCGGTTCGCCGACGCCCCGATCGGCGGCGGCCCCGTGGCGCGGATGCTGGACAACTCGAGCGTGACGCCGCCCGAGGAGTTCGACGCGCTCGTTCGGCTGGCCCGGGCGCACCGGATTCCGCTCCAGTGGGGCACCACGAACGGCGGCAACGACGGCTCGGAATTCGTCCGCTTCGGCGCCGTGGACGTGCCCATCGGGTGGCCGCTGCGGTACTCGCATTCGCCGGCGGAAACCATCGATTTGCGGGACGTCGTTTCGCTGTCGAGACTCGTGCATGAACTCGCGGCAGGCCGTTAGGACGGAGACCGCGTTGGGAGTAACTTCTTCGTCGTCCGTCCCGTCGTCCCGCCCGCGGGCCGTCCTTCAGTCCCACCGTCCCACGCCAATGCCCACCGCCCTCCTTTCCGTATCGAACAAGTCCGGCCTCGTCGACTTCGCCCAGGGACTCGCCGGGCTGGGCTGGAGCCTGGTCTCCACCGGCGGCACCGCGCGCGCGCTGCGCGACGCCGGGCTCCCGGCGCGCGACATCAGCGACGTCACCGGCTTTCCCGAGATGCTGGACGGGCGCGTGAAGACGCTGCACCCCGTGGTGCACGGCGGGCTGCTCGCCCGGCGCGACCTGCCCGAGCACATGGCGGCGATCGCCGAGCACCACATCGCGCCGATCGACCTCGTGGTGGTGAACCTCTATCCCTTCCGCGAAACGGCGGCGAAGGCCGGCGTCACGCCCGAAGAGGTCATCGAGAACATCGACATCGGCGGCCCCAGCATGCTCCGGTCGGCGGCCAAGAACTTCGCGTCGGTGTACGTCGTGGTCGATCCCGCCGATTACGGCCGCGTGCTCGAGGCGCTCCGCGCCGGCGACGACGACCTCGACCTCCGCCGGCTGCTGGCCGGCAAGGCGTACGCGCACACGGCGAGCTACGACGCCGCCATCGGCGCCTGGTTCGCGCGCGAGCGCGCGGAGCAGTTCCCGCAGACGGTCACGATGAGCTTCGAGCTGGCGCAGTCGCTGCGCTACGGCGAGAACCCCGGGCAGGCGGCGGCGTTCTACGTCGAGCGCCCGGGCGCGGGGCTCTCGGCGCTGGAGCAGAAGGGAGGCAAGGAGCTGTCGTTCAACAACCTCATCGACCTCGAGGGCGCGCTGCTGGCCGTCGCGCCGTTCGGCGACGAGCCCGCCTGCGCGATCATCAAGCACACGACGCCCTGCGGGCTGGCCGTGGGGCGCACGGCGCGCGAGGCGTATGAGAAGGCGCTGGCCTGCGATCCGGTGTCGGCCTTCGGCTCGGTGATCGCGTTCAACGTCCCGGTGGACGAGGAGACGGCGGACGCGGTGGCGAGCCTGTTCGTCGAGTGCATCGTGGCGCCCAAGTTCGCCGAGGCGGCGGTGGAGGTGCTGGGCCGCAAGAAGAACCTGCGCGTGCTCGAGGGGCGCGCCGCCTGGCCTCCGCACAGCCTGGACTACAAGCGCGTACGGGGCGGCGTGCTGGTGCAGGAGCGCTCGCCGAGCGTGATCGACGACGCCGGGTGGACGGTGCCCACCAGGCGGCAGCCGACCACGGACGAGCTGGCCGACCTGCTGTTCGCCTGGCGCGCCGTGGCGAGCGTGAAGAGCAACGCGATCGTGCTCACGAAGCACGGGGCGACGATCGGGATCGGCGCCGGCCAGATGTCGCGCGTGGACGCGTCGTTCATCGCCGCCTACAAGGCGCGGGCCCAGGGGCACGACACGGCCGGCTCGGTGATGGGCTCCGACGCCTTCTTCCCCTTCCGTGACGGCGTGGACCAGGCGGCCGCGGCGGGCGTGACGGCCATCGTCCAGCCCGGCGGGAGCGTGCGCGACGCCGAAGTGATTGCCGCCGCCGACGAGCACGGGATGGCGATGGTGTTCACCGGCAAGCGCCAGTTCCGGCACTAGCCGTACTGGCGAGCGCGCATCAGGATCGGAGATTCTGAACTAAAGATGATCCGAACGACTGCCCGGATGATACGGGTACGGCAAGACGGCGATTGGCGAGAGGGGGCTGCGGCGCGATGCTCTCGGCGCCGCAGCCCCCTCTTTCAAGCGGTCCATCCGGATCATCTGCAGTTCCAGAAATTCTCGATGCCCGCCCGGCGGCTAGGCAAACGCCGCGAAGCCGACCGTGTTGCCCCCGGGCTCGCGCACGTAGATCTCGGTGCTGCCGTAGAAGGTGGTGTGCCGCGGCTTCACCACCGGCGCGCCGGCCAGCGCGCGCTCCACGGCGTCGATGTCGCGCACCGTGAGGAACAGGGCCACCGAATGCCCATCGAGGTCGGTGGCCATGGCGGGGTTGTCGGCGGCCACGCTCTCGCGCGTCTGATACATCACCTCGATCGTCCCGCCCTTCACACTGGCGAAGACCAGCGCGCCGTCGGCGCCGGGCACGCGATTCTCGACCGTGAACCCGAACCGTTCGGTCCAGAAGTCGAGGCAGGGCTCCACGCGGGGCACGACGAGCACGGGGGTGAGTTGCAGGAGCAGCGGGGCATCGGTGGCGGGCATGGCGGACTCCGGCGGTCGTGGCGGGTGGTCGGGCGAACGGGCATCGAGTATACCGAACATACGCCGAACCTGCAACCCTGGGCCGGCGGCCGCTGCCGAACCACGAGGGGGCGTGGCCTTGGCGGGATTCTGGCGCCCGCTTCCCTTTCCTAACCCACGGTCCCGCCTCATTTTTCAGTATTCTGCCAGCGCCGCGCCCCGCGCGGGCCGCGGGTGCCGATCGCTTCTCAAAACGAACGTCATGGCGACCAACGCGAAGACCGACCTCGACTACCGCCCGTCCTACCTGGCCGCCACGATCGCCGGCGCGCTGGTCTTCCTGCTCTACATCGTCACGCTGTCGCCGACCACGGCGATGTGGGACACGAGCGAGTACATCGCGGCCGCGTACACCCTGGGCCTGCCGCACCCGCCGGGGAACCCGCTGTTCGTGCTGCTGGGACGCGTCGTGTCGCTGCTCCCCATCGCGGGGTCGGTGGCGATGCGGATCAACGTCTTCGCCGCGGCGTGCAGCGCCGTGTCGGCGGCGATGTGGTTCCTGATCACCGAGCGCGTGCTGGTGAGCTGGTTCGCCGAGCACTGGCGCCGGATCGTCGGGGCGAGCATCGCGACGCTCATCGGCGCCACGGCGTTCACGGTCTGGAACCAGTCGGTGGTGAACGAGAAGGTGTACACGATCTCGCTGTGCGGCATCGCCATCATCTCGTGGCTCATGGTGCGGTGGGCCGACGACCCCGACGCGCCGAAGAGCGACCGGCTGATCTACCTCGTGGCCTACCTGCTCGGCCTGGGCTACGCCAACCACATGGCCGGCATGCTCGCCGCCCCCGCGGTGGGCCTGGTGATCATCGTGCGCCGGCCGCGCTACCTGCTCCGCTGGAAGCTCATCCTCGTCTCGCTCCTCCTGCTCGGGTTCGGCATCACGCCGTTCGCCACCCAGCCCATCCGGTCGGCGTTCTTCCCGCCCATGAACGAGGGCGAGCCCACGGCGTGCACGCACGGGCTCCACTGGGACTGCACGTTCAGCAAGGGCACGTACGACGCGTTCATGTACAACTTCAACCGCGGGCAGTACGGCAAGCCCGCGCTCACCGACCGCCAGGCCCCGTTCGTCCAGGGCCAGGTCGGGATGTGGTGGTGGTACTTCAAGTGGCAGTGGATGCGCGACGCGCTGGACAATCACCCGGGGGCGCAGAGCCTGCTGGCCGCGATCTTCCTCGTGCTGGGGCTGTTCGGCGCCTGGGTGCATTACAAGCGCGACCGACGAAGTTGGTGGTATTTCGCTTCGCTGATGTTCACGGTCACGCTGTGCCTCATCTACTACCTGAACTTCAA
This sequence comes from Gemmatimonadota bacterium, assembly GCA_028876525.1. GTDB lineage: Bacteria > Gemmatimonadota > Gemmatimonadetes > Gemmatimonadales > Gemmatimonadaceae > JAGWRI01. The sequence continues at coordinate 4,118 of JAGWRI010000044.1, read as the reverse complement.
GTACGGGGCCACGCAGTCGCCGGAGCTGGGCAATTCCGTGGCCCGCGAGGTGCGCGACCGCGACTACTTCTTCATCTGGAGCTTCTCGCCGTGGGGCGTGTGGGCCGCGCTCGGCCTGATGTTCGTGTGGGAGTCGCTGGGTTCGCTGTTCGGCACCGAGAAGGTGAAGCTGGGGCGTGAGGTCGTGGACATGCCGACGCGCAACGGCTGGGCCCTGGGCGCGCCGGTGCTGCTCGTGGCCATCATCCCGCTGTTCGCCAACTGGCAGTGGGCGTCGCGCGCCGGCCAGACCGACACGCGCGACTTCGCCGAGGACATGCTGAACTCGGTGGAGCCGTACGGCGTGCTGGTGGTGGTGGGCGACAACGACACCTTCCCGCTCTGGTTCGCGCAGGACGTGCTGGGCGTGCGCAAGGACGTCGTGGTGGCCAACACCTCGCTGCTCAACACCGACTGGTACGTGCGGCAGCTCATCCGCCGCCCGGTGTACGACTACAACAAGGCCGCCGGGCCGGCCATCTACCGCAACCAGGACTGGCCCAAGCCGTCGCGCGGGCCGCTCAACATGACGATGCAGGAGGCCAACGCCGTCCCCGACTACGTGGCCATTCCGCACACCACGACCTACAACCTCGGTCCCATCCAGGCGACCATCGATCCGAAGAACCTGATGCAGGACGGATCGGGCACCGGCTACCTGGACCGCGCGTCGGTGTTCGTGCTGCGCATGATCGCCGACTCGTATACGCAGCGGCCGATCTACCTGAGCCGCACGTCGGGCCCGCTCCCGGCCCAGCTCGGCCTGGCCGACAACACGCTCACCCAGGGGCTGGCCGACAAGATCTTCATCCCGACCAAGAACATGGGGGCGGACACGGTGAAGGTCGAAGGCGCGGGCTTCATGGACGTGCGCCGCACGCTCGCGCTGTGGGACAGCGTGTTCAGGGCGCCGGCCTCGCTGGCCAGGCGGAACGGCTGGGTGGACCAGCCGTCCATCGGGATCCCGTACCTGTACATCGCCACCGGCGTCGAGCTGGCGCAGGTGCTGCAGGCCACCGGCCACGCGACGGAGGTGCCGCGCGTGATGACCGACACGCGGAACATCATCAACGCGCTCAACCTCCAGAGCCAGTTCCCGTCGCTCGAGGCGCCGCCGCCGCTGCCGGCCATCCCGTCGGGAGACTCGGCGGTGGGCAAGCCGGTCAGGAAGTGAGCCGGTGATCCGGTGACTCGGGGCGGCGCCGTTCCTCGGAACGGCGCCGCCTTTCGCCTTCCCGGCTCGCCGATCGCGCCGTCACCGATTCGCCGCCAGCAGGCTCGCCGTCTTCACGTAATCCCCGTCGGCGCGCATCGGGCTCCCGTCCGCGCCGTGCTCGGCCCAGCCCAGCGGCGTGCCGCCGAAGTACGATTCCGTGGCCTCACGGTCGGCGCCGCGATCCAGGAGCTCGCGCACCAGCGCCGCCTGGCCGTGCCACGCCGCCCAGTGGAGCGGCGTCACCCCCTTCGCGTCGCGCACGTCGGCCGGCCAGCCGCAGGCGAGCATGAGCAGCGCCGCCCGTACGTTCCCGCGGGACGCCGTCGAGACAAGTCGTTCGCGCGTGTCCTCCGTCAGCAGCGCCGACGCGTCGCCACGGCCGCCGAGCAGCCGCCGCACTTCCGCCTCGTCGCCGGCATCACAGGCGACGGCCAGCCGGAGGTCCACTGGCGAGCGCTCCACCAGGAGCCGATACACGTCGTCGTGCGCCGAGGCCCGCGCCACGTCGTGGGCGCTCAGCCCGTTGCCCAGCGTCCAGATGTAAATGGTGCCCCCGGCCTGCGGGTTGCGCATGGGGAACCACCGCGGCGACACCATGGTCCGGACCGATTCCGGATCGCGGTCGAGGGCCGCTCGCACGCGGTCGAGGTCGCCCAACGCGGCCGCGAGCAGGATGTCCGTGCGACAGCCACGCTCGACGAGATAGCGGGCCACGTCCGGATGATCGCCGATCAGGTACTGCGCCGGCGTGGATTCGTGGTCCACGTCCTGGGCGTCGATGTCGGCGCCATGGTCGAGCAGCAATGCCGCGATCTCCACGGTGGAAGCCACGTGGAGCGCAGTCTTGCCGTCGCCGAAGCGGGCATGCACCACGGTGGGATCGGCGGCCAGCAGCTCGCGCAGCCGGTCGAGCATCCCGAGGCGGGCCGCTTCGTAGGCGTCCACCACCACGCCGCGCGCGATGAGGTGGGAGTTGAGCTCGGCGTCGTCGCCCAGCACGCCGAAGCTCCCCGCCCACCAATGCGTGCGCTGATTGGGATTCGCACCGGCGTCGAGCAGCACGTCCACCATCTCCCGGTTCCGCTGCTGCGCGGCGGCGATCAGCGCGGTAGCGCCGAAGGCGCCGTCGGGCATTGCCTCGTCGAGGCGAGCGGGCAGGCCAGGAAAGCGATGCAGCACGTCGCGCACACGGACGGCGTCGCCGAGGCGGACCGCCGCCGACAGCGCGATCATGGGATCGTCGCTGGCCAGCGACCGTACGTGGTGCTTGAGCTGCGCCCAGGTGCGGAATCCGTATTCCCGGGCGATCACCAACTGGGCTTCGGAAAGCCGGCGTGGAGCGCGCGCCCCCCGACGGGGGCCGAATCGCGCCGCGGCGCCGGAGTCGCCGGCGGCAAGGGCGCGCAGCAAGGCCTTGGCTTCCTTGCGCAGATGTTCCAGGCTGGGCCTGGCAGGCAGTGGACGAGACACGCTCCCCCCTTCCGTAACGCCCGGGGTCCGCTGCTGTCGGGCAGAAGTGAGGTCGACGCTCGCGCTGCGTGAATCACTCGGGTGGGATGATCCCTTTCCGCGGACGGGCGGCGTCCCGTGACGCCCGGCCCAATTTGTCGCCGGCCCCGCGGACCGGCAAGCAGCGGGCTATTCGTCGGCCCGAACGCGCTCGCCGCGCCGGAGATCGGCCTCCGGCATCGGCGCCGCCAATTCCGCGGGGGCATGCGCCACGTCGCGCGGGCGCTCCCTGACGTAGAGCCAGGCGCCCCACAGCGCGAGCGGCGGGACGCAGATCGCCAGCACGATGACGGGCAGTCCCGCCACGCCCCGATACAGCTGCTCGCCCAGGTGCGTGACCGTCACGGTGAAGCCGGTGCCCGTGCTGAAATTCAGGTTGAGATTGCTCGCATTCGGAGGACCGCCAAGCGCGGTGGCCCGATGGAGGGCGAGCGCGACCGGCGTGACCACGGCGGCGGCAAGGCCGACCCAGTAGGCCGACCACGCGGCAAGCAGATGCCGGGGACGCCAGCGGGAGAGGAAACGGAGCATGTGCATTCAGCGCGCTCCGCGCGTGCTCCCGCCGGCCGGCGCCGAGTGCGCGCCCAGCAGCACTCCGTTCACCGTCGTGCCGTACAGCGAGTTCGGCGAATCGTGGTGCGCGGTCCGCGTCTCGGCCAGCGAGCCCTTGAACCGCGGGTCCTGCGGGCGTTCGTGCCCGTCCACGAAGTACGCCACGTCCCACGCATCCTGGTCGCCGAGCGTGTTGCCCATGCCGAACGGCATGTTGGCCTTGATGAAGGCGGCGGCGTTGTTGACGTCGGCCATCCCGGCGCCCCAGTTGTACGACTCCGCGCCCCACAGCGGCGGGAAGACCTGGGCGCCGCCGGCCCGCTGGCCCTGCCCGTCCGCGCCGTGGCAGAGCGCGCAACGGTCGGCGAACACGCGCTGGCCGCGGGCGTAGTCGGGGGCCCGGGCCGGCTCGGGCAGCCTGGGATACCCTCGCCCCGCGATCGGCGCGTTGACTTTGGCGCCGGTGCTCAGCCAGTAGGCGTAGCTCTCGAGGGCGACCAGCACGGGATCGCCGAACCGGGGCGCCTTGCCGTTCATGCTGAACCGGAAGCACCCCTGCATCCGCTCCTGCAGGGTGTTCACGTGCTTGTTCTTGCTCCGGTACGCCGGGAAATTCACGTACGCGGCCCAGAGCGGCGCCGAGTGGGCCAGCCGGCCGGCGTCGAGGTGGCAGTTCGTGCACGCCAGCGCGTTGCCGACATACTCCTTTGCGTATAAGCCGGTCTGCTGGAAGATGTCGCGCCCCCGCCGGACCTCCCGCCCGAATTCGTCGTTGGGGATTTCCGAATCGGGGGGCGGCGCG
>JAGWRI010000043.1 GCA_028876525.1 Gemmatimonadota bacterium | reverse complement strand
GGCGGAGGCCACCACGTAAACGTCGGGCGAAGTTTGCGCGTCGGTGTGCTGGTAGGCGATGCGTCGATCGTCCGGCGACCAGACGGCGTCGATGTTGGTGCCGCGGCCGTGGGTGAGCCAGGTGACGGTGGCGTTGGCGGGTGCGCCGCGCAGGTCGACGACTCCGATCTGACGGTCGCCGGGGCGGCCGGGTTCGTTGGCGTCGAAGGCGATACGGTCGCCGTCATGCGACCACACCGGCCGCCAGGAATCGAACGCGCCGCGGGTGACCTGGACGGCGGGCCCGCCGTCGGCGGGCATCACGTACAGCTGATCCCAACCGCTGGTGTCGCTGGCGAAGAGAATCCATTTGCCGTCGGGCGAGGCCTGGGGCGTGGCGCCGCGGTCGATCATGCTCCAGAACTTGTCCTCATGGTCCACGTGCACCGCGCGCGCCGGGCCGCCGTTGGCATCGAGAAAGTAGATGGCGCGGCTCGTGAAGTCGGGCGCCACATGGCTGACCACCAGCGTGGTGGCGTTGACCCAGCTCGGCGCGCCGTAGCCCCCGCTCGGCCCCTGGACCGCCACCGGGGCGCCGCCGTCGATCGCGGCCACGTAGAGCTTGCCGGACACGAACTCGCTGCGGGCGAAGATCAGCTTGTCGCCGACCTCCGGAAAGGTGGTGTCGTGCGGCGCGGCATGCGCGCCCACGGTGTAGGCGATGCGGCGACCGTCGGGCGACCATCGCAGGCCGCCGATGTTCTCGGACGCGCTCGCGACGTCGCGCCCCGCGGCGCCGTCGCGCGGCGTGACGACGAGCGCGAAATCGCCGGCCCGGCGCTCGACCCGCGCCAGAAACCGGCCGTCCGGCGAGGGCGTGGCGCGGGCGACACCGCCGCCGGGTTCGCCGGCGGGCGCGCCGGCCACCGGCATGGGCGTACCCGGTGCTTCGGCGTTGACGCGGTAACGGCCGTAGACGCCGCCTGAATCCCAGGTGAACGTCAGGCTTTGCCCATCGGGCGACCAACGCCAGTCGGATGGGTACTTGATGCCGACGACGGCGGGAATGGTCAGTCGCTGTGCGCCGGCAGGCGCCGCGAACAGGAGGAGCGGGAACAACCAGGATGCGCCAGCGAGTCTCGCGGACGCGGGCAAGGCGAGCTTCGCCTTGAACGCGGGAACAGGGCTGCGGCAGGACGGCTTCGACATCGGGGACTCCTCCTCGTGAGTGGCAAACTTCCGCCCGGAGAGCCCGCCTGTCCAGTTCGCTTCGAGGCAAAGCCCGTCCGTCGCGCGTATACTTGTCACGCCGCCGCGCTCCGCGGACCGTCGGCCCGCGGGTGACGATTCTCGATCAAGGAGAGTACTTGTGCGCCTCGCCGTCCTCAGCGGTCTGCTCCTCGCCGTGTCCGCCTTCGGCGCCAGCGCCGGCGCCCAGCAGCCCCGCGCGCCGCAGTTCAGGGCGCTGGACGTTCAGTCCGGGCACTGGGTGTACCGGGGGACCACCGCGCCGCGCCGAGCGGGCGACAAGCCCGGCACGTTCACCTGGGACGAGCACTGCGGCTGGTCCGCGGACCAGCTCTTCCTCATGTGCAGCTTCGACAACGACTGGTCCGGCCGGAAGGTGCAGTCGCTGGTGGCGGATACCTGGAACAGCCGGGACAAGGCCTATTGGCACTACGAGATGTTCGCCGTCGGGGCGAGCGGTGAGAAGCCGTTTGCGTCGAAGATGACCATCCGGGGCGACACGTGGCTCGAGCTCGGAACGGAGATCCGCGGCGGCAAGACAACGTACGAGCGCATCAGCTACGTCTACTCCTCTCCGACGCACGTGACGGTGAAGATCGAGGTGTCGCCGGACAACGAACACTGGACGACCACCCTGGACGGCGCCGGGGTCAAGCAGTCGGAGTAGCGCCTGCTCCGGTGACCGACCTTCGCGCACCGCGCGGCGGCCGTAGATCCGGCGGGGCAGGGTGGCGCGGGCTCGATTCCCGCCGTCCCGATACGAATAAAATGAAGCCCTGCATCGAACCATCGATGCAGGGCTTCGTACGTCCAGTCGTGAACCTCCGCCGAGGAGGCCCGTGCCGCAATGCTACTTGCAGACGCCGTTCGGATCGCCCGTGATGTGGGAGTAGTACTGCGTCCCATCCCACCCGAACGTCTCGGTGAAGTGCGCCATGAAGTTCGGCGTCGTACCGCTCGCCACGACTTCTTCGTTGACCTGGAACGAGACGGAATACGTCCCGTTGCTGCTATATGCCTGCCCCTGCTTCTCGGTCACGTTGAGATGGTACAGCGCACCGGTGGTCGCCCCCGTCCCGGCGACGTCGGAGGTGTTGACGTGAATGTTGTACGTGGTATCCGAGTAGGCCACCACGGCGTGCTCGGTGCCTGCGACGTTCACGATCTCTCCATTGCAGGGACTGTACAGGTAACCGGAGAGCGGCGCCGTCACGTTCTGATGGTTCGGGCCGCCAAGGTTGAACGCGACGGGAGCGCCGGCCGACCGCTGGGCGACGGGGGCGGGCGTGACGGGGCTCTCGCACGCGGCGAGCGCGAGACCGGCAAGGGCGAGCAGGGCGAAACGGGACATGGTGGCTCCTGGCATGGTGTGGGGTCTTCCGCCGAGTGGGCGGTCCGGGAGGGAACCAGTCTCGCTAGAGGGGAGGCTTGCCGGTCCTGAATCCCGATCGCCCAACATGGGATTCAACCCCATGAAACTGCAAGCACAAGATTCGGCAAGTATTTGTCGCGATTGAAGTTATAGATGCAGCACGGGCGTAACCCATTGGCCTGCATGTGATTGCACATGCCAGGAATGTGATATCGATCACGTGACGAAAGTGGCCGCCGGCGGACTTCGGCTCCTGCCGGCCTAGCCGTCCAGCGTCTCCCGCACCTTCTGGAGCAGCTCGGCCCGCGTGAACGGCTTGTTCAGGAACGGCGTCGCCGAGTCGAGCAGCCCGTGCCGCACGATGGTGTCGTCGCTGTAGCCGGACATGTAGAGCACCTTGAGGTCCGGCGCCACGGCGCTCAGCTGCTCGACCAGCTGGCGGCCCCCCATCTGCGGCATCACGACGTCGGTGAGCAGAAGATGGATGGGCTGCATCCGCTCCTCGAGCAGCCGCAGCGCTTCGCGCCCGTCGCGCGCGCCGAGCACGGTGTACCCCGCCGAGGTGAGCAGCCGCGAGACCAGCTTGTGAAGGCCGGCGTTGTCTTCGACGAGCAGAATCGTTTCCGACCCCGACGCCGGGGTCCCGGCCGGGTGCGGTCGCCCCACGGCCGTCGCCCCGTCGGTCATGCGCGGCAGCAGAATGCGGAACGTCGTGCCGTTCCCGGGCTCGCTGTACACCCAGATGAAGCCCTGGCTCTGTTTCACGATGCCGTACACCGTGGACAGCCCGAGCCCGGTGCCCTTGCCGCGCGGCTTGGTGGTGAAGAAGGGCTCGAATGCCCGCTGGCGCGTGGCCTCGTCCATCCCGACGCCCGAATCGGTGACCTCGAGCTGGACGTAGTCGCCCGGCGGAACGGTCACGCCGCCCTGGCCCGCGTACGGCTCGTCGAGGCGGTAGTTGCGCGTGCGCAGCGTGAGCTGCCCGCCGCCGGGCATCGCATCGCGCGCGTTGACGGCGAGATTGACGATGACCTGCTCGAGCTGGCCGGGATCGGCCTTGACGCGGCGCAGGTCGGGCGCCGCCTCGACGACCAGCCGGATGTCCTCGCCGAGCAGCCGGCGGAGCAGACTGCCCACGGCGGCGACGACCTGGTTGAGATCGATCACTTCGGGCTGCAGCATCTGCTGGCGGCTGAACGCCAGCAGCTGGTGCGTGAGCTCGGCCGCCCGGCCGCCGGCGCGGAGGATTTCGCGGATGTCGTCGTGCATCGGGTCGCCGTCGGGGACATGGCTCAGCAACAGCTCGCTCACGCCGTTGATGACGGTGAGCAGATTGTTGAAGTCGTGGGCCACCCCGCTCGCGAGCTGGCCCACGGTCTCCATCTTCTGCGACTGCCGGAACTCGGCCTCGAGCTTCAACCGCGCCGTGACGTC
>JAGWRI010000042.1 GCA_028876525.1 Gemmatimonadota bacterium | reverse complement strand
TGCTGCGTTCCCCGCAGGGTAAAGGGCTCGGCGCCGGGGCGCCGCACACACGCTTGAGGGCCTGAACAGCCGAAGTTAACGGAATCGCACAAGTAGTGTCAAATGGCGGCGTTGCACCGCTTTCCGGCCGCCGTTAGCTTGCTCTTGATGCCCTTCCCGTTCCCCCTCGACGTTCGCGTCCCGCTCTACCTCGCGCCCATGGCCGGGGTCTCGGAGTCGCCCTTCCGGCGGCTCTGCCGGCGGTTTGGCGCCGACGTCGTGGTCACGGAATTCCTGTCCGCCGAAGGCATTCGCCGCGAGAATCCGGCCACGATCGGCAAGCTGCGCTTCGGCCCCGAAGAGCACCCGATCGGCGTGCAGATCTTCGGCGCCGAGCCCGCCGCCATGGGCGAGGCCGCGGCCCTCGTCACCGACGTGTTCCAGCCGGACTTCGTGGACATCAACTTCGGGTGCCCGGTCAAGAAGGTCGTGCGCCGGAACGGCGGCTCGGGGTGCCTCAAGGATCTGGACCTGGTGGAGGACGTGATCCGGGCCGTGGCGCGCAACACCCATCTTCCCGTCACCGCCAAGATTCGCAGCGGCTGGAACGAGGAGATGCGCGATCCGGTCACGATCGCGCTGCGCTGCCAGGATGCCGGGGCGAAGGTGCTGGCGTTGCACCCGCGCACGCGCAGCCAGATGTATTCCGGCGCGGCCAACTGGGACGAGATCGCCGCCGTGGTCGAGGCCCTGGACGTTCCGGTGCTCGGCAACGGCGACATCAAGACCGCCGGGGACGCCGTGCGCATGCACCGGCACACGAACTGCGCCGGCGTGATGATTGCCCGCGGATCGTTCGGCCAGCCATGGATCTTCGACCAGACCCGTGACCTGCTCGAGGGCCGCCCGATGCGGCCGGCGCCCTCGGTCGAGGAACGGTTCCGCATCGCCCTCGACCACTCGGCCATGGCCGCGGCCTACGAGCCCGACCGCCGCGGCGCGGCGATCGAGTTCCGCAAGCACCTCGGCTGGTACGTGCGCGGGCTCCCGGGGTCGGCCGAGCTGCGGAAGACGCTGTACGCGGTGAACTCGCACGACGAGATCGCCGGCATCTTCGACGACTATCTGCGCTCGCGCGACCGGTACGAAGCGGCCGGCCCCGACGGAGCGCCGCTGGAGACGGTGCCGGCATGAATCGCGAGCGCGTTCGCGATCTGCTCGCCCAGGTCGCGGACGGCAGCGTGTCGGTGCGCCAGGCCATCGACACCCTCGCCTTCGAACCGTTCGAGTCGCTGGCGCACGCCACGGTGGATCACCATCGAGCCCTCCGCCAGGGGCATCCCGAGGTCATCTTCGGTTCCGGAAAGACGCCGGAGCAGATCGTGGACATCGCGCGGCGCATCGCCGGGCGCGGCGACGGCGTGCTGGCCACCCGGCTCGCCCCGGAGGCCGCCGCCGCGCTCGCCGCGGCGTTCCCCGACATCGAGATCAACCCGACGGCGCGCACCGGCTATCGGCCGGGAAACGAACCGCCCACCCCGGGCACGGGCACGGTGTGCATCGTCACCGCGGGCACGAGCGACCTTCCGGTGGCCGAGGAAGCCGCCGTCACGGCGGCCGCGCTTGGCAATGCCGTGGCCCGAATCACCGACGTCGGCGTGGCGGGCCTCCACCGTTTGCTGGCTCGGCGCGACGAGCTGCTGTCGGCCGCCGTGCTCATCGTGGTGGCCGGCATGGACGGCGCGCTGCCGTCCGTGGTCGGGGGGATCGTCGCCAGCCCCGTCATCGCGGTGCCGACCAGCGTGGGATACGGCGCCTCGTTCGGCGGAATCGCCGCGCTCCTCACCATGCTCAACAGCTGCGCGGCCGGCGTCACGGTCGTGAACATCGACAACGGATTCGGCGCCGCGGTGGCGGCCAGCCGGATCACGCACGACTGACCTCTTCCCGGCGGCGGCGCAGGCATGACGACGCTCGAGTGGGTGGCGGTGATCGGCGGGCTGGCGATGGTCGGCGCCGGAGCCGTGGGCCTCCTGCGCCGGCGGCGCGCGCCCGCGCGAGTGCCGGCCACCACGTCCACCGCCGCGGTGGCCGAGTTGCTGGCGGGCACGGCACGCCGGCGGCGACACGCGACGCCGTCCAGCGCGACCACCGATCTGCGCAGCGAGGTCGAGGCCGGCAACGACGCCCGCGAAACGGAGGTGGACGCCCGGCACATCCTGGACGCGCTGGCGGACGTCCGCGACGCCTGTGGGGGCGAGGAGGCCGTGCTCTGGCGGTGGGACGAGTCGCGCGACGCTCTCATCCCGGCATCCTGGTCCACGCCCGACGCCGACCGCCCCCGCCACTTCCGGATGGAGGATTGGGGGCCGCTGGCCCGGTGGGCGGCCGAGGGCCGGCTGGTGGTGTTCGACGGAACGGATGCCCAGGCGGCGCCCTGCCTGGCCGCGGCTCCCCTCATCGACCAGGCGCTGCTCGTTGGCGTGCTCACCGTGAGCCACGCCGGGGGGCTCGCCATCTCGCGCGCCCGGGCCAAGGACTGGATGCCGCGGTATGCCCGTGGGATCCTGAGCCTGGTCACGCTCAGCGAGTCGCGGCGGGAATACGCCCGCCAGATGCGACAGAGCCGCGCCCTGCTCACCGCCGTGCGGCAGATCGGCGCGCACAACACGCAGGACACGCTTGCCCCGTCGCTGTGCGAGACGGCGCTCGAGGTGTCGTCGGCGGGCGCCGCGGCGCTGGTGCGCTGGCGGTCCGACTTCCAGAAGGGCTCGGTGCGCTTCGCCACCCACGGATTCCGTCACCGGCCGCCGTACCCCCTCGATACGGACACCCTCGTGGCCAACGCCTGCCGCGACAACCAGGTGCTGTTCCTGCCCGACAGTTCGCAGCTGGGCCCCGGCGTGTCGCTGTTCTTCACCGGAGACGGCGGGTGGCCCGAGGGCTCGCTGGGCATCGTTCCGCTGAACCGCGACGGGCGGGTGATCGGGGCGATCGTCGTGGCGTCCCCCGAGACCGACCGGATCACCCACGACGAGGTTCGCAATCTCACCGACCTGGGAGTCGTGGCGGCCACGTCGCTGGAAATCGTGTGGGAAATCGACGAGGTGACGCGGAAGGCGAGCACCGACGGGCTCACCGGGCTGGTGAATCGGCGGGCATTCGACGAGCACCTCAAGCGGCTCCTGAACGAGACCGACCGGTTCGGTCAGCCGCTGGCGCTGATCCTGGCGGACATCGACCATTTCAAGCGGATCAACGACACCTGGGGGCACGAGGCGGGAGACGAGGTGCTGCGCCGGGTGAGCCGGAAGCTGGTCGAAGGGGTACGGAACGTGGACGTGGTGGCCCGATATGGCGGGGAGGAGATCGCGATTCTGCTGCCGCAGACCTCGCTCGTGGGGGCCACCGACCTGGCCGACCGACTGCGCCACGCCGTGGGCGCGCAGCCGGTGAAGTTCAAGGGGGAGGAGATCGCGGTGACGATCTCGCTGGGTGTGGCGTCGTATCCCGACGCGGTGCCGGCGCGTGAGGTCCTGTTCCGATCGGCGGACCGGGCACTGTACGAAGCCAAGAAGGCGGGTCGGAATTGCGTGAAGGCTGTGGCTGTATCAGCAAGTGGCGGTGGGGCTTGAATAGCTCCATCTTTCAAGCTACTTTAAGAGACGTGGACGATCGAGCGTTGACCGTCCACCGGTTCAGGGGGCGACAGGCTTCGACGGGGTAAGTGAAGCTGTGGCCGCGTGCCCAGGTCCTCGGGTTCCTGGTAAAACACTCGGGACATTTTTAACTGCCAACACCAACTTGGCCCTCGCTGCGTAACTTCGGTTGCGCCGAGTGCTCCTGAGGAAGCCCTCCCGGGGCGGTCTCCGGAGTATCGCAAATCCGGGATGGCCGGCCCGCACGTCTTCGGCGGGTTGGCGAGACTTTAGAGGACTCATCCGGCGGTGGGCGGCTCATCGGCCAGCCGCCGGAAACATCAATCGGTGAGCTACGCACGTAGACGCTGCGGCGGATCTATTCTCGGACCGGGGTTCGATTCCCCGCGCCTCCACTGCCTGCAGGCCAACGGCGCCCCACCCGCGGGGCGCCGTCGGCGTTTCGGGGGCCCCGCCTTCGGGCTACTCGAATTGCTCGGGCGGCAGGTCGAGCGGGTTGACCGCCACGCCGGCCGGAGCGCCAGCGGTGCCGATGTGGCGCCGCTTGCGCAGGAACTCGGGGGCCAGCACCACGCCCATGGCCGTGACCGGCAGGATCTGCTGCGTCTGGATCAGGAACGCCACCGCCACGGCGGCGTTCGAGTCGAACCCGAGCGCCGCCGCCGTGAGCGCGTAGAGCAGCTGGAACACGCCCACGTTCCCGGGCGTCGGGCGCAGCGCGAATCCGACGTTCACGGCCAGCAGGCAGGCCACCGTTCCCGTGAAGGTGATCGGGAAGTGCACCGCCCTGGCCGTGAGCTGGTAGGTCGCGATCTGCAACGCCCAGGCGCCCGCGGAGAGCACCATCGCCGCCGTGAACCGGGGAATCGTGGACACGCTGGCCAGCGTGTGCGTGAACCGGCGGAGATAGTTGCGCAGCCGGCCGCTCCAGTGGCTCTCGTCGGTGACGCGCTCTTCGGTCTTCTCGCGACTGAGCAGGAAGAGCACGAAGAAGCCCAGCGCCGCGAGCGCCGTGATGGCCACCGGGCGCAGCTCGGCGATGGGCCCCGGCAGCGGGAGGAGCCAGATGCCGAGGACGAGCATCAACACGTACCCGCTCAGCTCGAACAGGCGCTCGAGGGCGAGCGTGGCGAGGATCTTGGCGCTCGGCACGCGCGTGGCGCGCGACACGAAGATCACGCGGGCCGCGTCGCCGCTGTTGGCCACCAGCAGGTTGTTCAGCCCGGCGCCGGCAAACGTGGCCCGCATGGCGAGCCAGAACGAGTCCGCCCCCACGGGCCGCAGGAACACCCACCAGCGCACGCCCTTGAGCGCCAGGGAGACGAGGTTCACCGCCGCCGCGGCGAGCAGGATGCTGAGCGACGCGGAGCGCAGCGCCCGCCAGGTGTCGCCCCACTGGACGCGCGTCGCGAAGAGGATCAGGAACGCGCCCACCGCCACCCACATGGCGACGCGAAGCGCGCGCAGCGCGTGGGCCTTCATGCGGCGGGCACCGGCACGAACGCGTAACCCCGGGCGGCGAGCTGGCCCACGATGCGCGGCACGGCGCCGGCGGTCTGCCGCCGGTCGCCCGCGGGGTCGTAGCCGTCGCCGTCGTGGAGCAGGAGGATCGAGCCCGGGCGGGCGCCGGCCAGCGTGCGGTGCACGATCTCGTCCACGCCCGGCCGGTCCGAATCCCACACGCCGAGCGACCAGCCGATGACCCGCTCGCCCATCGAACGCGCGATGGCGTTCACCCACGGGCTCCGGAAGCCGTGGGGCGCCCGGAACAGCGCCGGCCGCGCGCCGCACGCCTGCGCGATCGCGTCGGCGCCGCGCCCGAGGTCGTGGCGCACGTAGCGCGGCCCCTTGAAGTGCAGCTTCCGGTGGTAGTAGCCGTGGTTTCCGATCGCGTGTCCCTCGTCGTGCACGCGGCGCACGAGCGCCGGCCACCGTTCGGCGTGCCGTCCGAGGATGAAGAAGGTGGCGTGCACGCCCGCCTGGGCCAGCGCGTCGAGAATGGGCGGGGTCGCGTCGGGATTGGGCCCGTCGTCGAAGGTCAGCGCGACCTCCCGCCGGTCGGTGGGCAGCCGGCCCAGCGCGGCCCCGAACAGGGCGCTGTTACGATAGAAGGCGCCGTGCGCGGCGAGTCCGACGGCGACCGTCGCGCCCCCGAGCACGAGCGGCGCGTTCATCGCGCGACGGCGATCCCAGCGTGTCCGAGGATCGAGCGGTACACGTCCAGCACCCGGCTCGTGACGCGGTCCCAGCTGTACTGGAGCGACTCCTCTCGACCGCGCTTCCCCAGGCGCCTGCGCAGCGGCTCGTCCTCGATGAGCCGCACGATGGCGTCGGCCAGCGCGTCGCGATCGCCGCACGGCACCATCAGCGCCTCGCGCCCGTCCTTCACGACGTCACGGAATCCGAGGATGTCGGAGCAGACGATGGGCGTTTCGCAGGCCATGGACTCGAGCAGCGTGATCCCGAACGAGGCCTTGGTGGTGGGGCAGGCGTACATCGAGCAGTTGGCGTAGTAGCTGGGGCGCCCCTCGAGCACCGACCCGACGAACGTGATGTCGGGATCGTTGTCGGCCAGGGCGTAGTACTGATCGCGCAACGGGCCGTCGCCGACCACGACGAGCTGCGCCCGATGGCCGCGCGCCTTGACCCGGCGGAAGGACTCGATGAGCGTGTCCAGCCCGTTGCGCGGATCGAACCGGCCCAGGAACAGGATCGTCGGCACGTCGGTGCGGATTTCGGGCGGGTGCGGCGCGTCGGGGCGGAAGACGTCCACGTCGATCCCGTTGGGAATGATCTTCCAGTCAGCCGTGAAGTACCGGTCGAGGGCCACCGTCGTGGAGTGCGAGACGGCAATCGCGGCGGCGAGCTTGTCGAGCCGCCGCTGGAAGTAGCCGTTGAACAGGGCGTAGGCCCGCGAGCGGTCGAAGTACGTATGGAACGTGCCGACCACCGGCACCTCGGCCTCGTCGATGGCGAGCAGCGGCAGGACCGGCGTGAGCGGCGAGTGGACGTGGACGATGTCGTAGCGCCCCTCGCGCAGCACCCGCCGCATGCGGCGGCGGAGCCCGACCCCCAGCGTGATTCGGGCCTGGGAGTGGTTGGACTGCACGGGCTGGCTGCGCCCCATCCGGATGACGTGCGGCTGCTCCTCGGCCCCCGGAATGTGCGACGTGATGATGTCCACGTGGTGGCCGCGGCGGCGCGCCTCGCGCGCGAAGAAGTGGACGTGCTCGCACACCCCGCCCAGATGGGGGTAGTAGTACTCGGTGACCAGGGCAATGCGGTACGTCCGCGCATCCCGGACTTCGGGTTGCGCGGGCAGCTGCGGCAGCGCCGGATGCTGGGGCACGCGGAGCGTGCGGCCGGGCAGGGTCAGGATCGGCATGAAGCCTGAAATATAGGCGCGGGGGGTTATCGGCAAACGGTTGGCGGCCAGGGCGCAAGCGCCCGACCGTCTGTTGACGTGTACCCCGCTCCGGAAGTTTCTCCCACGGCCGGCCCGCCGCTAGCCGTCTCGGGCGTCCAGCGGGGCCGCGGTCGGGTAGTTGCCGGAGAAACAGGCGTCGCAGAACCCCTCCGGACCGCCCGGCACCGAGGAGAGCATCCCGTCTCGCGACAGATAGCCCAGGGAGTCCACGCCGAGCTGGCGGCGGATCTCCTCCCGCGAAAGGTTGGCCGCGATCAGCTCGCGGCGGGTGGGCGTGTCGATGCCGTAGTAGCAGGGCCCGGTGATCGGCGCCGAGCTCACCCGCAGGTGGACTTCCCGGGCGCCGGCGCCGCGGATCATGGCCACGAGCCCGCGCGTCGTGGTGCCGCGGACGATGGAATCGTCCACCATCACGACGCTCCTGCCCTCGATGAGCTCGCGCACCGGGTTGTACTTGACCTTGACCTTCGCGTCCCGCCCGGCCTGGGTGGGCTGGATGAAGGTCCGCCCGACGTAGTGATTGCGGATCAGCGCCAGTTCATAGGGCAGGCCGCTCTGCTCGGCGAAGCCGAGGGCCGCCGAGTTGGAGGAGTCGGGAACGCTGAACACGAGGTCGGCGCCGGGGGCCGGCCATTCCCGCGCCAGCTGGCGCCCCAGCTCGCGCCGCGCGCGGTCCACCGAACCGCCGAACACGCGGCTGTCGGGGCGGGCGAAGTAGACGTATTCGAAAATGCATTTCTTGAGCGGCGCCGGCTCCAGCGCCTGGATGGCGTGCACGCCGGAATCGTCCACGACGATCATCTCGCCGGGGTTCACCTCGCGCTCCGCCACCGCGCCCACGATGTCCAGCGCGCACGTCTCGGACGCGAACACCACTGCGCCGTTGAGCCGCCCCATCACCAGGGGGCGCCAGCCGCGCGGGTCGCGCGCCGCGATGAGCGTGTCGCCAATGGCCGCGACGAGGCTGAACGCCCCCTCGAGTCCGGCCAGCGCCTCCGCCATCCGCGCCGCCGGCGTGGCGCCCTTGGAGCGCGCCAGCCGGTGCACGATCACCTCGGAATCGGCGTTGGTGGAGAAGATCGAACCGTCGGCCTCGAGCTGGGCGCGCAGCTGCACGGCGTTCACGAGGTTGCCGTTGTGGGCCAGCGTGATCAGCCCGCCCTGCGACCGCACGAAGATCGGTTGCGCGTTCTCGATCGTGGACGAACCCGAGGTGCTGTAGCGGGTGTGGCCCAGGGCCAGGGTGCCGCGAAGCTGCTCGATCTCGCGGCTCACGCCCTCGGTGATGGTGCCCATGGAGCGCACGATCTGTCCCTGTTCGCGGGACTCGAGCGCCGCCACGCCCACCGACTCCTGGCCGCGGTGCTGCAGCGAATACAGGCCCAGCTGCGTGAGCCGGGCGGCCTCAGGGGTGCCGCGGATGCCGAAGATGCCGCACATGTACTCAGACCGCCGTGGTTGCCGGAGAATCGGATGCGGCCGAGGCCGTCCGCGCCATGATTCGGGGAATGGACTCGAAATACGCGTCGGCCAGCCGGTCCAGCGGCACCGTGAACGGGCGCGCGGTGCCGGCGACTTCCAGCGACGGGCCGCCGGTCACGGTGCCGATGGCGCGGGCCGGCACGCCGTGGCGGCCCGCCGCGGCCAGCACCCGCTCGGCGTGCGGCGTGGACAGCAGCACGCGGCCCTGCGCCTCTCCGAACAGGAGCCCCCGCAGCGGCAGGCCGCGCCAGGGGGAGAGGTCCACCCTCGCCCCCAGCGGATGGTCGCGGTCCATGATCGCGCACTCGGCCAGGGCGACGGCCAGCCCCCCGTCGGCGCAGTCGTGCGCCGAGCGGACGTCGCCGGCGCCGATCGCGTCGAGCAGCGCGTCGATCAGCGCGCGCTCGGCGGCGAGGTCGCAGGCCGGCGGCGCGCCGGCCACGGTCCCGTGCACGCGCTGGAGGTATTCGCTGGCCCCGATGGACGCCGTGGGCTCGCCGAGGAGCACGATCGCGTCGCCCGCGTGCGCGAATGCCGAGCGCGTGACGTGTGCCAGCCGGTCCACGACGCCCACCATTCCGATCACCGGGGTGGGATAGATCGCGCCGCGCGGCGTCTCGTTGTACAGCGACACGTTGCCGCCGGTGACGGGGGTGCCGAGGGCGGCGCACGCCTCGGCCATCCCGGCCACTGCCTCGCGAAGCTGAAAGTAGACGTCCGGCTTGCGCGGGTTGCCGAAGTTGAGGTTGTTGGTCACGGCCATCGGGCGGCCGCCGGCGCAGGCCACGTTGCGCGCCGCCTCCGCCACCGCGATGCGGGCGCCGGCGCGCGGGTCGAGGTAGGTGTAGCGGCCGTTGCCGTCGGTCTTCACGGCGATCGCGCGGTCGGTGCCCCGCACGCGGAGCACCGCGGCGTCCCCACCGGGGCCGACGACCGTGTTCGTGCGCACCGAGGAGTCGTACTGGCGATAGACCCACGCTTTGTTGGCGAGCGTCGGGCTGGACAGCAGCTGGAGCAGGGTCCAGGCCGGGTCGCGTTCCTCGGGGCGCTCGGCGATCGCGGACACGTCGCGGGCGCGGAGGGCCACGATGTCCGGGTGCTCGGCGGCCGGCGGGGTGTAGGTGGGGCAGTCGGTCACCAGGCGCGTGCCCGGGAACTCGGCCACCACGCGGTCGCCCTCGGTGACCCGGTATACCGGTTCCGCAATGACCTCGCCGATCACCGAGGCCGTGAGGTCCCACTTCTCGAGAATGGCCCGCACCGCATCTTCGTGCCCCTTGATGGCCACGACGAGCATCCGCTCCTGCGATTCGCTGAGCAGGATCTCGTAGGGCGTCATGTTCGGCTCGCGGACCGGGACCTTCTCGACGTCGATCGTGACGCCCACGTCGCCGCGGGCCGCCATCTCGGCCGACGACGACGTGAGGCCGGCGGCGCCCATGTCCTGAATGGCCACGATGTGGCCGCTGTGGATGAGCTCGAGGCTGGCCTCGAGAAGCAGCTTCTCGGTGAACGGGTCGCCGACCTGGACGCGGGGACGCTTGGCCTCGTTGGCCTCGGACAGATCCTCGGAGGCGAACGACGCGCCATGGATGCCGTCGCGGCCGGTGCGGGCGCCGACGGCGATGATCGGGTTGCCGACGCCCTGGGCCACGGCGCGCATCAGCTCCGACTCCCGCAGCAGGCCCACGCACATCGCGTTGACCAGCGGATTGCCCTCGTAGGCGGGGTCGAACACGACCTCGCCGGCCACCGTGGGCACGCCCACGCAGTTGCCGTAGTCGCCGATGCCCTTGACCACGCCGCCGAACAGGTAGCGCACGCGCGCCGAATCGAGGCTGCCGAAGCGCAGCGAGTTGAGCATGGCGATGGGGCGGGCGCCCATGGTGAACACGTCGCGCAGAATGCCGCCGACGCCCGTCGCCGCGCCCTGGTACGGCTCCACCGCCGACGGGTGGTTGTGCGACTCGATCTTGAACGCCACCGCGAGCCCGTCGCCGATGGCGATCACGCCGGCGTTCTCGCCCGGCCCCTGGAGCACGTACGCGGCGTTCGTGGGCAGGGTGCGGAGCAGGGGGCGCGAGTGCTTGTACGAGCAGTGCTCGCTCCACAGCGCGGAGACGACGCCCAGTTCGGTGAACGTCGGGGCGCGGCCCAGCATCTCCACGAGGCGGCGGTACTCCTCGTCGGTGATGCCGTGCTCGGCGATGAGCGCGGGGGTGATGGCGGGATCGCCGGGACGCGGCTGGACGGGACGGGAAGCGGTCACTGGGAGTGGCTCGGCGATTCGAGACGGTCGGTACGGCGCGGATGTTCGCGGGACAAGAGAGAGCCTTCCGGTCAGGCGTTGACGCGGGACAGCACGGACTCGAACACGCCGATGCCGTCGGCCGAGCCGAGCAGCTCGTTCACGGCGCGCTCCGGGTGCGGCATCATGCCGAGCACGTTCCCCTCGTCGCTGACGATGCCGGCAATGGCGCGCATGGATCCGTTGGGGCTCCACCACTCGTCGGCGCCGGGGCCGCCGCCCACGTAGCGGAAGAGCACGCGGCCCTCGCCCTCGAGGCGGGCCAGCGTCTGGTCGTCGGCGGTGTAGCGCCCGTCGCCGTGGGCGATCGGGATGGTCAGCTCCTGGCCGGCCCGGTAGCGGCTGGTGAACATCGTGGCCGCGTTCTCGACCCGCAGGCGCACCGGCTCGCAGACGAACTTGAGGCCGGCGTTGCGGAGCAGGGCGCCGGGCAGGAGCCCGGCCTCGCAGGCGATCTGAAATCCGTTGCAGATGCCCAGCACCGGCCCGCCGCGGCGCGCGTGGGCCACGACTTCGGTCATGATCGGGCTGAACCGCGCGATGGCGCCCGGCCGCAGGTAGTCGCCGTAGCTGAAGCCGCCCGGCAGGATCACGACGTCGGCGTCGCGGAGATCGTGCTCCTTGTGCCAGAGGAACTCGGCCTCCTCGCCCAGCACCTCGACCACGGCGCGATAGGCGTCGTAGTCGCAGTTGGAGCCCGGAAAGGTGACGATGCCGAACTTCATGCGGCGCCCCCCTCCACGGCGGCGATCTCGAAGTCCTCGGTCACCGGGTTGGCGAGCAGTTTCGCGCACATCCGGCGCGCCTCGCGCTCGGCGGCGGGCCGGTCGGCGGCGTCGAGTTCGACCACGATGTGGCGGCCGACGTGGACGTCGCGCACGGCGGCGAAGCCCAGCGTGTGGAGGGCGTCGGTGACGGCCTTGCCCTGGGGATCGAGCAGGCCGCGGCGCGGGGTGACGTGCAGGGAGACGCGGAAGCGGGTCATTCGGGGGACGATTCGGGTGATGGAGAGGGCGGCGGCTGGTGCGGGGGACGGGAGGCGCCCGGGCGGCGTCGGCGACGGCGGCGCCGCCCCCCGGGCTGGTCGCCCACGATTTCGCGGACGCCGCCGGCGGGCGCCGCGGCGCCGGCGCGGCGCTCGAGCAGCCCGAGCCACGCGGCGCGGGCCAGTCCGAACGCCACGTACAGCACCGCGGCCGGGAAGAAGAACTGGTTGGGGAGGAAGATCAGCGCGGCGATGCCCCCCACGACGAGGAGCAGCCCGACCACGCCGCGCACGGACCGCAGGCTCACGTTCGGCATGACCGGGTACGGCACGTTGCTCACCATCAGGAAGCTGAGGGCGAGGATCACGTACCGGAGCAGCACGTGCCAGGGCAGGTTGGCTATAATTGTTTCCTGATAGAGCGGCGTCTGGCTGAACCAGTAGTACGTCGCGAGCGTCATCCCGGCCGCCGGCGAGGGCAGCCCCTGGAAGTACGTCTTGGCCGTGCCCGCCTGCTCGACGTTGAATCGCGCCAGCCGGAGCACGACCGCCGCGGTGAAGGCAAAGCAGAACAGCCAGTCCCAGCCCTCGCGGTTGAACACCGCGAAGTACATGATGAGCGACGGCGCCACGCCGAACGTCACGGCGTCGACCAGGGAGTCCAGCTCCTCGCCGAACCGCCCGCCGGTGTTGGTGGCCCGGGCCACGCGGCCGTCGAGCATGTCGGCCACGCCGCCCAGCACGACATACCAGCCGGCGCGGTAGAAGTCGCTGCGCGACGCGGCCACGATGGCGAACATGCCGAAGAACAGATTCGCCAGCGTGAGGCCGCTGGGGAACAGCACCACGGCGCGGCGCCGCTTGGTGGGATGGCGGGGGGCGGGATGGGTCATGGCGGGCTCAGCTCCGCGAGCACGGTCACGCCGGCCGTCGTGGCCTGGCCGACGCGCACCTGCACCGTCGCGGTTGGGGGAAGAAACACGTCCACGCGCGACCCGAACCGGATGAGCCCCATGCGCTCCCCCTGCCGCGCCGCGTCGCCGACCTTGCTGTAGGTCACGATCCGCCGGGCCACGAGGCCGGCAATCTGGCGCATCAGCACGCGCGTGCCGCCGCGGTCCAGCCCCACCGACATCTGCTCGTTCTCCAGACTCGCCTTCTCGACGGCGGCATTGAGGAACTTGCCCGGGTTGTAGCGCACGTAGCCCACCGTGCCGCTCACCGGATACCGGTTTACGTGGACGTTGAACACGTTCATGAAGATCGACACCCGCAGCGCGCGGCCGCCCATGAAGTCCGGCTCGTCCACCTCGGTCACGTGCACCACGCGCCCGTCGGCCGGGGCAATGACCAGCCGGTCGCCGCGCGGGCCGTCGCGCTCGGGATCGCGGAAGAAGTAGGCGACCCAGAGCGCGAGCAGGGTGAGCACGACGGCCAGCGCCCAGAGCGGCCACGACCGCCGGCCGAGGGCCAGCGCCCAGCCGCCCGCCGCGACGACGAGCGCGACGCCGATGAACGGGAGCCCCTCGCGCGCGAATCTCACGCCAGCCCCGCGACGTCGAGCGGACCGCCCGTGATGCGCCGGTAGGCGTCGAGGTAACGGGCGCTCGTGGCCTGCACGACGTCCGGGGGCAGGGTGGGCGGCGGCGCTTCGCCGTTCCACCGGCCGCCGCGCCGCTCGGCGTCCAGCCAGTCGCGCAGCGGCTGCTTGTCGAAGCTCGGCTGCGTGTGGCCCGGCTCGTACGCATCGGCGGGCCAGAAGCGCGAGCTGTCCGGCGTCAGGACCTCGTCGATGAGCAGGATCTGCCCCGATGCGTCGCGCCCGAACTCGAACTTGGTGTCGGCAATGATGATTCCCCGCTCGGCGGCCAGGGCGCGCCCCATTTCGTAGACGTGGCGCGACAGCCGCTCCAGCTCCGCCGCCACGCCGGCGCCCAGCCGACGGGCGACTTCGGCCGGCGTGATGTTCTCGTCGTGCCCGGCCTCGGCCTTGGTGGCCGGGCTGAAGACCGGGCGCGCAAAGCGGTCGGCCTCGCGCAGCCCCGCCGGGAGCGCCTCGCCGGCCAGCGTGCCGTGTGCCTGGTATTCCTTCCACGCCGACCCCGAGATGTAGCCGCGCACCACGCACTCCACCGGGAAGACCTCCGTACGCCGGCAGAGCATGGCGCGCCCGGCGATCGTCTTCCGGTGCGGCGCCAGCGACGGCACGTGCGTCACGATCTCGTCGGCGTCGGCCGTGATCAGGTGGTGCCGGACCTCGCCCTCGAACCGGCGGAGCCACCAGGCGGTGATCTGCGTGAGCACCGCGCCCTTGTACGGGATCGGCTCCTTCATCACGACGTCGAACGCGCTCACCCGATCGGTGGCCACGATCAGGAGGTGGAACGGATCCACCTCGTAGACCTCGCGGACCTTGCCGCGGCGCAGGTGGCGCAGCGGGAGCGGGGCCAGGGCGACGATGCTCATACGCGCACCTCCTCGCGCTCGGCGGCGGCCGCGCCGGCCAGCAGCGGCTCGACGACCTCGGCCAGGAACTCGCCCACCTGGGAGCGGGCGCGGCCGGTAAACGCCAGCGGATCGAGCAGGCTCCGCATTTCGGGCGCCGGCACTGGCCACGCCGGATCGGCCGCCAGCCGGTCGAGCATGTCGTTGGTCGCGGCGCCGTCCTTGAGGGCGCGGGCCGCGGCGATGCTCGCCTTGCGGATGTGCTCGTGGGCCTCCTGGCGGTCCATCCCCGCCTGCACGGCGCGGATGATCAGCGCTTCGGTGGCCATGAACGGCAGCTCGTCGGCCAGGCGACGGGCAATCCGCGCCGGGTGCACCTCCAATCCGCCCACCACGTTCTCCATGATCACGAGAATGGCGTCGGCGGCGAGGAACGATTCGGGAATCGCCAACCGGCGATTGGCGCTGTCGTCCAGCGTGCGTTCGAAGAACTGCACGCTGTGGGTCTGGTTGGCGTTCGGCTCGAGGCTCAGCACGAAGCGCGCCAGCGACGCGATGCGCTCGCTGCGCATCGGATTCCGCTTGTACGCCATGGCCGACGAGCCGATCTGCTCCTCCTCGAACGGCTCCTCGATTTCGCCGTGGGCCTGCAGCACGCGCAGGTCGCCGCTGAACTTGGCGGCGCTGGCCGCGATTCCGGCCACCACGTCGAGCACCGCGGCGTCCAGCTTGCGGGTGTAGGTCTGCCCCGACACGGGGATCGAGGCAGCGAATCCGATCGCCGCCGTGACGCGGCGGTCCAGTTCGCGGACCCGCTCGTGGTCGCCGCCGAACAGCTCGAGGAACGACGCCTGCGTCCCGGTGGTGCCCTTCACGCCGCGGCAGGGCAGGGTGCCGCGCCGGTGGTCCAGCTCGGCGACGTCGAGCACCAGGTCCTGCATCCAGAGCGTGGCCCGCTTGCCGACGGTGGTGGGCTGCGCCGCCTGGAGGTGGGTGGACCCCAGGGTGGGCACGTCGCGCCAGCGCCGGGCGAACTCGCCCAGCGAGCGGAGCACGGTGACCAGCTTCCCGCGCAGCAGGTCGAGCCCGCGGCGCATCAGGATGAGGTCCGTGTTGTCGGTGACGTAGGCGCTGGTGGCGCCGAGGTGGATGAACTTGCGGGCCGCGGGCGCCGCGTCGCCGAAGGCGTGCACGTGGGCCATGACGTCGTGGCGGTAGCGCCGTTCGTAGGCCGCGACGGCGTCGAAGTCGATGTCGTCGAGGTGATCGCGCATCTGAGCGATGGCCGCGTCGGGAATCGCCACGCCCAGCGCCTGTTCGGCCTCGGCCAGGGCCAGCCAGAGGCGGCGCCACAGGCCATAGCGCGTGGCGGGCGACCAGAGCGCCAGCATGGCGCCGGACGCGTAGCGTTCGGAGAGCGGCGAGGTGTACCGGTCGTGGCTGGTCATCGGATTTCGAAGTCCGTCACGTAATAGGTGCCCGACCGCTCGAGGTACATGCGGATCGGACCGCGGCCGGAAAACCGGTCGAGCGCCCGCGAGGCGTCCTCGGCGGTGTGGATGTCGACGTCGTTGATGCGCACGATCACGTCGCCGGTCTGGATGCCGAGCTGATCGGCCATGTTCCGGCTCACCTTGAACACCAGCGCGCCGCTCGTGCTGCGCAGGCCGCGCTCGGCGCGGATGGCCGGGGTCACGGTCACCAGCTCGAGCTGCCTGAGCACGTCGACCTTGGGCGCGTCCACCTCGGGCAGGTTCTCGGTGACGACCGTGGCGTCGAAGGTGCGGTCGCCGCGGCCGATCACGAGCCGGACCTGCTGGCCCACGCCGAGATCGAGCAGCGCGCCCTCCCAGTCGTACATGTTGTGCACGGCGCGGCCGTTCTCGCTCACGATCACGTCGCCCGGGCGCAGCCCGGCCCGCGCCGCGGGCGAGCCGGCCACGACGGTGGCAATCCGGGCGTGCTGCGCGATGGCCTCGCGGATGTTGTCGCTGGTGGGCACGCGCAGCTTGACCCCGATCCACGGCCGCCGCACCTCGCCGTAGCGCAGCAGGTCGTCCACGTCGTGCTTCACGCGGTCGACGGGGATCGCGAACCCGAGCCCCACCGACCCGCCGCTCGGCGAGTAAATCGAGCTGTTGACGCCGATCACCTGGCCGTCGGCGTTGATCAGCGGCCCGCCGGAATTCCCGGGGTTGATCGCGGCGTCGGTCTGGATCATGTCGAAGTACGCCTGCGGGCCGCCCGTGCCGTCCACGAGGTTGCGCCGCGTCCCGCTGATCACGCCCACCGTCACGCTCGGCTCGGGATTGCCGAGCATGAAGCCGTACGGATTGCCGATGGCAATGGCCCACTCGCCCACGATCACGTCGTTGGAGTTCCCGAGGCGGGCCACGGGCAGGCCCGACGCGTCGATCTTGATCACCGCCACGTCCTGCGTGGCGTCCACGCCCAGCGTCCGGGCCGGGTACACGGCGCCGCTGGGCAGCATGACCGAGATCTTGTTCGCGTCGGCCACGACGTGGGCGTTGGTCACGATCACGCCGTTGGGCTGGATGATGATCCCCGTGCCCAGCCCCGCCTCGGTGCGCGACTGCGGGCCCACGCCCATCATCCAGCCGAAGACGTCGGGCGCCGACTGCTGCACCTGCTCGGTCTGCACGGTCACGACGGCGGGCGAGACCTCGGCGATTGCCCGCGTGATCGCGGTCTGGCGGCTGGCGGTGAGCGAATCGTCGCGGGCCGACTGCCGGCCCGCGAGCGGCGCGCCTGCCGACGGCTCGGCCGCGAACGCCGAGCGGGGGCTGCCGCCGCCGGACCTTCCCCCGCAGGCCACGGCCAGCGGGGCGGCGGCGAGCAGGAGCAGCGAGCGCGGGCGCACCTTCATTCGGCCCATCTGCCGTGCAGCTTGGAGACGTCGTTGAGGAACTGGTCCAGGCCGCGATCGGTGAGCGGGTGGAGCAGGAGCGAGCGGAGGACGTCGGGGGACACCGCCACGCCGTCGGCGCCGGCCAGCGCGGCGTCGGAGAACTGCTGGGCCGTGGCCGGGCGCACGGCCACGATGTCGCACTCGGTGCGCGACGCGTCGAACACGCGCCGCAGCTCGCGCACCACGTCGCCCCCGCTGTGGCCCACGGCATCGAGCTGATCGAGCGGGGTGATGACCGTCGAGGCGCCGGCCTTGGCGGCGAGCATGGCCTGGGCCGCATTGAAGACGAGCATCGCGGCCAACCGCACGCCGTCCGCGGACAGGCGGTGCAGCGCGGCGAAGGCGTCGTCGACCAGCGGCACCTGGACGATGATCTGGTCCGACAGCCGCGCCATGGCGCGGGCGTCGCGGTACAGCGCGTCCCCGTCCACGGCGTGCACCGCCACGTACACCGGGGCGTTGGTCGCGTCGCAGATCGCCTCGATGCGCTCGCGGTCGTGCTCGGCACCCGCCTCGCGGAGCAGGGCCGGCGTGGTGAGCACGCCGTCGAGCAGGCCGCTCGCGGCGGCCCAGCGGATCTCGTCCAGGTCGGCGGTGGCGAGGAGGAGTTTCATGAGCGGTAGCACTCCGGCGGATACGTCACCGCGTCGAGAAACAGCGCGTGCGCGGGGGCGGGAGGAGAGACCTGCCGGTTGTCGCCGGCGGCGAGCAATGCGCCGAGGTCGTCGACCGGGCGCCGGCCCGTCGCCATGTCCAGCATCGTTCCGACGAGGAATCTCACCATGTGATGAAGAAAGCGATTGGCTTCGATCTCGAACACCACGCCGCCGGGGCGATCGCGCCATCGGGCCGTGTGCACGGTGCACCGATGGTCGTCGTCGGCGGGCGCCGTGCCCAGCACGGCGAAGGCCCGGAAGCAGTGATCTCCCACCAGCCGCCGGGCCGCCGCGTCGAGGGCGCCCCGATCGTGGGGGCGCCGGAGCGCGAACTCGTACCGGCGGCGGAAGGGCGAATCCGCCTCCTCATCCGTACCGACGTAATAAGTGTAGCGACGCGCCATCGCGCTGTACCGGGCATGGAAATCGGCGCGCATCTCGTGCGCAGCGGCGACCCACACGTCCGGCGGAAGCACCGCGTTGAGCGCCCGTCTCAGCTCGGCCGGGCTCCATCGCTCGGGCACCCGCACCCCGGCCGCCTGGCCGCGGGCGTGCACGCCGGCGTCGGTTCGCCCAGCCCCCAGCACGCCCACCGGCGTGCCGCACAGGCGCTCCAGCGCTGCTTCCATCACTCCCTGAACGGTGCGCTGGTCGGGCTGTCGCTGCCACCCGCTGAATCCCGAGCCGTCATAGTGCAACACGAGCTGCACAGTGCGCTCCGTCATTGCCAGAAAGCTACCAGCACCGGGGGTGAAGTCAAGCAAGCGCGGTCGAGCCAACCGATTGACATTCCTCGACGTACGCCGCCACATTTCGCCGGTCCCCCACCGTGGCCTCGGGCTTGCGGTGTGGAGCGTCATCATGCCCCCGCGGACCCTCTCCTCGCTCGCCCACGCCCTCAACACCGCGCCCGATCTGGACGCGGCCCTCGTCGCGCTCGCCGACAGCCTGGTCGAGCTGGACCGCATGGCCCACGTCGCGCTGGTCACGTACGAACCCCGGCGCGCGCTGATGCGCGAGCGGCGGCTGGCCCGCCCCGACGGGGTCGAGGTCCGCGTCATCGACACGACCCTCGATCACCTGCCGACCCGCGAGCGCGTGGGCGTGACCACGGGCGGCGCGTTCATCGACTTCGGCGACGCGTCCGGGGAATTCGCCCGCCTGCTCGCCATGCCCGAAATTCCCGAGGGCGGCTACCTGGCGCTCAAGGGGCTGCTGTTCGAGGGCGGCCTCTCGGCCATCGTGGCGCTGTTCGAGCCCCGGAAGATCTTCGGCACCCGCGCCACCGAGCGCATGCAGCCCGCCGTGGCGCTGTTCGAACTGGCCTACGCCCGCTTTCAGGAAGGCGAAGCCCGGCACGAAGCCGTACGGACGCTCGAAGACGTGACCCAGCGGGTGCACGGCGAGTACGCCCGCAAGCTCGG
Source organism: Gemmatimonadota bacterium (assembly GCA_028876525.1). Lineage (GTDB taxonomy): Bacteria > Gemmatimonadota > Gemmatimonadetes > Gemmatimonadales > Gemmatimonadaceae > JAGWRI01. The sequence continues at coordinate 18,276 of JAGWRI010000042.1, read as the reverse complement.
CGCGCTCGAGGAGCAGCTGCTCAAGGCCACCGGCGAGTTCTCGACCTCCGGCGATCGCAGCCGCACCGTGTCGCTGGAACGCGAGTTGGCCGAAGTCAGGGAAGACGCCCGGCGCGCCACGCGCCGCTCGGAGGCCGTCGAGGCCACCATCGGCTCGGCCGTGGAGCAGCTCGAGAAAGCCCACGTCGAGCTGCACCGGCGCAGCGAACAGCTGCGCCAGAAGACGCGCACCCTGTACCTCATCGAGCGCGTGCTCTCGCTCGACGCCGCGACCAACGATCCGCGCGAGCTGGCCGACGGCCTGCTCGCCCTGGTCGGCGACGACATGAACGCCGAGCGCTGCTCGCTGCTGCTGCGGGCCCCGGGCGAGGAGGCGCTGTACCTTGCCGCCGCCCGCGGCATTGCGCCCAACGTGAACGAGGGCAAACGCGTCGGCTTCGGCACCGGCATTTCCGGACACGTGGCCACCACCCGCGAGCCGATGCTCGTGCAGGACACCGGCGAATTCCGGGAACATCCGCTGCTCCGCGACGCTTACTACACGAGCGGCTCGTTCATCAGCTTCCCTCTCGTGTACCACGACAACCTCATCGGCGTCGTCAATCTCACCAACCGCCGCATGGCCGGCGTCTTCGTGGAAGAGGACGTCGAGCGCGTCCGCCTGCTGGGGCTCGTGATCGCCCTCGCGGCCAGCAACTCGCACCTGCCGGAGCGCTTGGTGGAGACGCTGAGTGTCTAGCGGCCCCACCGCCGACCCCCTCCATACCGTCCTTCGCCGGCTCGCCATGGGGGCCCCGCTCGATCCGGCGGACCTCACGGCGGCGTTCGGTCGGATCATGGCCGGCGAGGCGACGCCGGCCCAGGTGGCCGCCGTGCTCATCGGGCTCCGCGTGAAGGGAGAAACGGGCCCCGAGGTCGCCGCCGTGGTGCGCGCCATGCAGTCGGCGATGGTGCCGCTCGCCGCCGACGACCCGAGCGCCCTGGTGGACACCTGCGGCACGGGGGGCGGAACCGTCCAGACGTTCAACATCTCCACCGCCGCCGCGCTGCTCGCCGCCGGCGCCGGCGTGCGGATCGCCAAACACGGCAATCGGTCGTTCACCACGCAATGCGGCAGCGCCGACGTGCTCGAGGCCCTTGGCGTGCGGATCGACGTCGCGGTGCCGGTCATGGAGCGCGCGCTTCGCGACGCCGGCATCGTGTTCATGTTCGCCCCGCTCATGCATCCGGCCATGCGCTTCGTGGGGCCGGTGCGCCGCGAACTGGGCATCCCCACGGTCATGAACATCGTGGGCCCGCTGGCCAATCCGGCGCGGGCCGGCCGTCAGGTGATCGGCGTCGGCGACGCCGATCGCGCGCCCCTGCTTGCCGCCGCGCTCGCCGAGCTGGGCACGGTGCACGCTCTGGTGGTGCACGGCGAGGGGATGGACGAGATCTCCCCGCTCGGCACGACGCGCGTGCTCGAAGTGCGCGACGGCGGCATGCGGGAGTGGACCATTGAGCCCGCGGCGTTCGGCTTCACTCCTGGCGCTCCGGCCGAGCTCGCGGGGGGCGCGCCGCCGGCCAACGCCCGCGCGATTCTCGACGTGCTCGAGGGACGTGGGGCTCCCGCAGCGAGGGCCGCGGTGCTCCTGAATGCGGCGGCCGCGCTCTACGTGGGTGGCGCGGCCGGGTCGTACGACGAGAGCATCGCGCTTGCCGATGCGGCGCTTCGCGCGGGAAAGGGGCTGGAGGCGCTCGACCGGCTGCGCCGAGCCTTCGCCCCCGCGGCCTAGTAGCGGCGCATCACCCCGACCACCACGCCCTGGATCCGGATGTCGTTCTCGTTCACGTAGATGGGCGACATCGTTTCGTTGGCCGGCTGGAGGCGCACTCGGCCGTCGCGCTCGCGGTAGAACTTCTTGACCGTGGCCGCCGTGCCTTCGATGAGCGCGATCACGGTTTCCCCGTTGTCCGCGCGCGGCCGGTCGTTGACCACGACGAAGTCGCCGTCCCGGATCTGCTCGTCGATCATCGAGTTGCCCCGGACGCGCAGGACGTAGTGATTGCCGGAGCGGGACACCAGCGATTCGGGCACCGAAATCGATTCGCCCGACTCCATGGCCTCGATTGGCGCGCCGGCCGCGACGGCGCCAAGCAGGGGCAACTCGACCGCCCGGGACACCGCGTCCGACGGCAGGATCTCGATGGCCCGACTCTCGTTGTACGAGCGCTTGATGTACCCCTTCCGCTCCAGGTTGGTGAGGTGCTCGTGCACCGTGGCCAGGGAGCTGAAGTGGAAGTTGTCGGCGATCTCTTCGAAACTCGGCGCATACCCGTGTTGTTCGGTATGCACACTCAGGTAGTTTAGTATCTCGCGCTGACGTTTCGTGAGCGGCATGCGGCGAACCCCGTTGGACGGAAGTGCGGGGCGCCGTTCGGCGCCCCGTCCCGAATACCCACCGAACACAGCTTAACCGAACAGGAACCGAAGTGCAAGGACACTCGGCATGGTCCCCGCCTGGCGGCACCCTGGGAGCGATCGTTGAACAGACGACGCAACGGGTGCTCGCGTTGCATGCCAGGCGCGGTGAGCTGGAGTCTGCCCTGGCCGGTCTGAGCGCGCCCCCGGCGTTCGGGGCTGCGCTCCGGGGGGCCTCGGTCCGGGTCATCGCCGAGGTGAAGCGCCGCTCCCCGTCCAGGGGCGCCATAAACGCCGCGATGGACGCGCCGGCCCAGGCCGACGCCTATGCCACCGGCGGCGCGGCGGCCATCTCGGTGCTCACGGAGCCGGCGCACTTCGGCGGCTCGCCCGCCGACCTGACGGCAGTGCGGCAGCGGGTCGGGGCCCGGGTCCCCGTGCTGAAGAAGGATTTCCACATCGACGAGATCCAGCTGGTCGAGGCCCGTGCCCTGGGCGCCGCGGCGGCACTGCTGATCGTTCGCGCGCTGCCGCCCGGCGACCTCCTGCGGCTCACCGCCTATGCCCGCCGGATCGGGCTCGAGACGCTGGTCGAGGTGCATTCGGACGACGAGCTGGCCCGGGCGCTCGACGCCGGGGCCGACGTGATCGGGGTGAATTCGCGCGACCTCGAGACGCTCGAGGTCGACCCCGCCGTGCCGGAGCGGCTGGTGGCGCGCATCCCGCGCGCCATGGTCGCCGTGTGGGAAAGCGGGGTTTCGGCCCCATCGGACGTCGAGCGCGCCGCGGCGTTCGGGGCCGACGCGGTGCTGGTCGGGTCGGCGCTGTCGAGCTCGGGCACCCCCGCGGCGGCGGTGCGCGCGCTGGCCGGCGTGGCGCGGCGGGATGGGGTGCGTGCCTGAGATCAAGTTCTGCGGCATGACGCGCCCCGCCGACGCCCGGATGGCGGCCGAACTCGGTGCCGCGTACGTGGGCGTGGTGTTCGCCGGCGGCCCGCGCCGGCAGGACGACGCGTCGGCGGCGGCGATCCTGGCCGCCCTCCCCGCCGGCGTGACAGGGGCCGGCGTCTTCGGCGCCGATCCGGCGCCGGAGCTCGCGCGGCGCGCGTCGGCGCTGGGCCTTGGCGTGGTGCAGCTGCACGGCGACCCGTCGCCGCGTGACGTCCGTGCCCTGCGCGAGAGTTGGAAGGGCGTGATCTGGGCGGCCCTGCGCGTACAGGGCACGGAACTTCCGGCCATGGCCGGGGAATTGTTCGCGGTCGCCGACGCCGTGGTGCTGGACGCCAAGGTCGAGGGCGCGTTGGGGGGAACCGGAACGACGCTTCCGTGGCGCGGACTGGCCGCGGCGCTGGCGCCGGTACGAGCCCGGGGGGCGCGGCTGGTCCTGGCCGGGGGGCTCCGGCCCGAGAACGTGGCGGACGCGATCCGCGCGCTGGCCCCCGACGTGGTGGACGTGTCGTCGGGCATCGAGTCAACCGTTGGCATCAAGGATCCCGGCCGCATGCGCGCATTCCGCGATGCGGTGCGGAGCGTCGAGGAAGCGCGATGACAGTGCAGCGGGAGAGCGGACGGTTCGGCATTTTCGGCGGGCGCTACGTGCCCGAAACCCTGATTCCGGCGCTGGACGAGCTGGAGGCGGCGTTCGACACGGCCATGGAGGACGTGGCCTTCCGGACGGAGCTCGACCGGCTCCTGGCCGATTACGTGGGACGGCCGTCGCCGCTGAGCGAGGCGCCGCGGTATTCCCAGCTGGTGGGTGCCCGCGTCCTATTGAAGCGCGAGGACCTGAACCACACCGGGGCCCACAAGATCAACAACACGGTGGGGCAGGCCCTGCTGGCGATGCGCATGGGCAAGAAGCGGATCATCGCCGAGACCGGGGCGGGGCAGCACGGCGTGGCCACTGCCACCGTGTGCGCGCGGTTCGGCCTGGAGTGCGTGGTGTACATGGGCGAGGAAGACATGCGGCGGCAGGCCCTCAACGTCTACCGGATGCGCCTGATGGGGGCCGAAGTGGTGCCGGTGTCCAGCGGCACGCGCACGCTGAAGGACGCCACGACCGAGGCGATCCGCGACTGGGTGACCACCGTCCGGACGAGCCATTACATCATCGGGTCGGTGGTGGGGCCGGCTCCGTATCCGCGCATGGTGCGCGACTTCCAGGCGGTGATCGGGCGCGAGGCGCGGCAGCAGGTGCTGGACCGCACCGGACGGCTGCCGAAGACGGTGGTGGCCTGCGTGGGAGGCGGGTCGAACGCGATCGGGATCTTCCACGCCTTCGTGGGCGATGCCGACGTGGAGCTCGTGGGGGTGGAGGCGGCGGGGGAGGGGCTGGACACCGGCCGCCACTCGGCGTCGCTGGCCCGCGGCACGCCCGGCGTGCTGCACGGGACGATGAGCTATCTCCTGCAGGACGCGGCCGGGCAGGTCCACCCGGCGCACTCGGTTTCGGCCGGCCTGGACTACCCGGGGGTGGGCCCGGAGCATGCGTTCCTGAAGGATTCGGGGCGGGCCATGTACGAGGCCGTGACCGACGCCCAGGCGCTGCACGGTTTCGAGACCCTGGCACAGCTGGAGGGGGTCATTCCGGCGCTCGAGTCGGCGCACGCGGTGGCCTGGATCACCGCCCAGGCCGGGCGCTGGCGTTCCGACGACCCGGTGCTGCTCTGCGTGAGCGGACGGGGCGACAAGGATGTGGCGCAAGTGATGGAAATGGGTATTTTGGGGACGTGACCGCGCCTCTGACACCGGACGAGACCGAACAGGCGGAGCTGCCTGAACTTCCGTTCCCCAGCGCTCCCGTCGAGGAGTTGTTGCGGTCGCTGCTCAAGGCGGTCCGGGCCCATCAGCTGTACCTGCCGAACAACCCGATCTACAAGTCGTCCATCGACAACGTGCGGGCGGCCTTCTCGCCGGTGTGGCAGGAAACCGACGAGCTGGCGCTGACGTTCACGGAAACCGACGTTCTGTGGTATGGGCACTCGGTGCTGCACGAGAGCACGAAGTCCGGCGACAGTCTGCCCTGGCTGTTCTACAAGGATGGGGTGCGCGAGGTGACCCTCGTCAAGGGCATCGAGCAGGAGGAGCTGCTGCCGCTGCTCGGCATCATCCAGCGCGGACGCAAGGCGTCGCCGGACGACGACGATCTGCTCGCCATGCTGTGGGAGCAGGATTTCGTCAACCTGCGGTATCGGTACGTCGACCTGGGGCTGGAGCCGGCGTCGCCGGTCGAGGACGGCGGTCCGCCGCCCCGCCCGATGTCCCCCGAGGAAGTGCGGCAGGCCAACGCCGGCGGCGGCGCGGACGACGAGACCGAGGAGTCGCGGCCGGGGGTGGTGAATCTCGCCGATTTCGACTCGACGCTCTATTTCCTGGACGAGAAGGAGATCGACTACCTGCAGAGCGAGATCGGCCGCGAGTACGCGGCGGATCTGCGGCAGGTCGTGGCGGCGACGCTGTTCGACATCTTCGAGGCGCAGGCCGATGGCGAGGTGCGCGCGGAGGTGAGCGATCTCATCGAGACGCTGATGCTGTACATGCTGGCCGGCGGGCATCTGCGCACGGTGGCATACCTGCTGCGCGAGTCGCAGGTGGCGGCGACGCGGGGAAAGGAAGTCACGCCCGAGCAGCGGGACCGGGTGGGTCAGGTGCCGGCGCGGCTGAGCCAGCCCGAGCCGCTTGGCCAGCTGCTCCAGGCGCTGGACGAGAGCACGGAGCTGCCGCCGCAGGAGGAGCTGACGGAGCTGTTCGAACAGCTCCGGGCTGACGCGCTGGGGCCGATCTTCTCCTGGCTCGGGCGGCTGCAGAACCAGCGCCTGCGGCCGATGCTGGAGCAGGCGGCGGCGCGGCTCACCGCGGCGAACACCACGGAGCTGGTGAAGCTCATCCAGTCCGAAGACCGCGCGGTGGTGATGGAGGCGGTGCGGCGGTGCGGCGCGCTCAAGATCCAGGCCGGCGTGGCGGCCATTGGCCGGGTGATGGGCAGCGCCGATGCCGAGCTGCGGCTGGCGTGCGTGCAGGCGCTGGGCGAGATCGGGTCGGCGGGCGCGCTGCAGGCGCTCGAACCCTGGGTGGCCAACGGCGACCGCGACACGCGCGTGGCCGCGGTGCGGCTGCTCGCCACGCGCGGCTACCGTCCGGTGCAGGGGCGCATCGAAGCGGCGGTGAAGGGAAAGGAGATCCGCGAGGCCGACCTGACCGAGCGGGTGGCGTTCTTCGAGGCCTACGGCATGCTGAGCGGTGACTCGGCGGTGCCGTTTCTGGACGGGATCCTGAACGGCAAGGGATTCCTGGGCCGCCGCGAGGACGCCGAGGTGCGGGCCTGCGCGGCGATGGCGCTGGGGCGCGTGGGGACCGATGCCGCGCAGCAGGCGCTGCGCCGCGCCTCGTCGGAAAAGGACGTGGTGGTGCGCAATGCGGTGAACAAGGCGCTTCGCGGAGGCTCGGCATGACGCCCGACGAACCGCGCCCGACGCCGGCCGCGGGGGTCCGCTCCACGCAGACCCTGGCGCGGGCCACGATGCAGGTATCGGCGGCCGGCGACAGCGACCGGGGCGACGATTCGTTCGTCCGCCGCGCGGGACGCGAGCTCGTGCGCGACCTGTACGCCGCGCTGCGCGCCATGAAGCTCTACCCGGTGGAGAACGCGGCGGTGCAGAAGTCGCTGGCCGAGCTCGCGGCGCGGGCGCTCGAGATGCTCGAGGCCGAGTCGGAGCTGCAGGTCCGCGCGTCCGGAGAGTTCATCTTCATCAATACGACGCGGCTCCGGATCGATCTCGACAACTACGCCAGCTTCAGTCACCTCCTGACCATCTTCCGCACCAACGGCGTGGGTTCGGTGCAGGTGCACGAAGGGGCGGCGGCGCGCGACTGGATGATCCTGCTGTCGCTCCTGCATGGCGCCCCGCAGGGGTCGATCGACGAGCGGCTGGAGAAGCTGTCGGCCAAGCTCGAGGGCGCGGGCGTCACGCGGATCACGCTCGGGCCGCCCACGCAGCAGGCCAGCGGCGACGTGGAGAAGGCCAAGGAGCGCGCCAAGCGGACCTACTCGCAGTCGGTGGTCGTGGCCAAGGATCTGATGACGTCGGTCCGCATGGGCAAGACGCCGAACATCAAGAAGGTGAAGCGCGTGGTGCAGGGAATCGTGGATCAGATCCTGAACGAGGAGACCTCGCTCATCGGACTGACCACGATCCGCGACTACGACGAGTACACGTTCACCCACAGCGTGAACGTGTGCATCTTCTCGGTCGCGATCGGCCGGCGGCTCGGCCTCAACAAGCTGCAGCTCTACGATCTCGGCCTGGCGGCGCTGTTCCACGACATCGGCAAGCAGCGCGTGCCGACCGAAGTGCTCAACAAGTCGGGCGGCCTCACCGACGACGAATGGCGGCTGATCGCGGCCCATCCGTGGCTCGGCGTGCTGACGCTGTTCCAGCTTCGCGGGCAGCAGGAGTTCCCGTACCGCGCGATGGTCGTGGCGATGGAACACCACATGAAGACCGATCTGACGGGGTACCCACGTCCGATCCGGCCGCGCAAGATGAGCATGTACAGCAAGATCGTCGCCGTCGCCGACGGCTTCGACGCCGCGACGTCGCGCCGCTCGTACCAGACGACGCCCATGAACCCGGCGCTCGTGATGCAGGAAATGCGCGACAACCCGCGCCGCGGCATGGACCCGGTGCTCGTCAAGGCGTTCGTCAACCTCACCGGCATCTACCCCGTGGGCACGCTGGTCGTGCTCGACACCTTCGAGCTTGGCATCGTGCACGCCGTGAACCCGCTGCAGGACATGCTGTCGCGGCCCATCGTGCGCGTGATCAGCGACGCCATGGGCAACCTCGTCCATCCGGGCGAGCTGATCGACCTGGCCGATCGCGACGAGGCGGGCAGCTTCCGCCGCACGATCATCAAGACCGAGAACCCGGAGCGGTACGGAATCCGTGTCGGCGACTATTTCGTCTGAAGCCGTCGGGGCGCGGTTCGCCGCGCTCCGCGCCGCCGGCCGCAAGGCCCTCGTCCCGTACGTGACGGCCGGTCACCCCGATCCCGAGCGGTCGGTGGCCCTGCTGCAGGGCCTGGCCGACGCCGGCGCCGACGTGATCGAGGTCGGCGTGCCGTTCTCCGATCCGCTGGCCGACGGGCCCGTGATCCAGGCCAGTTCCCAGGCCGCGCTGGCCCATGGGGTCACGTTCGACACGGTGCTCGACCTCGTCCACCGGGCGCGCGTCGCGCCGCCGGTCGTCCTGTTCAGCTATCTCAATCCGCTCCTCGCCGCGGGGCCCGACGCCCTGGCGCGGGCCGCCGACGCCGGCGCGCACGGGGTGCTGGTCACCGACCTTCCGGTGGGCGCCGACCCCGAGCGCGAACGCTGGTTCGGCGAGGGCCCGCTGGCGTTCATCCGCCTCGTGGCGCCGACCACGCCGGCGGCGCGGATGCGCGAGATCGCCACGCACGGCAGCGGATTCGTGTACCTCATCAGCCGGCTCGGCGTGACCGGCATGCGGGCCGACCTGCCGGTCGAACTCCCCGATACGGTGCAGCGCCTGCGCGGCGTGACGGCGCTGCCGATCTGCGTGGGATTCGGCGTGACCGGCCCCGAGCAGGCGCGGGCCGTGGCCCGGCTGGCCGACGGCGTGGTCGTGGGAAGCGCCATCGTGCGCGCCGCCGGCGAGAGCGTCGACGCGGCCGTCGCCCTCACCCGGTCGCTGCGGGCCGCCATCGACACGGTGTAGCGTGCAGTTCTTTCTCCGGGTCTACGCACGGACCGTCGGCACGCTGGGCATGCTCGCCCTGGCCGGCGCCGTGGCCCTGGACCACCGATGGATGGGTCAACGCTACGGCATCGCCATCGTGTTCCTCACCGTGGCCGTGCTCCGCGTCTATCAGATTCCGCTCACGAAGTACGGGGCGCTGAACCTGATCGGCGTGCCGGCGGTGGCGGGGGCCGTCATCATCGGCGCTCCGGCCACGGCGCTTGCCGTGTACGCCGGCGTCGCCCTTCCCGACCGCGTCCTGCTCCGCAAGCCGCTCGAGTCGGCGTGGATCAACGGCGGACGGGAGGCGCTGGCGCTGCTCGCGGCCGTGGGCATCTATGCCTGGGCGTCGCTCCTGACCACGACGCCGGGGGCCGGCCTCACCGCCGACAGCATCCCGCCGCTGGCGCTGTTCGTCTTCGTGTACTTCCTGTTCAGCCGCGGGCTCCTGTACTTCACGCTGCTGTTCCGCGACAAGCTGTTGGAGGAGGAGAAGTCGCTCATCCTCCGCTACGAGGTGATCGGCTTCGGGGCGTCGGCCGTGACCGTGGCGCTCGTGCTCATCGCGGTGGATCAACTGGGTCCCGCGGGTTGGGCGCTGGTGGGGCTCGTGCTCGGGCTGGCCGGGCTCCTGCTCAAGCGCATCCTCGAGGAAGCGGTGGCCGCCGAGGAGCTGAACAAGATCCTCGCCATGGAGCAGGTGGTGTCGTCCGACGTGAGCCTGAGCGACGCCTTCCGGCGCATCGTGGCGCTGGCCCACCGCCTCGTGGACTGGCGCGCGTTCACGATCTTCCGCCTGGACAGCGACGGGCTGACCCTGGTCTGGAGCCACAGCGGCGACGGCGAGGCCCGCGGGGTGCGGGACCACGACGCCACCCAGTGGCTGCGCCGCGAGGCCCTGGCCACCGGGCAGCCGATCGTGGTCGAGGACGCCGAGCATGACCAGCGCCTGGACCGCGTCCGCCCGCACGTCGAGAGCCTGGCCGTCATTCCGCTCCGGTTCGGCGACCGCAACGTCGGCCTGCTCGAGCTGGAGCACCACAAGCGCGGGGCGTATTCGCTCAAGGAAGTGGGCCTCATCCGGCGGTTCGCCAACCAGCTCGCCACCACGCTCCACATTCACAACCTGCGCCAGCCGCTGCTCGACGCGATGACGCGCGTCAGCTCGCAGCTGGACACCCTCACCGACTCGGCGCGCGCGCTGCGCTCGGGGGGCGAGACGGTGGCGCGCACGATCACCGACATGGGCCGCGGCGTGGTCGAGGAGAGCGACCAGATCGACCGCAGCCTCGCCGCCACGACGTCGATGCACGACGCCACGGCCGCCGTGGCGCGCGACGGCACCGAGGCCGCCGAGGCGAGCCAGCGCGCCACCGAGATCGCCGGCGAGCACCAGCTCACGATCGCCACCGCGATCGAGCGGCTGGTGAACGCCAAGGGGTTCGTGGGCGAGAGCGCGGGGCAGGTCGAGGTGCTGGCCCAGGGCGCCCGCCGGATCACCGAATTCATCTCGGTCATCCGCTCGCTGGCCGACCAGACGAACCTGCTCGCCCTCAACGCCGCCATCGAGGCGGCGCGCGCCGGCGAGCAGGGGCAGGGGTTCGCCGTCGTGGCCGACGAGGTGCGCAAGCTCGCCGAGCAGAGCGCGGGGGCGGCGGACGAAGCGAGCGACGTGCTGCTCGGCTTCGAGGAGCAGATGCGGCGCGTGGCGCTCCAGATGGGGCGCGGCCAGGCGATCGTGAGCGACGCCGAGTCGCTCTCCGAATCGGCCCGTGCCGCGCTCGACCTCATCGTGGCCGCCACCGCGGGCGCCGCCGCCGCCGCCCACCGCATCGCCCAGACGTCGCGCGACCAGGAGCTGGAGTTCGGCAAGCTGCGCGAGCGCGTGGCCCGCATCGCCGCCATCTCCCAGCGCAACCGCGCCGGCGCCGAGAACGTGACCGCCTCGGCCAAGGAGCAGGCCGACGCGCTGCGCGAACTCGAGGGCGCCATCCAGGAGCTGCGCTCGGTGGGCGGCTACCTGAGTGACCTCACCGAGCGCATCACGAGCGTCGCATGACCGGAACCCCGCTGCACGACCGCATCACCCTGCGCGGGATGCGCTTCCACGTCCTGGTCGGCATCCTGGCGCACGAGCGCGAGTACCCGCAGCCGCTCGAGGTGGACCTCACGGCGTGGATCGCCCCCGGACGCACCGGCATCGTGGATTACCGCGGCCTGCACGACGCCGCGCGCCGCGCCGTGGACGACTCGCCCCGCAAGTACCTCGAGGAGATCGCCGAGCGGGTGGCCGCCGCCGCGCTCGCCGTGGCCGGCGTGGAACGGGTGGACGTCGCGGTGCGCAAGCCGCACGTGCCGCTCGGCGCGCCCCTGGACACGGTCGAGGTCGCGATCCGCCGGCCCCTCGATGGGTGAGGTCGCGTTCGTCGCGCTGGGCGCCAACCTCGGCGACCGCGCACGCGCGCTCGCCGACGCACGGCGGGCCATCGGGGCGCTGCCGGGCACGCGCGTCGTCGCCGAGACGGCGGTGGAGGAGACCGCGCCGTTCGGCCCGCCCGGTCAGCCGCCCTATCTCAATCAGATGCTGGCGCTCGACACCACCCTCGCGCCCCATGCGCTGCTCGACGCCCTGCACGGCATCGAGCGCGCCGCGGGACGCCTCCGCGACGTGCGCTGGGGCCCGCGCACCCTCGACCTCGACATCGTCACGTTCGGCGATCGCCAGATGACCGACGACCGGCTCACCGTGCCGCACCCCGGACTTCGCGACCGCGACTTCTGGCAGCGCGAGGCCGCCGAGCTGGAGACCGCTCTCCGTGGCTGACCCGACGCCGACGATCGTCCTTCCCGCCTGGGCGCAGGTGACCGAGGCCCGGCGCGGCCACATCGAGCGCGTGACGGCGCTGCTCGACACGTGGGCGGGCGCCCTCGGCGTTGGCGCCCGCGAAGCCGCGGCGTGGCACGACGCCGGCCAGTGGCACGACGCGCTGCGCGACGCGCCCGACGACGCCCTGCGCACCCTGGCCGGCGACGCGACCAGTCCCGTGAAGACGCTGCACGGGCCCGCCGCCGCCGTGCGCCTGGCCCACGACGGCGAGGCGCGCGCCGACGTCCTCGACGCGATCCGCCACCACACCATCGGGCGCCGCGACTGGGCGCGCACCGGCCGCGCCCTGTACATGGCCGACTTCCTGGAGCCCGGGCGCCGGTTCGCGCGGGCCGACCGCGCCTTTCTCGCGGCGCAGGTGCCGCACGACTTCGAGGGCGCGTTCCGGCAGGTCGTGCGCGCCCGCATCGAGTGGGCGCTGCGCGAAGGACACGCCGTGTTCGAGCCCACCATCGCCCTCTGGAACTCGCTGCAGTGAAGGCGCGGGGTATCGCCGCCATCGCGGTCGCGGCGCTGGTCGTGGCGGGCGGGTTCTGGTACTGGCGCCACCGCGCCCGCGAGGCCCCCCCTCCGGCCGCGCGGACGCCCGACGTGACCGCGCCGGCGGACGAGCGCGTCCGGGTCGAGGTGCTGAACGCCACGGCGACCCGCGGGCTGGCCCGGGCCGCGACGTTCGTGCTCCGGCGCGCCGGGTTCGACGTCGTGCTCATCGGCACGGCCGGCCGGCAGCAGGACAGCACCGTGGTGCTCGACCGGTCGGGCCACCCGGAGAGGGCGGCGCGGGTGGCCAGGGCCCTGGGCGGGGCGCGCGTCGAGACGCGCCCCGATTCAACCTTCTACGTGGACGTGACCGTCCTGCTCGGGCGCACGTGGCGTTCCCCGCCCGAGCCGCTCCGTCCGTAGCTGCCCGCACGCCGCGGCGATGTCCACGCCGCGGCTCCGCCGCACCGCCACCTCGATGCCCTGGGCGCGCAGCTCGCGCGCGAATGCGCCGACGCGCTCGCGCGTGGACGCCGTGAACCCGCGCGCGCCACCGGGATGCAGGGGAATCAGGTTCACGAACGCCCGACACTCGCGCGCCAGGGCCGCCAGGTTGAGCGCGTGCTCCTCGCCGTCGTTGACCCCGCCCAGCATGACGTACTCGAAGGTCACCCGCCGGTCGAACACCCGCGCCGCCTCGATCACCTCGGCCAGCGGGTACTTGGCGTTGATCGGCATCAGCTCGCGGCGCAGGGCGTCGCTGGGGGCGTGAATCGAGATCGCGAGGCGGAACTGCTCGGGGCGCTTGCCCAGCGCCACGATCCCGGGAAGCACGCCGACGGTGGACACCGTGATGTGCCGCGCGCCGATGCCCAGACCGCTCGGATCGTTGAGAATGGTGAGCGCCGGATCCACCGCCTTCCAGTTCATGAGCGGTTCGCCCATGCCCATGAACACGACGTTCGTGACCTGGATCGGGGGCTCGAGCAGGCGCATTTCGCGCACCTGGCCGGCGATCTCGTGCACCGCGAGGTTGCGCGAGAACCCCATCGCCCCGGTGGCGCAGAAGGCGCACTGGAGGGCGCACCCGGCCTGCGACGAGATGCACAGCGTGACCCGGTTGCCGTCGGGAATGGCCACCGTCTCCACCGCCTCGCCGTCGGCCAGCCGGAACAGGAACTTCTCGGTCCCGTCGCTCGACCGCTGCCGGGCGATCGCCGTGAGGCGCGGCAGCGCGAACCGCGCGGCGAGCTGCTCCCGCAGCGCGGCCGGCAGGTCGGTCATGTGCGCGAAATCGGGCGCCGGCGCCATCCAGAGATGGCGCACCACCTGGCGCGCCCGGTAGGCCGGCAGCCCGAGCTCCGCCATGAACGCGGTGAGCCGATCCAGGGCGTGGGCCGGCGTGAGGTCGAGGAGGTTTTCGAGATCGCTCATCGGAACACCGACGTCAGCATGAACTGGTACACGGCGCCAAGCCCCGCGCCCTCCTGCTCCCGGGCGATCCCCACGGCGTACCGGCCGTAGCGCAGATCGAGGCCGAGGCGCAGATGGTTCGAGGTCGTGCCGAACTCGTGCGTGCGGGCGAGCCCCCCACGCGCTTCCAGGGCCGCGTAACGGACCGTGCCGTAAAAATAGTCCTCGTGCCCGCGCCCGTCGCTTGCCGACGCGGCGACGCCGGCGCGCACCTCGAACAGCGAGCCGCGGCGGGCGACCGGGACGTCGGCCGCCCCGAGGATCGTGGCCCGCTCGCGCGACGGCGTGGGACTGAGCAGGAACGTGGACGCCGCCAGGCGCACCGGGGTGCGGAACAGGCTGTCGGCCACCACGCCCCAGTCGAGCGAGAACGCCGATCGCTGGATGTAGTCCACGGTGCCCGTGCGCACGCGCGCCTCGGCGCCCGCGACGAGCCCGCCGAACCGGCGCGACAGGCCGGCCGAGAACACCGTCGTGCCGTAGGGAATCTCGCCGCCCAGACTCTGCGGGTCGGTCTGCGTCGGCACGAGGTCGGTGATCGTGGCCTTGAGCAGCGACGTCGTGAGCACGAAGGCGCGGGGCAGGGCGATCGAGACGGCGCCGAGCTGCGCCGAGACGCCCTGCTCGATGGGCGAATTGAGCGCGACGATCCCGAGCTGCACCCGCTCGCCGGCCGGCATCGCGACCGCCGCCGGATTCCAGAGGCCGCTGGAGAGCAGGACGCTCAACGCCGCCGGCTCGGCTATGGAGCCGATCGGAAAATCGAGCAGGTCGCGCGCCGGGACCTGCTGGGCGAGCGATGGAGTTGCCATGCCGCCGCACATGAGGGCGGCAAAGAGCAAGCGGCGCATGGACTTAAGCTAGTCGGGACCCGTCCCGAGAGTCAAGCGATGAACTACCGTAAGTCGAGTTCCGGCATTATGATACAAGGTTCGATGAACGATTCCCGGAACCCGCCTCATCCATCCGACCCGGCCCAGGATCGCCGGGTCGGTTTGTGCGTCCGGCCCGCGATCGCGCGCTGGCGCTGTCCGGCGGTGCCGGCGCCCTCTCCCAATTCCTGAATGTCAACCGATCTCTCGACTTCCTTGAGGACCCATCGGTGCGGGAGCCTTCGCGCCTCGCACGCGGGCCAGCGGGTCCGGCTCGGCGGGTGGGTGCACCGCGCTCGCAATCTCGGCGGCCTCGTGTTCGTGGACCTGCGCGACCTCGACGGCCTGGTCCAGATTTCCTTCGACCCCCAGCGCACGCCCAAGGAGTTGTGCGATCGGGCGGCGGCGCTCGGCAACGAGACGGTCGTGCTCGTCGAGGGAGAGGTGGTCGCGCGCCCCGAGGCCATGCGCAATGCCGACCTCGCCACCGGCGACGTCGAGGTCCACGCGACCGCGCTCACCGTGGTCGGGCCGGCCGCGGTGCCCGCCATCCCGGTGGCCCGCGCCAAGGGCGAGAACCTGCCGGCCGAGGAGCTGCGCCTGCGCCACCGCTACCTCGACCTGCGCCGGCCCGAGCTGCAGGCGAGCCTCATCCTGCGGCATCGGCTGATGCAGGTCACGCGGCGGTACCTGAGCGACCAGGGGTTCCTCGAGATCGAGACGCCGATTCTCACCAAGCCCACGCCCGAGGGGGCGCGCGACTACATCGTGCCCAGCCGGGTCCACGAGGGCGAGTTCTACGCCCTCCCGCAGTCGCCGCAGATCTACAAGCAGTTGCTGATGGTCGCCGGGTACGATCGCTACTTCCAGATCGCGCGCTGCTTTCGCGACGAGGATCTGCGGGCCGATCGCCAGCCCGAGTTCACGCAGATCGACATCGAGGCGTCGTTCATCGGCGTGGAGGACGTCATCCGCCTCACCGAGGGACTGATCGCCGCGCTCTGGGGCGAGGCGGGGATCGCCGTTCCGGCGCCCTTCCGCCGCATGACGTACGCCGACGCGATGGAGCGCTACGGGTGCGACCGCCCCGACCTGCGCTACGGACTCGAGATCGGCGACGCGAGCGACGCGTTCCGGGACACCGAGTTCGGCATCGCGCGCACCGTGCTCGCCCAGGGCGGGCGCATCCGCGGCATCGTGATTCCCGGCGGCGCCACGCTGTCGCGCAAGCAGGTCGACGAGATCGAGGCCGAGGCGAAATCCGCCGGCGCGGCGGGGCTGATCCGCCTCAAGCTCGTGAACGGCGTGCTCGAGGGGCCGGCGGCCCGGTTCCTGGGCGACGGCGCAGCGGCGCGCCTGGGCATTCCCGAGGGCGGGCTCGGCCTCTACGTCGCGGGCCCGGACGCGTCGGCCAGCCCGGCGCTCGACCGCGTCCGGCAGGACGTGGCGCGCCGGATGCACCTCGTGCCCGACGGCGCGCGGGCCTTCCTCTGGGTGACCGACTTTCCGCTGTTCCTGCGCGACGCCGGCACCGGCGATCTGACGTCGGTGCACCACCCGTTCACGTCGCCCAATGCCGACGACGTCGCACTGCTGGATAGCGCGCCGGAGCGCGTGCGCGCCAACGCGTACGACGTGGTATTCAACGGGACTGAGCTGGGCGGCGGCAGCATCCGCATCGCCGATCCGGCGCTGCAGGCCCGCATG
The DNA here is from genome assembly GCA_028876525.1 of Gemmatimonadota bacterium. Taxonomy (GTDB): domain Bacteria; phylum Gemmatimonadota; class Gemmatimonadetes; order Gemmatimonadales; family Gemmatimonadaceae; genus JAGWRI01. The sequence continues at coordinate 1,699 of JAGWRI010000042.1, read as the reverse complement.
TTCTCCCTGCTCGGGATCGACGAGGCCACCGCCCAGGCGCGGTTCGGATTCCTGCTCGAAGGGCTGCGCGCGGGCGCGCCGCCGCACGGCGGCATCGCGTTCGGCATGGATCGCATCGCGATGATGCTGGCCGGCGCCGGGTCGCTTCGCGACGTGATCGCCTTTCCGAAGACCACGGCGGCGCGCGCGCTGTTCGAGGGCGCGCCGGCGCCGGTGCCCGCCGACGAGCTGCGCGACCTGCACATCGCGGTCCGGGGGCAGGCGACGTGACCGACCCCGGCGTCACCACGCGCCGCATCTCCACCGAAGGCGCCGACCTGCTCACGCTGGCCGGCGTCAACGACGTGAATCTCGTGGAGCTGTCGCGGCTGTTCGGCGTGCGCGTGGCCCTGCGCGGCGAGGCGCTGGCCATCTCCGGCCCCGAGGAGCTGGTGGAACGCGCCGCGCCGGTGGGGCAGCGCATGGTGGACGTCGCGCGGCAGCGCCTCACGCTCTCGGCCGACGACGTCCTGCGGCTGTCGGAGCTGGAAATCGAGGACACCGGCGCCGCCGAGGCGCCGGACGCGGGCGGGGCGCCCGGCGTGCCGGCCACGGCGCGGATCGCGCTGCCCGGCGTGCGCCGCATCGTGCAGGCCAAGACCCCGGGCCAGGCCGAGTACCTCGCCAAGATCGCCGAGCAGGACATCGTCATCGGCATCGGACCGGCGGGCACCGGCAAGACGTATCTCGCCGTTGCCGCCGCCGTGGACGCCCTCACGCGGAAGCGGGTGCGGCGCATCGTGCTGGCGCGACCGGCGGTCGAGGCCGGGGAGTCGCTGGGGTTTCTCCCCGGTGACATGCAGGCCAAGGTGGACCCGTATCTTCGCCCGTTGTACGACGCGCTGGACGAGATGATGCCGTTCGAGCGGGTGCAGAAGGCGCTCGAGACGCGCGTCATCGAGATCGCGCCGCTGGCGTTCATGCGCGGGCGCACGCTGGCCGACGCGTTCGTGATCCTCGACGAGGCGCAGAACGCGACCTCCATGCAGATGAAGATGTTCCTCACCCGGCTGGGCGTGAATTCCAAGGTGGTGGTCACCGGCGACAAGACGCAGGTGGACCTGCCCAAGCGCGAGGAATCGGGCCTGCTCCAGGTGGAACGGATCCTCACCGGAATCGAGGGCATCGCGTTCCACTACTTCACCGAGGCCGACGTGGTCCGGCACCGGCTGGTGCGGCAGATCATCAGAGCCTACGCGTCGGACACCCCGGACTGAGGCGCCGATGAGCCTCCGGGTGGACGTCGCCGTCGAGGCGGGACGCTTGGCGATTCCGCGTGCCCTCGCCGCCGAGGCGGCCCGCGCCGTGCTGCGGGCGCGGCGGGTGCGGCACGCCGAGCTCTCCATCGCGTTCGTCAGCGACCGCACGATTGCCCGCCTCAACGCCCGCCATCTCGGGCACCGCGGCCCCACGGACGTCATCTCATTCGGCTTCGCCCCCGTCGCGCGCGGCCGGCCGCGCGTGGGCGACGTCTACATCGCGCCGGCCGTGGCCCGGCGGTCGGCCCGCGAACGCGGACTCCCGGTGCGCGAGGAGCTGGTGCGGCTGGTCGTGCACGGCACCCTGCACGTCCTCGGGTTCGACCATCCCGAAGGCGAGGCGCGCACGCGCTCGCCGATGTGGCGGCTGCAGGAACGCCTCGTGCGCCGCGTGCTCGCGG
>JAGWRI010000041.1 GCA_028876525.1 Gemmatimonadota bacterium | reverse complement strand
GGCGCGGCGGGTACGGCCGTGGGCGGTACGCCGGCCGCGGGCGCGGCGGCGATTCCGGGAACCGGCGCCAGGCGCTGCCGCTGCGCGGGGCCATGCTGTACGACGCGGAGGCCGTCGTGCTGGGCCATTATCTGGCCACGCGCGAGGGAGCGCCGCTGATCGGCCAGATGGTGGACACGGCGATCGCGGGCAGGCCCATCGCGCCGATCCTCGCGGCGCAGCCGCGCGGCCCGAAGACGTTCGCCGAACTCGACGCCGACTGGCGGCAGTGGCTTGCCGCGCGCGCCGAAAGCGCGACGAAACGTTGAGCGGCGGCGGCCCCTAACGAAATCCTAACGCCCGGCGCGGATTGACACGCGCCGGGCATCGTTTTCTTTGATACGAGACTGGCGGGACGCGCTCCCCCGAGCGTCATCCGGTGTCCATGTTGCGCCGCCAGCGTTCCACACCATACCAATATTCAAATCACGCCATGTCGCTTCTTTCGCTGGAGCGCGTCACCAAGCGCTTTGACGGAATCACCGCGGTGGACGAGGTGTCGTTCGCCGTGGACCGCGGGCAGGTCGTGGGCTTCCTGGGGCCGAACGGGGCGGGGAAGTCCACCACCATGCGCATGATCACGCAGATCTTCGAGCCCGACGGCGGCGAGATCCGGCTGGACGGGGTGCCGCTGGCCCAGGTGGGCCGCGAGGCCAAGCGCCGCATCGGGTTCCTGCCCGAGAACAACCCGCTCTACGCCGAGATGCTCGCCGGCGAGTACCTCGACTTCATGGGCCGGCTGCGCGAGCTGGCCGGGGTGGAGCGCGCGCGGGCGGTGGACGAGGCCGTGGCGGCCACCGGCATCGAGCCGGTGTTCAACCGGCCGATCGGCGAGCTCTCCAAGGGGTACCGGCAGCGCGTGGGGCTGGCGGCGGCGATCCTGCATCGCCCCGACCTGCTGATCCTCGACGAGCCCACCGAGGGGCTGGACCCGAACCAGCGCGTCGAGATCCGCCACCTGATCGGCCATCTGGGGCGCGAGCGCACGGTGATGCTGTCCACGCACGTGCTTCCCGAGGTGCAGCACACCTGCTCGCGGCTGCTGATCATCAACCGCGGCCGCCTCGTGGCCGACGGATCGGTGGACGGCCTGGTGTCGCGCGCCACGGCCGGGGTGCGGGTGGACGTCGAGGTCGCGGGGCGCGACGTCGAGGCGCGGCTGGCCGCGCTGCCGGGCGTGCGCAGCGTGGACGCGCAGGAGGCGGGCGGCGGCCGGTGGCGCGTGCAGGTGCTGGGCACCGGCGAGCCCGACCTGCGGCCGCAGATCTTCGAGACGGCGAAGGCGGCCGGGTGGACGCTGTACGAGTTGCACCAGGAAGCGGGGAGCCTGGAGGACCTGTTCCGCCAGCTCACCGCCGGCCTCGACGACGCGGCGGCGCCGGCCGCCGAGGCGGCCGCATGATCGGACGCCTCTGGACGATCGCCCGGCGCGAGGTGAGGTCGCTGTTCGACCACCCCACGGGATACGTGCTGCTGGTGGTGTTCATCGCCGCGAACGCGTTCATGTTCTTCCGCCAGGCGTACCTCGACGGCCAGGCCACGCTGCGGCCGATGCTCGATCTGATGCCCTGGCTGTTTCTGTTCTTCGTTCCCGCCGTCGCGATGCGCACTCTGGCCGAGGACGCCCGGAGCGGGGTGCTGGAGCTGGTGCTGGCGCAGCCGGTGAGCGAGCTGGAGCTGCTGCTCGGCAAGTTCGCCGGCGCCGTGCTGTTCCTGTGGATCGGTCTCGCGCTCACGCTGCCGATCCCGATCACGCTCATGCTGGGGGCGAAGCTGGAATGGGGGCCGATCGTGGCCCAGTACGTGGGCGCGGCGCTCCTGTCGCTCGGCATGGTGGGCGTGGGCGTGTGGACATCCAGCCTCGCGAAGAGCCAGATCACCGCGTTCATCCTCGCCGTGGCCACGCTGTTCGTGCTCATCCTGTTCGGGCTGAGCCCGTTGATCGTGGGGCTCCCGCCGGCGCTGGGCACCATCGCGGCGCGGCTCGGCGTGCTGTCGCACTTCGAGAACATCGGCCGCGGGGTGATCGACCTGCGCGACGCCGTGTACTTCCTGTCGCTGGCCGGGGTGTTCCTGGCGCTGGCGTACGGCGCCCTGCTGGGGCGCAAGCTGTCGCGCCAGGGCGCGGCGAGGCCGCGCCTGCAGCTCGGCGTCGGGCTGGCGGTGGCGATCCTGGTGGTGGTCAACCTGCTCGGCAACTACATCGACGGCCGTCTCGACCTCACGCCGGGGCACGCCTACACGCTGTCGTCGGGCACGAAGCAGATCGTGGGCCACCTGAACGACCTCGTGACGATCAAGGAGTTCGCGTCCAGCTCGCTGCCCACGGGCGTGTCGCTCATGAAGCAGGACATGGACGATCTCCTGCGCGACCTCCGCTCGGCGTCGCACGGCAAGATCCGCATCGAGGCGGAGAATCCGGGCGACGACTCGTCCGCGGCCTCCGAGGCCCGGTCGCTGGGCGTGGAGCCCGTGCAGTTCAACGTCGTCGGCAACGCGTCGCTGCAGGTCAAGCAGGGCTACTTCGGGCTGGCCGTCCAGTACGAGGGCAAGCGCCAGGTGCTCCCGTTCGTCAACGAGACCGACGACCTGGAGTACCGGCTGGCGTCGGCCATCCAGTCGCTGACCGAAACGCGGAAGCCGGTAGTGGACGTGTTCAATGCCGCGACCGGTCCGGCGGCCACGGTCCAGGCGCTCACCGAGGAGCTGGGCAAGTCGTACACCGTGCGCATGGCGTCGCCCACGGACTCGACCCAGCCCGCCGGCGACGTGCGCACGGCGGTGCTCATCGGCTCGCCGGACTCGGTGGGACCGCGGACCGCCGCGCGGTTCGCCGCGTTCTTCAAGCGCGGCGGCAGCGCGCTCGTGATGGCCAGCGGCATGGAGCCCGAGCAGCAGGAGCCGATGGCCGCGCCGACCGCCGTGGGATGGGACGCCGTGCTCAGACCGTTCGGCGTGTCGGTGCCGTCGAGCATGGCGTACGACCTGGTGAGCAACGAGATCGTGCCGGTGCCGTCGGCCGCGGGGCAGGCGCTGGCCCGCTACCCGTTCTTCATCGACGCGCGCAGCACCGGCACGTCGGTGGTGAACCAGCAGGTGCCCAGCATCCTGCTCACCTGGACGAGCCCGGTGGACACGACCAGCGAAACGGCGTGGGCGCACGTCCCCCTGTACGTGTCCACCCCAGACGCCGGGGTCATCACGGGGTTCGCGTCCATCAATCCCACGCGCCAGTTCCCGCAGGACAGCCTGAAACCGCAGCTGCTCGCGGTCGAGGTCACGCCGCGCGCCAAAGCCGACAGCGCCAGCGGCCGGCTCATCGTGGTCGGGAACACCGACTTCGTGACCGACCGCATCGTGGGCCACTCGCCGCAGAACCTCGACTTCGTGCTCAACGCGGTGGACTGGCTGGCCCAGGACGACGCGCTGATCTCGATCCGCTCCAAGAACCGCGCGCCGCCCAAGCTGGCCTTCACCAGCGCCGGCACGCGCGACTTCGTGAAGTACTTCAACCTGATCGGCGTGCCCGTGCTGGTGGCGATTGCCGGGCTGGCGGCGCTGGCCCGCCGCCGCCGTCGCACCCGCGCGCCGTACCGGCGCCTCGCACCGGCCGGGGGAGGCGCCGCATGAACAACAAGCAGCTGGTTCGGCTGGCGATGGTCCTGGCGGCGGTGGTCGTGGTCTGGGGCGTGCTCGCGCTCACCCGCCGCTCGACCGGCGACCGCGTGATCCGCCTGGCGATCGCGCCGGTGGACACGGCGGCGGTGGACACGGTGGCGTTCACGAAGGGCGGCGACACGGCGCTGCTCGTGCGCGACGGCAACCACCGGTGGCGCGACGACGCCTACCCGGCCACGCAGTCCAACGTGGCGCAGCTCCTGAGCGCGCTGGCCGACACCTCGGCGAACAGCACCGAGCTGGTGGCCGAGAACCGGTCGGCGCAGCCGAGCCTGGGCGTGACCCCGGACAGCGGGCAGCGCGTGCGCGTGATCGCCGGCGGCCGCGTCGTGATGGACTGGACCACGGGCCACCAGACCGCCGACTACGCGGGCCTGTACGTCCGGCCCACGGCGGGCGACCGGGTGTACTCGCTGCACGGCACGCTGGCCGGCGCGTTCGGTCACGGGCTGGTCGAGTGGCGCGACCACACGATCGTGGCGCTCCCTGCCGACAGCATCCGCCGGATCGAAGTCCGGCACGGGCGCGAAGCGTATGCGCTCGTCCGGGGCTCCACGGGCGCCTGGTCGCTGGCCGGCGCCGGGCCCGCCGACTCGATTGCCGCGATGGCGCTCGTGAATCACCTCAATCCGCTGTCGGCCGAGGGTTTCGCCTCGACAGCCGAGGCCAAGGCCGCCCAGTTCGCGCACCCCACCGCGCGGGTGCGGGTGTTCGGCACCGGCGCCTCGCCGCTGGCCGACGTGCTGTTCGACTCGACGGCGAGCGCCGTCTGGGCGCGGGCGGACACGGGGACGACCGTGTACCAGGTCGAAACCTGGAACATGCAGGGGGTGACGCCGGGCGAGAAATCGCTGCGGCCCAACGCGCCGAAGCCGAGATAGTGCCGGCGCGCGCGGGCTACGGGCGCGCCGCCTTCGCCGTGTAGAGGTCCGGCAGCTCGCGGGCGAGGTTCGCGACCTTCGGCGCATCGTTGATCACGATGTACGCGTTGTCGGGGTGCCTGGCCGCGAAGTCCTGGTGGTAGGCCTCGGCCTCGTAGAACGCCTGGAAGGGCACGACCTGCGTGACGATGGGGCCCCCGAAGACGTGCGCGGCGTCGAGCTGCCGGATGTACGCTTCGGCTACCCGTTGCTGGCCGGCGTTGGTGTAGAAGATGGCCGACCGATACTGCGTGCCGACGTCGGGTCCCTGCCGGTCCAGCTCGGTCGGATCGTGGGCGACGGCGAAGAAGACCTTGAGCAGGCGCCCGAACGTGATCTTGGACGGGTCGAACACGATGCGCACCGTTTCGGCGTGCCCGGTGGACCCGCTGCTCACTTCGTCGTAGTCCGGGTTGGCGAGCGTGCCCCCCGAGTAGCCGGAGGTCGCGCTGATCACGCCCTGCACGTGCTCGAACACGGCCTGGATTCCCCAGAAACAGCCGCCGGCCAGCACCGCGACCCGCTGACCGGACGCGCTGGCGAGCGGCACGTCCACGGCCGGGTCGGGAATGGTGACCGCGGCGCTGGCGGCGCGGCAGGAACTGGCGCTGAGCATGAAGACGGCAACTCCGAGTGGCAGCAGGGCGTGGGGGCGCATGTGAGTCCTCCTGCGCTATCAATGCCGCAGCCGGCGGAAAGTTCCACGCGCCGGGCCGGCCGCCTCACTGCGGGTCCGGCACCCTGGGCAGCGTGTAGACTTTCTTCAGCTCGTCCGTATACCGGTCGTGCAGCCCGCGGACGGCGTCGAATTCCTTCTTCACCGCGGCGCGGTACTCGGCGTGCGTGGCGAAGTCATAGAGCACCGCCGCCATGGCCTGGGCGTCCACCGTGAACCCGTGATGCCCGATCGGCGCCGTGGCGTCGGCCAGCATCTCGTACGTGTGGTTCGGCGCCGAGGAAGTCTGCGAGGTGAAGCCGAGCCCCGGGATCTCGCTGGACACGCTCCCCGTTTCCTCGAAGCCCTGCGGCTTGCCGGGTTCGGGCTGCACGTTGGTCGCGCCGAACTTCTTCATGTACGCGAATCCCAGCTCGCCCAGCGTGCCGATGCCGATCCCGTCGCGCAGCTGCCCGTAGTGGTCGATCTTCACCTTGGTGCCGGTGGCCAGCGCCGCCGCGCGCGCCGCATCGTCCACCATCGCGGCTTCCTGGGCCAGGTAGACCTCGTCGGGATAGCGGACGTAGAAGTCGGCCACGGTGCGATCGGGTACGACGTTCGGGGCGGCGCCGCCCTCGACGATCACCCCCTGGATGCGCGCCTCGGGCCGCAGGTTGCTGCGAATGCCATCCACGTTGTCGAAGAAATGGATCACCGCGGTGAGCGCGTTGCGCCCGTTCCACGCCGTGAGCTGGTGGGCCGGCGCGCCGCTGAACGTGTACTTCACGCCGTCGATGTTCATGCAGCAGGTGCCGAACCCGGGCGCCGGCCGACTCGTGACCATGCTCGAATGGCTGCGCACGATCACGTCCATGCCCCGGAACACGCCCGAGTCGTTCATCACGGTCTTGGCGACGGGGGGCATCATCTCCTCGCCCGGCGTGCCGAACACGGTCACGCTGCCCGGGGTGTGGGTGCGCGTCAGGTACTCGGCGACGGCCACGGCCGCCGCCAGCCCGATCGGGCCCTGCGTGCTGTGCTGGTCGCCGTGGAACGCGCCCCTGGTGCCCCGCAACGCATCGTATTCCACGATCACGCCGAGGTTGGGCGCGCCGTCGTTCCGGCCGTAGCGCGCCACGAACGCCGTGGGCAGCCCCGCGACCCCGACCGTGACGTCGAAGCCGTGCCGCGTGAGCCAGTCGGCGAGAATCTTCACCGAGCGATGCTCCGTGAACCCGATTTCCGGGTGCGTGGTGATGTCGTCGCCCATGGCGAGCAGCTCGGTGGCCATGAGCTGCCGGGCGCGCGCGGTCACGGCGTCGCGCCCCGCGTCGGGCCCGGTGAGCTTCGCGACCATGGCCGGAATGCCGAGCGACTGCTCGAGCGAATCGAGGGTGCGCACGACGTCGCGGGCCGCGGCCCGCTCGGTTTCGGTTTCCTGGCCGCGCGCCGGTCCGGGCAACAGGGCGACGGCGGCGATCGCGATCAGGGAACGGCGGGAGGCGATGGGGAGGCGGAGGGAGCGCATGGGGGGCGGCCGGTGGTCAGTTCTTGGCGTATATGCTGGTGTGTCCGTTGATCGGGATCGACATCGAATCGAGCTGCGCCGAGAGCGTGGCGGTGTAGACGCCGGAGCTTCCGTCGATGAGCGTCAGCTGCTGGGCGAGAATGCTCCAGCGCCCGCTCGAGCTGAACGTCGTGAGTCCGGCGGCGCCGCTGTCGGTCTCGCTCAGCGAGTAGGTGACGTTGGCGTTCACGTTGAGCGTCCCGCGCACCGTGCGCCTCGCGCCCGACTGGTAGGGGAGCGGCGAGCCGTTGACGAGCGCGAGGTGGTAGCTGCCCACCACCGGCACGCCCCTGGCGGGATTCGAGATGTTGGCGTTGCACGCGGCCACTCCGGCCATCGCGGCGAGGCCGAGCAGCACCAAAGAGCGGGCGGGGAGGCGCATGTGAACGCGTCGAGAGGTTTTCATCTGGGCAACTCCGGCGGCGATCGGAGACACGGAGCGGGGCGGGCGCGATGCGACGCTCTGCCGTTGCGCTCCCGGAAGATCCTACACGCAGAACCCCCGCGCGACACAAATGTGCCGCGCGGGGGCGGGATTGCGCGAGGGGGGGCCAGGCCAGACGGGAGATCGGTCAGCGGGAGCCGCCGCCGCGGCGTCCCAGGGCCCAGAGCGGGACGCCGGTGGAGTCGCGCATCTGCACGGCCACGGTTCCCTTCGTGACCGAAGCCGCGAGCAGGGCCGGCTGGCCCTGCCAGGTGACCAGCGAGCCGGTCGCCTGGAGCGCGTCGCCCACCGCCAGGGTGAGACCCCGGCCCTCGAGGAAGGCGCGCGGTCCGAGGTGGACGCTCAGCGTCCGGTCGGCGGTCCTGAGTTCGACGTGGAGTCCGCCCCCCACGCCGCGCGGGGAGGGGAGCGTGTCGATGGCGGCGATCGTGCCGCTCACCGTCTGCACGGTGGCGCGGTCGTAGCGGGCGCCCCCGCCGCCGCGGCGGCCCTGGGCGAGCGCGGTCTGCGCGACGCCGAACGCCAGCACGGCCGCGGCGAGCGCGGTGAAGCGAATGGAATGCATGCGAACCTCCGGGTGGACGCTGGTTCCGGTGCATCGGCACCGAATGTCCTGAAGGGTCGCCGGAATCGGGATCGCGCCGAGCGGGCGAAGCCCTACCCGGCGTGGGGCAACGGCCGACCGGCCGTGCGCGCGCCGACGGGGCCGGGCGCGCGGTATGTTTGAAGGATGAGCGGAGATCGCGGATGACGGCCCGGCGCCGGCC
>JAGWRI010000040.1 GCA_028876525.1 Gemmatimonadota bacterium | reverse complement strand
GGCGGCCCCGGCCCCCGGGCGCCGCTAGCTCGCCGCGGCGGCCGGCCGGGCGTCCTCGGGCCCGCCCGCGGCGCCCGTCACCTTCACCGCCAGCGTCTCGATGCGGCGGCCGTCCAGCTCGCGCACGGTGAACGCCGCCCCGTGCGCCGTGATGCGGTCGCCCACCACGGGCAGCCGCCCGAGCGCGCCGAACACGAACCCGCCGATCGTGGTGTAGTCGGCCTCGGGAACCGAGAGCGCGAACCGCTCGTTGAACTCGCCGACGTTCATCGCGCCCGGCACGAGGGTCACGTCCCCCGCCTGGAGGGTCTCCGGGGGCAGCGGCTCGTCGTACTCGTCCAGGATCTCGCCCACGATCTCCTCGAGCAGGTCCTCCATGGTCACCACGCCGGCCGTGCCCCCGTACTCGTCGAGCACGATCGCCATGTGCTCCTTGAGCCGCTTGAAGTCGGCCAGCACGTCCTCGACCTCGCGCGACCCCGGCACGACGTGCACCGGGCGCATGATGGCGCGCAGCGAGAACGCCGCCGGCGGGTGGTGCAGCACGGGGATCAGGTCCTTGGCCAGCACCAGCCCGACCACGTTGTCGATCGTGTCCTCGTAGACCGGGTAGCGCGAGCGGTGCGTCTCCTCGACCATCGCCAGCGCGTCGTCCAGCGTCGCGTCCACCGGCAGGGCGTCGAGGTCGGTGCGCGGGGTCATCACCTCGCGGGCGTTCTTTTCCGAGAACTCGAATACCCCCTCGATGAGGTGGGCGTCCTGCGGCAGCAGCACCCCCTTCTCCTGGCTCTGCTCCACCAGAATCCGCAGCTCCTCGGCCGAATGGACGTTCTCCTCCCCCTTGGGGGGCTCCAGCCCCACCAGCCGCAGCCCGAACTGGGCCGACCGGTTGAGCAGCCACGAGAACGGGGCCGTGAACCAGGCAAAGAGGAGCAGCGGCGGGGTGAGCCAGGCCGCCATCCCCTCGGGATTTCCCAGCGAGATGCCGCGCGGCATCAGCTCCGCCAGCACGACGGTGAAGTAGGTGACCACGATCAGCGCCGCCGTGCCGCCCACCGCCACGCGCACGCCGACCTCGATGGCCCACGGCAGCCCGCCCAGCCACGCGGCGATCGCCGGGCCCAGCGCGTCCTCCGCCAGCGCGCCGATGGCCAGGCTGGCGATGGTCACCCCGATCTGCGTCGTGGACAGGATCCGCGGCAGGTTCTCCTCGGCCCGGAGCGCGAGCCGGGCCCGCCACCCGCCGCGGCGCGCCATGGCCTCCAGCCGCGAGCGACGCGAGCGCACCAGCGCGAACTCGGCCGCCACGAAGAAACCGTTCACGGCCAGCAGAACCGCGATGAGGATCAGGCGGATGGCCATGACGGAAAGGTACGACGCCGGGCCGCCGGCTCCTAGCGCCGGGCCCGCCCCGTGACGTTAGTGCCTGTGCCGCAGTAACTTCCGTACCGATGCCGCACACCCACGCGCACGCGCACGGCCCCGACGACGGGCACCACCACGACCACGGCTTGGCCGCCGGCGGGTCCAACGGCTCCGGCGCCCTGCGCATCGCCCTCGGCCTCACGCTGCTCCTGCTCGTGGGCGAGTCGGTCGGCGGCTACCTCTCCAATTCCCTCGCCCTGCTGGCCGACGCCGGGCACGTCCTGACCGACGCCGGAGCATTGGGGCTCTCGCTGTTCGTGGCCTGGTTCTGCCGCCAGCAGGGCAGCGCCGAGAAGACCTACGGCTACCTGCGGTGGGAGATCCTCGCGGCGCTGATCAACGGCGCCACCCTGCTCGGCATTTCGGCGTGGATCCTGATCGAGGCCGTGCTCCGTTTGCGGACCCCGGAGCCGGTGCACGGCGGGCTGATGCTCGTGGTTGCGGTCGTCGGCCTCGCGGTGAACGCCATCGCCGCCCTGGTGCTGCATCCGGTGCACGAGGGCAGTCTCAACGTGCGCGGGGCGTATCTGCACGTGTTGGGCGATCTGCTCGCCTCGGTGGGCACCGTCGTGGCGGCGGTGGTGATTCGCTACACCGGGTGGCTGGACGCCGACCCGCTGGCCTCGCTGCTCAGCACGGCGCTCATCATGCGCGGGGCGTGGTCGCTGGTGAGGGAGTCGGTGGACGTGCTGCTCGAATCGGCGCCGTCCAACTTTCCGCTGGCCGGCGTGAAGGCGCGGCTGGAGGCGATTCCCGGGGTGGAGAACGTGCACGATCTGCACGTCTGGACGGTGACGTCGGGGCTGGTGGCGGCCAGCGCGCATGCGTTGGTGCGGGATCCGCACGACCATCAGCGGGTGCTCGAGCGGGCGCACGACGTGCTGCACGAGATGGGAATCCGGCACGTGACGATGCAGATCGAGCGGACGGAGATGGGGCCCCGGGACGCGGAGTCGGCGCACTGAACTCGAAGGCGGAACCCGGCCAGCGACCGGGTTCCGCCTTTCTCATTCGCTCCGCGCACTGGCGCGATCTGGCTCGCGCCGTGCGCTAACTTCGCGCGCTCTTTCCCGCCTCCAGGTTCTCCGTCTTCTCGTCGTCGTGCTTCCCACGGGGTCTCTGGTACTCTTCCCGGTCGGCGTATCCGTAGCCGCCGAGGACTTCGCCACCGCGCATGTAATCGTGTCCGTATCCGCGACCGTGCGGGTACTCCACGCTGGCGGTGTCGTCGGACTGGTGCATGCGACCACCTCCTCCGAAAGCGTGACGGAACCGTGATCGGACGATGGGGCAATTTTCCGGGGATCGCAAGTCCATTGGCGAGGAACAGACGGAGCGGCTCCCGCAGGCCCCCCCGCGGAAGGCGCCGTGGCGGCAGGCGCCGGGATTGGCCGTCGGCGGGGCCCCCGCAGTTGTATCCAAGCGCCGGCCCCAGTTACGTTTCTAGGCTATGGAAATTCGCAACATCGCCATCATCGCGCACGTCGATCACGGCAAGACGACCCTCGTCGACAAGATGCTCCGCCAGGCCGGCGCCTTCCGGGAGAATCAGGTCGTCCAGGAGCGGGTGATGGATTCCAACCCGCTCGAGCGCGAGCGGGGGATCACGATCCTCGCCAAGAACACGTCCGTGCACTGGGGCGACACGAAGATCAACATCGTGGACACCCCGGGCCACGCCGATTTCGGGGGCGAGGTCGAGCGCATCCTGCGCATGGTGGACGGCGTGCTGCTCGTGGTCGATGCCTTCGACGGCCCGATGCCGCAGACCCGGTTCGTGCTGCGCAAGGCGCTGGGGCTGGGGCGCACGCCCATCGTGGTCATCAACAAGATCGACCGGCCGGGCGCCGACCCGCACCGCGTCCACGACGAGGTGCTGGACCTGCTCATCGAGCTCGAGGCCGACGAGGCCCAGCTCGACGCGCCCGTGGTCTACGCCTCGGCCCGCGACGGCGTGGCGACGATGGATCTGGACGTCCCCGCGGTGGCCCTGAAGCCGCTGTTCGACACCATCGTCGAGCACGTGCCGGCGCCCCCGCACGACGCCCAGGGGCCCTTCCAGATGCTCGTGTCCACCATCGACTACTCGCCCTATCTGGGGCGGCTGGCCATCGGCCGCGTCGAGCGCGGCACCGTGCACGTGGGCGACCAGATCATGCTCCTGCCGCTCGATCCGGCGCAGACGTCCGAGCCGGCCCGGGTGACCAAGCTGTTCGCCTTCGAGGGGCTGGAGCGCATCGAGGTCCCGCAGGCCTCGGCCGGCGAGATCGTGGCCCTGGCGGGGCTGGAGGGGGTGGAGATCGGGCTCACGCTCACCGATCTGGAGCACCCGGACCGGCTGGCCGGCATCGCCGTGGAGGAGCCCACCATTTCGGTGGACTTCCTGGTGAACAATTCCCCGTTCGCGGGGCAGGACGGCAAATTTGTGACCTCCCGCCAGCTCCGCGAGCGGCTGTACAAGGAGCTGGAGCGCAACGTCGCCCTCCGGGTCGAGGACACCGACAGCACCGACACCTGGACCGTGTCGGGGCGGGGCGAACTGCACCTGTCGATCCTCATGGAGACCATGCGGCGCGAGGGGTACGAATTCCAGGTCAGCCGGCCGCGGGTCATCACGCACGAGGGGCCCAACGGCGAGCGGCTCGAGCCGTATGAGGAATTGGCCATTGACGTGCCCGAGGCCTTCCTGGGCACGGTGATCGAGAAGCTGGGGCCGCGGCGCGGCGAGATGATCGAGATGAAGAATCCGGGGCAGGGGCTGGTGCGCCTGCTGTACCGGATTCCCGCGCGCGGCCTGTTCGGCTACCGCAGCGAATTCCTGACCGATACGCGCGGAACCGGTATCATGCACCACCGCTTTCTGGAGTACGGGCCGTGGGCGGGGCCGCTGGCCGGGCGCACCCGGGGCACCCTGGTGTCCATGGAAGGGGGCACGGTGGTGGCGTTCGCGCTGGGGAACCTGCAGGAGCGGTCGACGCTGTTCGTGAAACCGGGCGACGCGGTGTACGAAGGGATGATCGTGGGCGAGAATTCGCGGCCGGGCGACATGGACGTCAACCCGACCAAGGAAAAGAAGCTCACCAACATGCGGAGCAAGTCGGCCGACGATCACATCATGCTGGAGCCCCCCCGGGAGTTGACCCTGGAAGGCGCTCTGGAGTATATCGAGGACGACGAGCTCATCGAGGTCACGCCCCAGTTCATCCGGCTCCGGAAGCGGTTTCTCGGAATGTCGCAGCGCAAGCGCCTGACCCGCGACGCGAAGCGGGAGCGTGCCTCATCGTAACACCGGCGTTCTGCCTTACCGTCGTACCGTCGTACCGTTGTACCGTCCCACCGTCACCCCCTCCATGGAGATTCGAGAAATGCTGGCCGCATTCGGTTCGTCAGACGAGAAGTTCGATCTGCGCCCGAGCCTCGAGGATGATCAGCCGGACGAATTCGAGGACGACGACGATCTGGACGACGACGAAGACGACGACGATGACGACGACGATCTGGGCGGCGAGGACGTGGACTTCGACGACGAGGACTTCGAGGACGACGACCTCGACGGCGAGGACGGCGAGGACGACGAGGACGACGCCGAGGACGGGGACCCCGACGAGAACGACGAAGACGGCGAGGACGACGACGAGGATGACGAAGACTTCGACGACGACCTCGTGGACCTCGACGACGAATACGACGAGCTGGACGAGGATGACGACCGCCCCACGCGTCCGGGGCGCTACGACGAGTAGGTGACCACGCGGCGCCGTGCGTCCGGGCCGGCGCCGCGAGCAGTTCCCGCCCGCAGCACCCGAGATTCCATCCCCCTGTCCGGTCCGGAGGGCACCGCCCGTGCCGCACCGCTCCGCCCGCACCCAGCGCGCGATCGTTGCCGCTGCACTCCTCGTCGGTCCGGCGCCCCGGGCCCCCCGCGCCGTTCCGGCGGGCACGGGAACCGTCGAGGGCACGGTGCTGCTGTCGCCGTCGCTCGCGCAGCGGCGCCCCCGGTTTCGCATCTACGCTGATCCCGGGCCCGGCCAGCAGCCTCCCGACCCGGCCGTCCTGGACACGGCGTCAGAGATGGCCAACGTCGTGGTCTATCTCGTGCCGGAGTCGGGCACGCCTGCCCCGGATGCCGGCGCGCCGCCCGCCGAGCATCCCACGGTCAGCCAGTCGGGCGAGCGATTCGTGCCGCACGTGCTGGCCGTCGTGCGCGGCACGACGGTGGATTTCCCGAATCGCGACGACGTGTATCACAACGTCTTCTCGCTCTCGGCGCCGGCGGTGTTCGACCTCGGGCGCTACCCCAAGGGGGAGTCGCGGGCGGTGACCTTCGACCGGCCGGGCATCGTCCAGGTGTTCTGCCATATTCATTCCGATATGAGCGCCGTGGTGCTCGTGCTGGACAACGGGCTGTTCGCCAAGCCTGATCGGGCCGGGCATTTCGAGATCCGCGACGTGCCGGCGGGCACGTATGCCGTCGTCGGGTGGCACGAGCGCATCGCGCCGGTGCGGCAGTCGGTGCGCGTCGCGGCGGGCGCGGCGGCCACGGTCACGCTCGACATCCCGCTGCCGCCGCCGGCGCACGCCCCGTGACCGGCGCGCGCGTTCCGATCTGGCGGGCCCTCCGCGCCGGCGTTCGCCGCCGCCCGCTCGGCGTCAAGCTCTCCTGGCTCACCGCCGTGCTCACCGCGGTGGTGGTGGGCGTGAGCCTGCTCGTGGTCCAGCTGCGCGCCCGCGAGAACACCCGGCGCGTGTTCGCCGACGAGCTGGCGCGCAATCAGCGCACGCTGGCCGACCTGCAGCGGCGGAACTTCGAGCAGATGCTGTTCGGGGCCTCGCTCGTCTCCACGGCGCCGACTCTGCGCGCGGCGCTGGCGGGCGCGCGCCAGGACGCGATCGCCGGTGCCCGGCCGAATCCGATCCTGCTCGCCACGGTGCAGCAGGCCATCGCCGATCTGCTCCGCGAGACCGGCAAGGATCTCCTTGCCGTCGCGGACGACTCGGGGAGGGTGTTCGTGTCCGCCGTGCGGGGCGGGAGCCCCCTTCCCCGGCGGATGGACCTGAGCCGCATGCCCGCGATGCGCGGGGCGCTGGATCCGGCCGCGCCGGCGGACAGCGGGGGCCTGGCCGTGCTGCGCGCCCCCGACGCGCTGTATCAGGTGGCGGTCTACCCGCTCGTGCTCGACGGCTACACGCTGGGCGCCGTGGTGCTCGGCGAGCGGGTGGACTTCGCGTTCGCGTCCGCCCTGCGGCCGGGGCCCGACGGCCAGGTGCTCGTGGCTTCGGGCGGGCGCGTGGTGCTGGGTACCGTGTCGCTGTCGCCGGGCGTCACGGTGCCCCCGCGGCCCACCCCCGGGCCCACGATGCTGCGGGTGGACGGCCAGGACCAGGTGGCGGCCGGCGTGTCGCTGGGCGTGGACCAGGACGGGGCGCCGGTGGCGTTCTGGCTGCTGCGTCCGCTCGCGCCCACGGTGCAGGCGCTCACCCGACCACTGCTCTGGAACTTCCTCCTGGTCGGGGTGCTCGCGGTGCTCGTGGCCGGGGGCGTCGGCGCTCTCGTCGCGCGTTCGGTGCTCCGCCCGCTGGCCGACTTCGTGCGCTACTTGCGGTCACCCGACGCCGCGGCGCCGGGCGGCCGGGGCTTCGACGCGGCCGACGCGTCGGCCGAGGTGCGCGCGCTGGGCGAGTCGTTCGCCGAGCTGATGGCGTCGCTCACCGCCAAGCAGCGGCAGCTGGAGCGCCGGACGGCCGAATTGGCCGCGGCCAACGCGGGCCTCACCGAGGAGGTGCGCGAGCGCGAGCGCGTCGAGCAGGCGCTGCGCGACAGCGAGGCGCAACTCCGCCAGTCGCAGAAGATGGAGGCCGTGGGCCGGCTGGCCGGCGGCGTGGCCCACGACTTCAACAATCTGCTCACCGTGATCTCCGGCTACACGCAGCTCGCCATGCGCCGGGGCGATCGGAAGCCCGAGGGCGTGGACGAGCTCAAGGAGGTCGTCGCCGCGGCCGACCGCGCCGCCAACCTCACGCATCAGCTGCTGGCGTTCAGCCGCAAGCAGGTCCTCAAGCCCGCGGTGCTCGACCTCGGCGCCGTGGTGGACGGCGTGGCGCCCATGCTGCGGCGGCTGATCGGCGAGCATATCGACCTGGCCATCGAGCGCAGCGAGCCGCTGGCCCGCGTGCTCGCCGATCGCGGTCAGCTCGAGCAGGTCATTCTCAACCTCGCCGTGAATGCGCGCGACGCGATGCCCAACGGCGGCGCGATCACGCTCATCACGTCCAACGTTTCGGCCGGCGGGCCCGGCGACGCGGCTGACGCCGTGGGCGTGGCTCTGCGGGTGCGCGACACCGGCGTCGGCATCGCGCCCGAGCTGCGCGAGCGCATCTTCGAGCCGTTCTTCACCACCAAGGAGGTGGGAAAGGGCACCGGGCTCGGCCTCTCGACCGTCTACGGCATCGTGCAGCAGTCGGGCGGCACGATCGACGTCGAGTCCACCATCGGCCTCGGCACCACGTTCACCGTGATCCTGCCCGTCGTGCGCCAGGACGAGGCGGGCGACGCGCCCGTGGACGACGCCGGGGGGCTGCCTCGCGGCGCCGAAACCATTCTCCTCGTCGAGGACGAGACCGGCGTGCGGAATCTCGCGCGCCGGACGCTGGAGGAGCTGGGGTACGTGGTGGTCGCGGCCGCCGACCCGCGCGAGGCGCTGGCCGCGGCCGCGGACGTGAACGCCGACGTGGTGCTCACCGACATCATCATGCCCGTCATGAGCGGGCCGCGGTTCGTCGAGCGCTACCATGCCCTGCATCCGCCGGCCGCCGTGGTCTACATGTCGGGGTATGCCGACGACGCGTTGCCCAACCTCGAGGTCGAGGGCGGCGCGATCTTCCTGCGCAAGCCGTTCAGCCCGACGGTCCTCGCGCACGTCGTGCGCGACGCGCTCGATCGCCGCCCGCGCCGCTCCGGGGCGGGGCACGCCCATGCGTAGGCGCCTCGCCGCCTCCGCCGCGATTCTGGCGCTCGCGGTGGCGGCGGCGCCGGCCCGCGCCCAGAGCGGCGTCCTGGTCCAGGGGATCGTGGACGGCGAGCTGTGGTCCACGGACACCGGGTCCAGCCTGCTCACCCGGAATGGCGGCCGCCCGGGCGGCGTGGCGCATCTCGACCTGTGGGCGGCGGCCGAGCCCTGGCGTCGCGTGGTGTTGTACGGGTTGGCGGAGGCCCAGGGCGGCGCGTTCGCGCGCTCGGGCACGTCGTCCAGGGTCGACCTCGATCAGGTCGGCGCGCGCTGGTCGCCGAGCGCGCGCACCGTCGTGGACCTCGGCAAGCTCGCGCCCATCGTCGGGACCTTCGCGGCGCGCCGGTTCTCCACGCGCAACCCGCTCATCGGCGTTCCCGACGGGTACCCGGTGCAGTATCCGGTGGGGGCGGAGCTCTCCGGGGTCGTCGGCCGGTGGGACTATCGCGGCGGCGTGGTCTCGCTGCCCACGAGCCACGCGGGATACGTGCCCGACCCGTCGGCCTATCCGCGCCCCGCGATCGGGGCCGGATTCACGCCGGCCGTCGGCATCCGCGTCGGCGCGTCGGCCACCTGGGGCCCGTACCTGGGGCGGGACTATTCGGCCGTTCAGCTCGCCGGACGCCGGTGGACCGCATATGGCGAGCGCGTGCTGGCCGCCGATTTCGCGCTCAGCGAGGG
Source organism: Gemmatimonadota bacterium (assembly GCA_028876525.1). Taxonomy (GTDB): domain Bacteria; phylum Gemmatimonadota; class Gemmatimonadetes; order Gemmatimonadales; family Gemmatimonadaceae; genus JAGWRI01. Next base: position 9,245 of record JAGWRI010000040.1, on the reverse strand, counting down.
CTACCTGGAGCTGCACGCCGAATACGCCCGGAGCCGCTACGACGTACCGTCGACCGCGGCGCCCGTCCAGGGCACGACCTACTACGGCGAGGCGAAGTACACGTTCACGCCGCGGCTGTACGTCGCGGCGCGCGCCGAGCGCAACCGGTATCCGTTCATCCGCGCCACGGGGGGCGCCGCCTGGGTGGCGCGGGTGACGGATTTCCACGACGCGGAAATTGGCGCGGGCTACCGGGTGACGGCGTTCACGATCGTGAAGGCCTCGTACCGCTGGGACCGCTGGGTGGTGACGCCGTACAACGCGGGCTTCGTGCGGCCCGGGGGGCACGCGCTGGGCGTCCAGGTGTCGCAGGCCTTCGACGCCACCGACTGGCTCGACCGCCGGTAGGCGGGCCGCCGGCTACGGGGCGGGGGGCGCGAGCGGGCGCAGACTCGGACTCGGAAGCGGGCGCGGACGCGTTGACCGGCGTGGGGGGGGGGGACTAACTTCTATGGCTCTTGCAGGGCCTGTAGCTCAGTTGGTTAGAGCGCACGCCTGATAAGCGTGAGGTCGGAAGTTCAACTCTTCCCAGGCCCACTCTCAGGAACTGGCCGCGTCGCGACTTGCGATGCGGCCAGTCTTCTTTTCGCGCCATCCGGCGGCAACGGCGCCATGCCGGCCCCCACCGCGACTGCTCAAGAGCCGGTGCGCGAGTTGCCGCCGTGGAACCGCCCGAACGAGCGCGCCGAGACCACCGCGATCAGCAGCACGCCCAGTCCGACGGCCGCGATCTGCTCCCCGTCGCGGACGTCGAACCGTCCCACGCGGGCGATGAGCAGGTAGGCGGCCACGAAGTTCGCGAACCCCCAGAGCACGTTGACGGTCGACGACGAAAGCCCCCGGCCCGGCGGACTCGCGAACGGACTCTGAAAGGGCCTCCCCATCATGCCGCTCACGAAATGGGGCACGGCGTTCCCCAGAACGAGCCCGCCGAACAGGTAGGATGTCTCGTGCAGCCAATTCACGGCCTGGCGCTCCATTCCAGAAGGTTGATGATCTCCCGCCTCGAGCCGCCCCATGCGGCCGAGATAACGTACGTCGGACCCCGCGGCAATCGCGAATCGGAGGGCGCATGCCCGTCCGATTGCCGCCGGGCCCGGCCCGGCGCAATTTTACGGCATGCCGAACACCCCAGGTGCCTCCTTCTGTCCCGACTGCGGCGCCCCCGCCGCGGGGCGGTTCTGCAACGCGTGCGGAGCCGCGATCCCGGCGGCCGCTCCCCCGGTCTCGCGGCCGGCGCCGCAGGCTCCGGTTGCTCCCGCCGCGCGCCGCTCCCACGCCCGGATGTGGACGGCGGCGTTTCTGGTCGCCTTCCTGGCGCTCGCGCTGGTCTACGCCAACCATTCGCTCTCGCCGGGGCCGGCGGCGCCTCCCGGCGGCATGGGCGGGGGCGGGGGCCCGATGGCCGCCGGCGGGGGCGCCGGCGCCCCGCCGGACATCAGCCAGATGTCGCCGGCCCAGCGCGCCCAGTTGCTGCACGACCTGGTCCTCCGGGCCTACCGCGGCAACCACATGGACACGGTGCAGCGGTTCTCGCCGATGGCCATCGCGGCTTACCAGATGTTGGATAGCATGAGCGTCACGCAGCGCTACGACCTGGGCCGCGTGGCGCTGGCCGCCGGCCAGCCGGCGCTGGCGGCCGCCCAGGCCGATACGATCCTGGCCCGCCGCCACGACGACCTGCTGGGGCTGGTGCTGTCGGCCGACGCCGCCCGCGCGGGGAACGACGCCGTCGCGGAGCGGAAGGCGCTGGCCCGGCTCCGGGCGGCAACGCCGGGCGGGGCCGCCGCGGTCACGGGCGACGAGTACGCGCCCTATCGCGACGAGATCGCGGCGGCGCTGGGCCGACGGTAACAGGGCAGAGCGGCGAAGGATCTGCTGCCGTCATGCGGCAGCAGATCCTTCGCGGTTTCGCGCCGGCCGTCCTACCGTCCTACTTCACGTAGAACCAGCCCGTGGTGGTCGACCCGTCGTTCCAGGACGCGTTCACCATGTAGTAGTGCCCCGACGTCAGGATCGACGTGTCGAAGCCGTAGCTGTAGTTCTTGTTCTGCTGCTGCTGGAACGCGTTGGCGAGCGTGAACACCACGGTCCCGGGCCCGCCGCCGCCCGTGCCCATGTCCACGATCTGCAGGCCGCCGGTGGCGTTGGTGACCGCGTTGCCGTTGGCGTCGAGCAGCGCGCACTTGATGGGCAGATTCGAGCCCAGCTTCTGGTACGACTTCGTGGGCGGCTGCGAGCTGTAGATCGGCGACGCGAAGCAGCCGTTCTGCACGTAGCGCACGGCCAGCGCGCCGTTCACCAGCGTCATGGCGTAATCGACGGGCGAGGCCGGCGTGACGACGGGGGTGGTGACGTTGACTCCCGGCACGAGCGTGGCCGGCACCGAGGTGGTGCAGGTCACGCTGCCCGCGTCGGCCGACAGCAGCCCCGATACCAGGCAGGGCATGGCCGGCACGGCGCCGTTGTAGAGCATCGTATTGCTGCCCGCGGTGGCGGTGGCGGGAAGCTGCGACACCGTGAACGTCCCGTGCCCACTGCTGCCCAGGTGGTTGGCGTCGCCGGCGTACGCGGCGCCGGCGGTGTACGCGCCGGCGTCGCGCACCGGCGTCGGCGTGTAGGTCACGGCCACCGACGCGCTCAATCCGCCGGCCCCGGTGGCCGTCGCGGCGCACGGGGTCTGCGCGCTCCCGGTGTACGCCACGGTGGCCGGGCAGGTCACTGCGGTCGCCGACGCCGCCTTGGTGATGGCGAACGTCGCCGCGCCGGTGCTGGTCTGGTAGTTGGCGGTGGCGAGGAAGGTCGCGCTCGCGCCGGCCGTGCCGACGTTCACGTTGTTGGTGTACGCCACCGGCGTCACGGCCGCGCTCAGCCCCGCCGGGCCGGTCGCGGTGGCCGTGCAGGCGCCCACCGGCGAGCCGGTGTACACCTGCGACGAACAGCTCAGCGTGGTCGTCGTGGGCGCCGGCGTGATGGTGATGGTCGACGACGCCGTGGACACGGCGTACACGCTGCTCCCCGCGCCGCAGGTCACGGTGAAGGAGTACGTGCCGCCGTTCACCGGCGCCGATCCGCCGGTCGTGCCGTACGTGTAGGCCGGCGTGAGACTGTTGGAGCAGCTCCCGCTGGCGAGGTGCGCAGTGCCGTCGTAGGTCGCGGTCACCGCGGTAGCGGTGGCCGTGGTCGGGATGAGGTCGCCGGTGGCCGTGAACTGCACGCCCGACTCGGCGTTGCCCGCCGAATTCAGGAACACGACCCCCTGCGGCGCGTCGCCGCCGAACGCCGGCGTCGCCGTCACCGTGTTGCTTCCCGGCACCGGGCCCAGCGTCCAGCACACGCCGGCCTGGCCGTTGACGTCGGTCGCGTTGCTCGCCGACGAGGCGAACGGTCCGCAGGCGCCGTCGGACAGCGTGTCGGAGGCGATCGTGCCGCCGCCCGCCGTCACCGCCCACGTCACCGGCACGCTGGTCATGATGGTGCCCTTCGCGGTCTTGATCGTGATGACCGGCCGGCACAGCGGGTCGAGCGCCACGCCGGCGGTGGTGTCGCTGGACACGCAGTTGCCGTTGGCGTCGTACACCGAGTAGGCGGGCGCCGACGAGCCGGTGGGCTTCGAGGCCTTACCGGTCGCGGTCGTGTCGCCGGGCGCGCGGCTGGCCGACGGCGCGCGCTGGAAGTTGATCGCGGTGCCGCCCACGCCGCCGGTGGCGTAGAGGCCGTTGTCCACCGCGCCGAAGGGGCTGAAGTTGATGGCCGACCCGCCCACCCCGCCGGTGGCGTACATCATGGTGCCGGCGTACAGCGGCCTGGGCAGCACGAGACTGGCCAGGTCGCGGAGCCATTTCGGAAGCTTGCTCGCCGAAGCGACCGAGGTGGGACAGCCGAGGAAGCTGGGGTCGGCGGGCGGCGTGATCTCGAACCCGGTGCTGGCCTGGTGGCCCAGGCGCAGCCGGGCGAAGACGTCGGCGGTGACCCCGAGCGACGCCGGAATGCAGACGGCCACGACCGCCGAGTCGAGCAGCTGCGACGACACGGTGATCGCGATGAAGGTCGGATACTGGTCGAGCTTGGTCACGAGGCCCGAGGGCCCGTTCGGATCCTGCTCGGTGATGGTCAGCAGGGTGGGCACGCTCACCGTGTGCGCCTGCAGCGAGACGCCGGAGTTCCCGGTGTTGCTGGTCAGCACCTGCGCGTTGTCGGTGGGCTGGATCAGATACGTGTTCGGCGACAGGCCCGCGTAGCAGAGCACGCTGCCGATGAAGGTGTCGATCTGCTGCGAGGTGCCGGGCAGGGTGCCCTGCGCGGCCTTCTGCTGCACGAAGCCGACGATGTTCTGGGCCTGGCTCTGCGCGTCGGCGGTGTCGCCGATCTGCACGAAGTGGTCGAGGTTATCGAGCTTGCCGATGACCGACTGGACGTTGGGCGAGCCGGCGCCGAACACCTCGTTGGCCAGATTGATCAGGCCGGTGAGGGTCGTGCAGGCGCCCAGGGTTCCCGACGTGGTGCTCTTCGCGATGTGCGGTCCGCCGATGGGCGAGGTCGCGGTCGGGGCGCGGTCGGTGCACCCGGCGAGGGCGGCGAGAGCGAGAAGTGCGGCGGCGGCAGCGAGTTTGCGGGACATGACGGCCTCGGCGTCGAGGGTCTACTGGTGGCCCGAAGGGGGGACGGGCATCCCCGCAAGGTGCGCCTGCGGCCGAGGTCGCGCAATGCTTTCCCTCACACAGTTGTCGGCAAGACCCCGACAGATAGGTGGGGGGATTCCCCAGGGGGGCCCCGACCTGACTAGTTGGAGGACCCCACGAGCTGCCGGAAGGCGGGATCGCGCTGGAGGGGGCGGAACTGCCACCCCGGGTCCACCCGGTAACCGGCGATGCGTTGCGGATTGACCGCGAAATTCAGCTTGAGCAGTCCGATGGCGTCGGCGTTGTCGCCCAGAATGGTGTACGCCATGGCCCCGAACAGGGCGAGGTCGCGGTTGGGATCGACCTGCGCGCTGGGCAGCGAGCGCTGGATGACGTGCCGGGCGCTGTCGGCCAGCGCCGGATCGGACTTGCTGGCGCGGGCGATGACCGAGGCGACGAGCATGTCGGAGTACATGCGCCAGAGCTGGCGCTGGGGCTCGGGCGTGAGCGCGGCCACCGAGTCGGCCAGGCGCCAGGCGCGCGGCACGTTGGGCGCGATGCTCGCGTCGTTGGCGGTGAGCATCAGCAGCTCGCAGTGCGTGGCGCGGTAGTCGGTGGGAAAGCGGTCGTGGAACACATTGCACCACTTGGACGCGACGCTGAATTCGCCCAGGTCGTAGGCCGCGAACACGAGCCGGCTCAACACCAGGTCCACGCCCGTCTGGAACTCGTCGGCCTCGTAGGCGCGCTGGGCGGCGAGGAGGACGTCGGTGTTGCCCGTGGTCGGATAGTTGTTGTAGAGGTGCGACAGCACGGCCCACGCGCCGGCCTGGTTCCGATTGATGGACGTGGACTTCTCGAGGTCGTTTTTGGCGGCGGTGATCAATGCGGCCTTCCTGGCCGGGTCGGTCTCGAGGTTCACGAGCCAGGCGAAGTATTCCAGCGTGCCGCGCAGCTCCAGCGCGTCGGCGTCGTTGGGGGCGATGGCCAGCGCCTGGTTGGCGTACTTCTCGCCCAGCGCGACCCACGTCCCGATGGCGGCCGGGTTGCGGGCCAGCCGCGACCGCCGGTAGGCGAGCTGACTGCGGTCGGTCTCCGGGTCGGGCCATTTGGGGTCGAGCGCGGCGGCGGCGGCATACAGGGAGTCGGCCGCGCGATACGCCCGCTCGGTGCCGGCCGAATCGCCGGCGGCCGCGGCCTTTTCCATCTGGCGGCGTGCTTCCTGCCCGCGCTGCACCAGCAGCCAGGCGTCCGAGTTCGACGCCTCGGCGCGCTCCTGCTGCAGGTTGAGCTGCTCGCCCAGCTGCTGCCGGATGAAGTCGCCCACGACCTGCGACAGGCTGTCGCGGACGGCGAGCAGGTTGGTGGACGCCAGGGTGAAGCTGCTGCGCTTGAGGTCGAAGCCGCCGGCGTCGTCGAGGCGCACGGCGACGCGCAGGCTGTCGCCGTCGCGGTCGATGGTGCCGCGCACGAGGTAGCCGGCGTGCAACGCTCGGGCGATGCTGTCCAGCCCCACGGCGCTGCCGCGGAACTGTCCCGCGCCGGCGCTGGATACCACGGTGAAGCTCGGCGAGCCGCCGAGCGACTGGATCAGCCCTTCGGTGAGACCGTCGGCCTGCGGCTGCAGCGAATGGTCCTTGCTCAGGTCGTCGAAGTACAGCACGGCGATGCGGTGCGCGTCGGCGCCGGCGTTGACGAGCCGGGCGCCGGCGTTGGCCCCGGTGCGCCAGCGCCAGACGCCGAACCCGGCGGCGGCGACGATCAGCGCCGCGATGCCGAGCACGAGCGGGCGCCGCCAGAGGGGCGCATTCTCTGGCACGGCGCGCCACGACTGCGTGCCCGACGGGACGCGCCGGTTGGATCCGGTGGCCAGGCGCATGGCGCGCATCGTCGAGGTGGCGCCCGGCGGCAGGCCCATGATCTCGCTGAACGCCGCCGCGGTCTGCGGCCGGTCGGCGGGGACCTTGTTGAGGGCGGCGAAGATCGCCTCCTCGATTTCCTCGGGCACGGTGTTGCGCACGATGCGGATGCTCGGCACCTGCTCCATGGCGTGCCGGGCCATGATCTGCATGGAGTTCTTGCCGGTGAACGGCGGCTCGCCGGCCAGCATCTCGTACAGCATGCACCCCAGGCTGTAGAGGTCGGCCGTGGGTCCCACCGATTCGCCGCTGGCCTGCTCGGGCGCCATGTAGTACGGCGTGCCCATGGACATCCCGGTCTGCGTGAGCTTCTGGTCGCCGCTCTGCGACACGGCGCGGGCAATGCCGAAGTCGGCCACCAGCGCGTGCCCGCCGCTGAGCAGGACGTTCTCGGGCTTGATGTCGCGGTGCACGATGCCCTGGGCGTGCGCGTACCCCAGCGCGTCGGCGACCTGCAGGGCGATGGCGACGGCGTCCTCGATGGGGAGCATGTGCTCGCGGTCGAGGCGGTCGCGCAGCGACTCGCCCTTCACGAACGGCATGACGTAGTAGAGCAGGCCGTTGGCGGCGCCGGAGTCGTAGAGGCCGAGGATGTTCGGATGCTGGAGCTTGGCGGCGAGGCGGATCTCGCGCTCGAAGCGCTCGGCGCCCACCGAGGCGGCGAGGTCGGGGTGCAGGACCTTGATCGCGACTTCGCGGTCGTGCTTCAGGTCGCGGGCCAGGAAGACGGTGGCCATCCCGCCGCGGCCCAGCTCGCGCTCGACCTGGTAGCGGTCGCCGAGCGAGCCGCGCAGCCGGGCGATGGTGTCGTCGGCCGGCGGCGCGTCCGCGGGTGCGCCGGTCGCCTTCGATGGCCGCGCCGCCATTTCGACCGTGAAATTCCGGCCACAGCGGTGGCAGAAGATCGCGTCGGGTGCGAGCGGCGTGCCACAGTTCGGGCAGGTGTCCGGCATCGGACGTCCCTCTGGCTGAAGACTTCGACCCCAAACGGGCAATATGCGGTGTCCCGGTGGGGCGTGCCAGCGGGCGGGCGTTGATATTATGATAGGCCGCCCCCCCGTCACGTCTTCGCCTCGTCCAGCCGCCCATGCATTTCGCGATCCGATCGCTCCGGCACGCCGCGCTCGTTCTCGGACTCGCGGCGCCCGCCGCCGCGCAGACACCCCGTCCCGTCGACCTTGCCGCCGCCCGCGCCCTCATCGCGCGCGTCGTGCCGCGGAGCGCCGGCAGATTCGACGTCGCCGCGATTCCCACCGCCGGCGGCCGCGACGTGTTCGAGGTGGCGAGCGTGGGCGACCGGATCGCGCTCCGCGGCTCCTCGGGCGTCGCCATCGCCTCGGCGCTGGACTGGTACCTGGAGCACGTGGCCGGCGTGAACGTGTCGCTTCCCGCCGAGCCGGTCACGCTGCCGTCGCCGCTGCCGCGCGTGCCGTCGCCGGTGCGCGTGACCACGCCGTACCGCCTCCGCTACTTCTTCAACTACTGCACCTTCTCGTACTCCATGGCGTGGTGGGACTGGCACCAGTGGCAGGCCATGATCGACTGGATGGCGCTCAAGGGGATCAACGCGCCGCTGGCCATCACGGGCGAGGAAGGGGTGTGGCGCGACGTGCTTCGCGAGTTCGGGTTCAGTCGCAAGCAGATCGGCGACTTCCTCGTCGGGCCGGCGTATCTGCCGTGGGGCTGGATGGCGAACATCGACGGGCTGGGCGGTCCGCTGCCGGACAGCTGGATCGACGGCCACGTGGCGCTCGAGCGGCGGATCCTCGCGCGCGAGCGAGCGCTGGGCATGACGCCCGTCCTGCAGGGGTTCACGGGACACGTGCCGAAATCCATCACGCAGGTCCATCCCGGGGTGGAGATTCACCAGACGGGTGACTGGTCGGCGGGATTTCCCGGGACCTACTTCCTCGATCCGCACGACTCGCTGTTTCAACGCATGGGGCGGGCGTTCGTCGCGCGCGAGACGCAGCTGTTCGGCACCGACCACCTGTACGCGGCCGATCCGTTCAACGAGATCAACCCGCCGTCCAGCGATTCGACCTTCCTGGCCGGCATCGGCGGCGCGATCTACGCCGCCATGCACGCGGCGGACACGAGCGCGACGTGGGTGATCCAGGCGTGGTTCCTGGTCAACGACGCCAGGTTCTGGCAGGACCCGCAGGCCGAGGCCCTGCTGGGTGCGGTGCCCGACGACCACATGGTGGTGCTCGACCTGTGGGACGACGCCGTGCCGGCCTGGCAGAAGCGCAAGGCGTTCTACGGCAAGCCCTGGGTGTTCGACGTGCTCTACAATTTCGGGGGCAAGGTGAGCGTGGGCGGCGACCTGCCGCGGATGGCCGCCAATCTCGATACGGCGCTGCGCAGCCCGGACCACGGTCGCATGGAAGGGCTGGGCATGACGATGGAGGGGTTCGGCGCCAATCCGATCGTCGAAGACTTCGTGATGGACCAGGTCTGGCGCGACTCGGTGCCCGACGTGACGAGCTGGACGCGCGCGTACGTCGCCCGCCGCTACGGCAAGGTGGACGCGTCGGCGTGGGCCGCGTGGCAAATCCTGCTCGGCACCGCGTTCAACTCGGCGGCGCAGACGGGAAACTTCCTGGCCGAGCGGCCGCAGTTCTATATGAAGGGGCGGGCGTACCGGACGGGCCCGGTTCCGCC
>JAGWRI010000039.1 GCA_028876525.1 Gemmatimonadota bacterium | reverse complement strand
GCGGGCCGCCGAGTCGGCGGCCGCGGCATCGATGGCCGTGCGCTCGCTGTCGGCCGCCGCGAGATTGAAGCTCACCGGCTGGTCGAGCGACGAGGCGCGCGGGCGGAAGCCGTTCCAGTGGAAGCCGAACCAGTAGTCGGACGCGCCGCCGGCCACGCGGCGCGCCGGCCGCAGGGTTTCGCCGTCCACGAACACGACGTCCCGCCCCTGGGCGAGCGCGATGGCGCCGTCGGGCCCCACGAACGGGAGGTCGCGCCGCCACGCCGTGGCCACGGCGCCCAGGGGCCGGTCGGTGCCGATCGCCACCACCCAGGCCGAGTCGCCGGTGGCGGCGCGCGCCAGCAGGTAGCGCCCCAGCGGGTCCACGCGCAGGTCGCGGGGCTGGCCGGGCAGATCGACGTGGTCGGTGACCTCGTCGCGGTAGCGGTCCACGACGCTGATCACCGGGCTCGCGTCGGTGATCACGAACACGCGGTCGCCGCTCGGCGACGAGACGGCGGCGAGGATCGGCCGGCGAAAGCGCTGCGGCGGATTCCAGTCGAGCGTGCGCACGGCGAGGCTGACCAGCCCCGAGTCCACGATCAGGTACAGCCGGTCGCCGACCTGCTCGGGCAGCGGGCGCCAGGTGCCGGGAAAGCGCACCGAATCGAGCACCCGGACGTCGGGGGGAAAGATCTTCCACGCCGTGGTGGCGCCGTTGCGTCCGCCGACCACGACGGCGGTGCCGTCGTGCTGCGGAAAGACGGCGCGCGCCGGGAGCGGCGGCTTGAACGTCCAGTTGGCCGTGGGGGTGAGCCTCGCGACGTTGCCCCGGGCGTCCACGCCGTAGACGGACGAGCCGTCCTCCGACACGGCCTGGAGCACCGGGTCGGCGGCGAGGCGGTCGGCCTGGCCGAGGCGGAAGTCGATGCGCACGGGGCGCTCCTGACCGTCCACGAACACGACCGTGCCCGCGTCCTCGTCGAATCCCAGGACGTGGTCCACCGCGGGGGCCGGGGCCGAGCCCGACCAGATGACGGAGTCGAGGTGGGTGTACGAGTACACGTGCGGCGTGCCGCCGGCGATCGGGAGGCGGAGGACGAGCGCGTCGGGGCCGCTCTGCGACCCGCTGCCCGCGGCGCTCACGGGCACGAGCCCCTTGGGCTCGCCGGCGCAGGCGGCGAGCGCGGCCAGGGCGGCGGCGGCGAGGGCGCCGCGGCTCAGAAGCTGGGCCACAGCGACCAGGTCCAGAAGCCGTGGCGCCCGGGGGCGTCCAGCGGGATGGCGTAGTTCCAACTGATCAGGGCGTAGTCGAAGAGGTTGAGCCGGATGCCGAACCCGTAGCTGCGCAGCGGGTAGCGCTGCCGCGTCAGATCGTAGTCGGTCGGGCGCGATCCGTAAACCGCCTGGCCGCGCGACCAGGCCAGCCCCTCGTCGTAGAACAGGAGCCCATCGAGCGGCGGGAACGAAAAGGGCAGGCCCCCGAGCTGGATCTTCTGCACCAGCGGGAAGCGCAGCTCGACGTTTCCGACGAGCACGCGGCTGCCCAGAAGCTGCAGCGCGCTGCAGTTCGACGCGTTGGCGCCCACGACGGGGCAGCTGGAGTAGAACTGGTTGTTGCGATCGTAGCCGCGCACGTAGTCGGGGCGGGCGATGTACTTGGGGAACGCCGTCTCGTCTCGTCCCACGGCGACGTTGGCGTACAGCCGCGTGGCGACGGTCAGATAATTGAACACGATCGGGTCGTAGCGGCGGTAGTCGGCCAGGTACTCGACCCAGTCGTAGGAGCCGAACACCGGGGTGACCTGGAGCCGGTAGCGCTGGCCGGCGATCGGCCCGGTGGGCGTGTACAGCGAATTGTCGAACACGTACGCCGCCTGCGCGTCGACGTAGTTCAGGCTGTGGTCGCGCCGCGTGCTGTCGAAGGTGAACGGCGCCACCGAGATGCCGTCGTGCAGCGTGCGGCTGATGTACCACCGCTCGCGGTCGATGTTGTTGAACCCGCCCCCCAGCTCGACGCGGGCGAAGCGGTTGAACGGATACGCGGCGAGCCCGTACACCTGGCGCGCGACGTAGGTCGTGACCTGCTGGTGCTCCACGGCGCCCGACCCGCTTGGGGGCGCCACCACCGAGTCGCCGGTCAGGAAGTAGAACGGCGACTGGGCGAATCCGGCGGTGTACTGCCAGCGGTGCGCGAGGTTGGTGAACGCGATGTAGGCCCGCGCCTCGCTCACGCGCCCGTTGATCTCGGCCGCCATCGCCAGCCGGTGGTCGCCCAGCATGTCGCTCAGGACCACGGTGGTGCCCCCGAACACGTTGCGCCCGTAGTTGTCGGGGGCGTAGCCGATGGTCGGGCGGGCGACGTACTCGGGGAAGAAGCTCGTGCCGGCCGGGCGGTCGCGGAACCGCGCCGTGTCGGGGAGCCCCAGCGACATGCTGTCGAGCATCGCGGCCACCGTCACGGTGGCGGTGTCGGACCGCTGGCGGAGAATCGTCGAGTCGAGCGGCGCGCGCACCGGCGCCGGCGCCCGGGCGACGGCCACCGGGGCGCGGTAGGGAGTGCGGGCCAGCGCCCGCGGGTGGTCCAGCGTCCACACCGTGTACTTCCCGTCTTCGAAGTAGGTGAACGCCAGCCGGTCGGCGTCGCGGGCCCACGAGATGGCGGGGCTGTACTCGGTGATGCCCGAGACGGCGCCCGCGAGATCGGTGAGCTGGTACTGCTCGCCCGTGTGGAAATCGTAGAGGAAGATGTTGGCCGTGCCGGTCCGGTCGCTGACGTAGGCCAGCGCCGAGCCGTCGGGCGACCACTGCGGGTTGAGGTTGAGCCCGGCCTGCCCCGGGAGGAGCGTGATCGCGTGCGTATCGAGGTGGAAGAGCGCGATGCGCCACGGGGCGAAGCGGAGCACGGCCAGGCTCGCGTCGGCGTCGCTGTCGGTCACGAAGGCGATGGTCTTGCCGTCGGGGGACCAGGCGGGCTGCAGCTCGGCGAACGCGTTCGCCGTCAGCCGCTCGAGCCCCGTGCCGTCGGCGCGGACCACGCAGAGATCGGTGATCCCGCCGTGGTTCCCGCTGAACGCGATGTGCGTGCCGTCGGGGGACCAGGTCGGGTTGGTCACGCTCTCGAACGGGAGCTGGTCGAACCGCGCCAGGATCTTCCGCGTGGCGACGTCGAGCACGTACAGCACGTCGCGGCCGGCGAACTGGGCCGCGAACGCGAGCTTCGTTCCGTCGGGCGAGAACGCGCTCTGCGAGTAGAGCACTCGCAGCTCCTCGAAGTTGGGGTTCGTCGTGCTCTGCACCAGCCGCTGGACGCGCTTGCCGGTGCGGGCGTCGGCCAGCCAGAGGTCGATGAACACCTGGCCGCGGGCGCGGCTGCCGTTGGCCAGGAAGGCGACGTACTTGCCGTCGGGCGACAGGGTGGGGGCGAGGAAGATGCTGCCCCCGCTCTGCCTGGGGTTGAGCAGCGGCTTGGCCACGTCGCGCACCCGCTGGAGCGTGGCGATGGCCGGCAGGTAGCGCCGCTGGAGGTACTCCTTCCACTCCTCGCCCAGGTCGTCCAGCGAGAGTCCGGTGCTGCGCTTGATGGCCTTGGCCACGCCGAGGCTCGGCGTGGCCCGCAGGATCTGGCCGATGGCGTCGTCCCCCCAGCGCTGCCCGATGTACGCCCACAGCGAGTGGCCGTAGCGGTACGGGAAGTACTTGTCGGGGTCGTCGGTCATCTCCTCGATGGTCGGGATGTGGCCGTTCAGCGCCGCGTCACGCATCCAGGCGTCGGTGAGCGCCGTCGTGGGTCCCAGCGACAGGTACTCGGCCATGCCCTCGGCGTACCAGAGCGGGGGATTGACCTGGGCCAGGGTCTGGAGCCCGGCCCCGGCGTGGCCGCGCGCGAACACGTCGTACTGGAAGGCGTGCACCATCTCGTGCGTGAGGACATGCTCGAAGCTGCCCAGGTCGCCGGTGAAGTTGAGCAGCATGCGCTGGCGCACGGCTTCGGTCACGCCGCTCGTGGCCTCGCCGAGGTCGCCCGTCACGTTGTTCTGGGCGAAGTCGGTGCGCGAGGCGTAGAGGATGATCGGCTTCTTCTCGATGAACTTGTGGTCGAGAATCCGCGACAGCCGGGCGTAGTCACGCTCCGCCATCCGCGCGGCCTGCATCGTGGCGGCGCGCTCGGCGGGGTAGTAGTAGATGAGGAAGTGCTCCGTCTCCAGGACGTGCCAGTCGAACCGCGCGTACTGCACCTGGTTCTGGCCGAAGTAGTCCTGGGCGGCGAGCGGCCGCCCGGCCGCGAAGCACAGCGCCAGCCCGAGGAGCGCCGCGGCGCGGCGACTCACGCACCCGCCCCCTGCTGCGCCCGGAGGGGCACCACTTCGGCGTCGCCCCACAGCCGCTCCAACTGGTAGAACTGGCGCAGCGCGGGGTGGAACAGGTGGACCACGAAGTCCACGTAGTCGAGCAGGACCCAGCGTCCCTGCGGCAGGCCCTCGACGTGCGTCGGCCGCTCGCCGGCGGCGCGCAGCGCGTCCTGGACCCGCTCGCCGAGCGCCCGGACGTGCGTGTCGGACGTGCCGCTGGCGATCACGAAGTAGTCGGTCATGTCCGACACGCCGTGGAGGTCGAGAATCACCACGTGCTCGGCCTTCAGATCCAGGCAGGTCTGCGCGGCCAGCCGGACGGACTCGGGAACGGCGGGAGTGCGGGAAGGCATATCGTAGATTAACTCCGCCCGGAGGGCGGCGGGAGCCTGAAACGGCGCGCCGCCGGCCCCGGCGCGGCCCGCGGCGCGGCGAAACGCGCGGCGCGCCACGCGCGCGCCGCGGTTACTGCTTGATGACCCAAACCCGGATTTCGGGTTTTACGTCGGCGTGCAGCCGGATCGGCACCTTGTACACGCCCAGCGCCTTGATCGGCTCGTGCAGGTCGATGAGCCGGCGCTCGATCTTGAACCCCTGCGTCTCGAGCTGGTGCTGGATGTCGGCGGTGGTCACCGAGCCGAACAGCTTTCCCTCCTCGCCGACGCGGGCCGAGAAGGTGAGGGAGACCTGTTCGAGCTGGCCGGCGAGCCCCTGGGCCGCGTTGCGGCGTTCGTTCTCGGCCGCTTCCAGCCGCGAGCGCTCCTGGGCGATGCGCTTGAGGTTGCCGGGCGTGGCCTCGTAGGCGAGGCCGCGCGGGAGCAGGAAGTTCCGGGCGTAGCCGGCCCGGACCGTGACCACGTCTCCCGGCTTGCCAAGGTTCTCGATGGCCTGGCGAAGGATGATTTGCATGAGAGTACCCGAATACGGTTACGAAGGAGTGGGGCGCGCGCGGCTCCGCCAGTCGGCCCAGGTATCCCCCAGGCCGAGGCCGAACGCCGCCAGCGCGAGCGACAGGAAGCCGAGCACCGCGACGACGTTGAGATACGGCGCCCAGAGCATCACGAAGCCGACGGCGGCCGCGACGCCCAGTACGCCGGGCGCGAGGAAGAAGGCCAGCACCCCCAGCCCGCGGATGGCGTACAGCGCGCCGAAGAACACGAGCAGGTTGCGGCCCACCATCGCGAACGTCGACAGGGTGGGCAGAAAGACGATCGTCAGGCCCACGATCAGCCCCCAGACGAGCTGGTCGTTGAACCGGAATTCCTTGAGTGGCGCCAGCGGCGGTCCGAGGCGCGCGCGGCCCAGGCGGTGGTAGGTCGCCCAGGCCAGGGCCAGCGCCATGAGCGATTCCAGCAGCAGCAGCGACGGGTACAGCCCGGCGCCCGCCGTCGCCATCAGCCCCAGCTGCTTCTGCGTCTCCGCGGGCAGCGAGTCCAGGCGCGGCACCTTCCGCACGAGGGTGTTCCAGTCGTCCGGATACTGCCCGATGAACGTGTTCAGCGTGTTCATCGTCTCGGCGTTGCGGCGCGCCAGCTCCACGCTCACCGCGTGCTCGACGGCCGGCCCCTTCACCGGCCCGAGGCCGCTCATCACCACCGCGAGCACGATGGCGATGCCGAGCGCGACGAGGGCCCGCGGAAAGAGCGGGCGCCGCACGCCGAACAGGCACACCAGTCCGAACGCGCCGGCCACGAGCAGGCTCCAGCCCCGCTGCAGGTTGGCGAACACCGACGGCAGCTGCGCCGGCTGCAGGGCGAGATACACTGCCGCCGCGACGAACACCGCGGCCATCCACAGCCGCCCTCCCGCCCACCAGCCGACGACGAAACACGCCGCCAACGCCGGCACGAACAGCGCCATGGTGTGCTCCACGGGCAGCAGTGCGCGGAATTGCGGAATCGTCGGGACGACGACGAAGGCGAGGAGCGCGAACACGAGCTTCCCCCACCCGCGCTCGGCCCGCGCCGGGGCGGCCGGTGCCGTCATGTCAGCTCTGCAGGCCGCTGGTGTACGGGATCAGCGCCAGGTAGCGCGCCCGCTTGATCGCGTTGGCGAGCTGCCGCTGGTGGCGGGCGCAGGTCCCGCTCAGCCGGCTGGGCAGGATCTTGCCGTGATCGGTGATGAACCGGCCCAGCGTCCGGTCGTCCTTGTAGTCCACGAAGCGCACGCGCGATTCGCAGAACGGGCAGGCTTTGTTGGGGCGTCGCATGGGCTACTCCTCCTCGTCGTCGTCGTCGTCCTGACGGCGCGCGGCGGCCGCCATCTCCTCTTCCGTCATCGGCGGAGCGCCCGTCTCGTGCTCGTGCAGCGAGAGCAGGTAGCGCACCACCCCCTCGTCCAGCTTGAGGGCACGCTCGTACTCGGGAAGCACGGCGGGGTCCACGGTGAACCGGCTCACGACGTAGTAGCCGGTATCCTTGCGGCCGATCTGGTAGGCGAGCTGGCGCCGGCCCCAGAGGTCGGTCGTGAGGTCCCCGGGGTTCCCGAGGAGCTCCTGGAAGCGCGTCAGCTTTTCGGTGATGGCGGCATCTTCGAGCGTCGAGTCGAAGATGTAGACCGCCTCGTAGGGGCGAGTCATGTCGCGGCAATCCTCCCTTTGGTCTTGAATCCGCCCCCCGCTGGTTGCCGGAGCGGGGGGAGGGGATGAGTTGTGGCGCCGCGGGGCGGCGCATCGAGCCCCGTAACCTAACCGAAGGCGGGCCAAGAGGTAAACCCCCCGGCTGCGGCCGCGACGCGGCCGGCCCGCGTCCTGGCGCCGCCCTCAGGCGGCCGCGGTGGAGTCCACGCTACGGACGGCCGACGACAGCGCCCCCCGCTGGCCGTCGAACGCCTCCGCCAGTGGACGCCCCTCGTAGCTGGCCGGCGCGGCCACCCCCAGCGCCCAGAGCACCGTGGCCGGCACGTCGAGGATGCTCGCCTCGGGCCCCAACCGCCGCCCCGCGGCCACCCCGCCGCCCGCGAGCACGATCGGGATCGTCCGGTCCAACGGATGCGCGCTGTCGTGGTTCTTCGGGTCCACGCCGCCCCCGCCGTGGTCGGCCAGTGCGACGAGCAGGGTGGCCGGGTCGTCCTCCACCCCGGTCCATTCCGCCAGCCGCCCCAGCGCCGCGTCCAGCCGGCGGGCCGCGGCGCCGTAGGGCGGGCTCATCCATCCGGCCTCGTGTCCGGCGCGGTCGGCGTCGGGCCAGTGGAAGAGCACCAGCCCCGAGCGCTGCGCGGCGAGCCAGGGGCGGGCCACGTCGAGGATCGCGTGGGCGTCGTGCCCGGCGAACGACGGCCGCGCCACGCCGAGCCGCCGGGCCAGCGCCCGGGCGATGCGGCGGTAGAGCAGGGGCACGTCGGCCAGGCAGGCCGTGGTCACGTAGCCCGCCTCGTCGAGCACCGACGGCAGGGGGGAGACGGGCCCGTGGGAGCGCGGCACGTGGAACCGGTCGCTGGTCAGCCCGTGGCGTTCGGGACGCACCCCGGTGAGCAGCGACCCCATCGCGGCCGCCGTGACGCTCGGGGCGACGGTGCGGCCGTGAAGGGTGTGGGCGCCGCGCAGGGCGAGCCCGCGCACGTGGTCGAGGCCGAAGGCGTCGATGGCGTCGCTGCGCAGGCCGTCGAGGACGGCGACGATGACGCGGCGCACGGTCGGATGGCGGTTCATGCAACGCTCCCGAAACGGGGGTGAGGGGCACCGGATCCGGTGGGGAACGATGGGGCGGCCAGGCGACGGCGCGCCGACCGGGCGGTCGCCATCGTGTCACAAAGCTGATCTGCGTCCCCGGGCCCGGCGACGTTCCCCGTCGCCGATCCGTGACCCCGTCATCGCCGGAGCGCGACGCGCCGGCCCGAAGTTGATCGCCAATTCCTCGCGAGCCCCGCATGCCCCGATCGGCCCCCCGCGTGCTGTTCTGCACCGACACCTACCCGCCGCAGGTGAACGGCGTGTCGGTCGTGACGGCGCTCTCGGTGCGCGGCCTCGAGGCCCGCGGATGGGAGTGCCGCGTCGTCGCGCCCCGCTACCCCGCGCCGGCCTGCGCCGACGCGGCCGCCGCCGGCGTGCACCGGCACGGCCGCGTGACCGCCGTGCCCAGCGTGCCGCTGCCCGTCTATCCCGACATCCGGCTGGCCGCCCCCGCGCTGGCCCGCGTGACGCGCCTGGCGCGCCGCTTCGCGCCCGACCTCGTGCACTGCGAAACCGAGTTCGTGCTCGGCCGCCTGGGGCAGATCGCCGCCCGCCGCCTCGGCGTGCCCGTCGTCACCTCGTACCATACGGATTTCGGTAAGTACGCGGTGGCCTACGGGGCCCCCTGGCTGCGCCGCCCGGTGTCGGCCTACCTCCGGCGCTTCCACGCCCGGGCGCGCCGCACCTACACGCCGTCGGCGGCCGCGGCGGGGGAGTTGGCCCGGCTGGGCGTGACGCACGCCGAGGTCTGGGGCCGCGGCGTGGACACCGAGGCCTTCTCGCCGCGCCGCCGGTCGCTCGCCCTGCGCGACGCGATCGGACTCGCGCCCGAAGCGTTCACCTTTCTCTACGTCGGGCGGCTGGCGGCGGAGAAGAGCGTGGACCGGGTGATCGCGGCCTACCGGCGCGCCGCCGAGCGGCTTCCCGCCGGCGCCGTGCGGCTGGTGATCGCCGGCGCCGGCCCTCGCGAGGCG
>JAGWRI010000038.1 GCA_028876525.1 Gemmatimonadota bacterium | reverse complement strand
GGCCGGCGTCTTGGCCAGCGCCTTCATGATGGCGTCGTCCACGCCCTGCGGCACGGTGTCGCGCAGCACGCGCACGTGGGTGGGGCGCTCGGTCATGAGCTTGGCGATCATGGCCTGGGCGCTGCCGCCGGTGACCGGCGGCTCGCCGGCCAGCATCTCGTACAGCACCGAGGCCAGCGAGTAGACGTCGGCGCGGGCGTCGATGCCGCGGTCGCCGGTGGCCTGCTCGGGGCTCATGTACTGCGGGGTGCCGAGCGAGAGCCCCGTCTGCGTGAGGCGGTTGCCGCCGGCTTCCTTGACGGCGAGGGCGATGCCGAAGTCGGTGAGCATCGCCTCCCCTTCCTGCAGCAGGATGTTCTCGGGCTTGATGTCGCGGTGCACGAGCCCCTGGCGGTGCGCATAGTCGAGGGCGCTGGCCACCTGCCTGGCGATGGCGATGGCCTCGTCCAGGCCCAACTGGTGCTCGCGGGCGAGCTTCTCGCGCAGCGTTTCGCCGCGGACGTACGGCAGCACGTAGTACAGCATGCCGTCGGCGTCGCCCGAGTCGATGAGCGTGAGGATGTGGGGGTGGTCGAGACGGGCCGCGATCTTGATCTCGGCCAGGAAGCGCTCGGCGCCGAGCACGGCGCCCAGCTCGGGGCGCAGGACCTTGAGCGCGACGTCGCGCTCGAGCTTGCGGTCGTGGGCGAGGTAGACGACGGCCATGCCGCCGGCGCCGATTTCGCGCTGGACGACGTACCGGTCGCTGAGGGCCGCGGAGAGACTGGGGGCTTCGGGCATCGGACAAGAATAGGGGCTCCAGGTGTTTGCGCCAGAGCCGGACGTGGGAGCGCCCGCCCCGGAGTGCCGCCGACGCCGATCAGTAGTGGACGCGCACTCCGGCGTTGAACCGGCGGCCGTCGAGCGGCCCCCAGGCGTCCACCATCCACGCCCCGCCCTCTCCCGGCGACGGGCGCACGAGCGGCTCGTAGGCGCTCTGCCGGACGCCCGACAGGTCGTCGGCGTTCGCGAACAGGGTCACGCGGCCCACCCGCTTGGCGGCGAGTATGCCAATAGTCGTATAGGGGGCCGACACCGACCGGTAGGGGTCGTCCTGCAGCGCCTGGCGGCCGGTATAGAAGGTCTCGGCGGCGAGGTAGGTCCCGGAATCGTCGTCCTCCAGGGCCCAGTCCACCCCCGCCTGCTCGCGGGGCACGAAGGGCGCCTCCCGCGGCAGGCCGGTGACGAGCGAGATCTCGCGGGTGCGCGTGGCCGAGTAGTACGCGGTGACCACCCACGGCTCCTGGTCGTACACGGCGAACAGCTCGCCGCCGTGGGTGCGCAGGTCGCCGGGGGCGTTGGCCAGCACGGCGTACGGGGCCGGCAGGGGACCCGGCACGAGGAGCGGCAGCAGCCCGACGGGATCGCGCACGACGTCGCTGAACAGCGTGGCGTTCACCTGGAAGGGGCCGCGCGAGGCGGTGACATCGAGCGACGCCGACTGCGCCCGCTCGGCGTGCAGCGCGGGCCCGGGCCGGACGTACGCGAGCCCGGTGGCCTCGGTCTGGTCGTTGAGGGCCGAGGGCGCGGACCAGCCGGCGCCGAGCGACGCGCGGACGCTCAGCGTCCGGCTGGGCTTGAACAGCAGCGAGGCGCGCGGGGTACAGATCGTGCCGTAGGCGCTGGACGCGTCGCACCGCCCGTCGAGGGTGGAGCTGAGCCACGACACGGGTTCGTACGAGTGCTGGACGAACACCGACGGGGTGTTCCACGTCTCGTTGGCCCACGACGCCTGGCGGTTGATGTAGCGGTCGCCCTCCCACGCGGCGCCGGCGATCAGGACCTGGCGCCCCCTGGAGACGGTGGCGGAGAGCTCGCCGTAGACGGTGCTCTGGCGCTCGTGCTCGACCGAACCGCTCGTCACGCGGTCGCGCGACTGGGTGTTGGCCGACGCGCGGAAGGCGACGGTGAGGGCGTCGTTGACGCGGTCGCTGCCGATGGCGCCGGCGTCGAGGTGGTTCGTGGACAGGCTGTCGAGCCCGGCCGGGCCGGGCAGCGGGGAGCGGCCGGGCAGCGCGCCGCCGGAGCGCCGCTCGGTCATCGCGCCGGCGGTGAGCATGAACGACCGGCCGGCGCCATCGTTGTAGAAGAGGCGCGGGCGCACCTCGACGCGGCGCACGCCGGGCAGGTCGCTGAAGCCGTCACGGTCGGGGTCGGCGGTGAGCTGCCGGTGCACGCCGACGAGCGTGGTGAGGCCGAACCGGTCGTTCAGCTGGCGGGCGTCGAAGCCCTCGAGGTCGGCGCCGCCCTGCGACGTGCCGTTCGCCAGCAGCTGCGAGGTGTCGGGCGGCTGGCGGGAGATCAGATCCACGACGCCGCCCAGCGCGGACGGGCCGTAGAGCGACGATGCGGCGCCCTTGATGACCTCGGCCTGCTTGAGGTCCAGCGGGGGCTGCTCGACGAGGCTGAATCCGCTGGCCTGCGCGCCGTACAGGGGGAGCCCGTCCTGGAGCACCAGGGTGTAGCGGCCGGGCAGTCCTTCGAGGCGCACGTTGGTGGCGCCGAGGGAGGGCGAGGTGGACTGCATGTGGACGCCGCTCAGCTCGCTGAGCAGCGTGCTGAGGTCGCCGGGGCGCATCTCGTTCTTCTCGCTCACGTCGTCGCCGCCCAGGACCTCGACGCGCATCGGCTCGTCCTGGAGGCGGCGCGCCTCGCGCGTGCTGCTGACGATCACGGCGGGCTCGACGGCGGGGGCGGGTTGGAGCGCGATGGCAATGGACGTATCGGCGCCGGCGGCGAGCGTGAAGGCGACCGTGTCGGGCGCGAAGCCGAGCCGGGCGGCCACCAGGCGCACGGGGCCGGCGCCGAGCGCGAGCGTGGCGCGGCCGCTGTCGTCGGTGGCGGCCGAGCGGGCGCCCGCGGAAATGCGAGCGCCGGCTACGGGGGCGGAGGCGCCGGCGCCGCGCACGAGGACGTGCACGGTGGCGCGGCCGGCCTGCGCGGCGGCGGTTGCCGGCGCGACGGCGCCGAGCGCGGCGGTCGCGGCGGCCACGGAAAGGCCAGCCAGGAATTTCATCATTTCTCGAAGGTAAGCGGGTCGGCTTTCAGGATCCTTACACGCCGCACTTTCGCGGGTGCGGTCCCTTTGTCACATTCTTGCGCCCGACATGGCCTCGGCTCCCGCCCCGCCCGCCGGCGAGCCATCCGACGAGGGATCGTCATGCGCCGCATCGCCCGACTGCTGGCCGTTCTCATGATCGCCGTCTCGGTCCGCGCGATGCCCGCGTGGGGGCAGTACCGCGCCGAGCAGTTCACGAGCGCCAACGGGCTTCCGCAGAACACCGTGTCGGGCATCGCGCAGACCCCCGACGGGTACCTCTGGTTCGCGACGTACGACGGCCTGGTGCGGTACGACGGCGTGACGTTCACGATCCTCGACCGCGCCAACACGCCGCCCATGGCGCAGACGCAGTTCCTCACGCTGACCGTGGATGGCGCCGGGACCCTGTGGGCGGGAACCACGTCGGGGCTGCTGCGCTACCGGCGGTCGGCGTTCGACTGGGTGCCGCCGCGGAAGGGCGACGTGCTGCGCGTGCACCCGGCCGACCCGTACGTGCAGCCGGCGTTCGTGCCGCCGGCGTTTCCGCACTGGCGGTATCGCGCCGATTCGGTGGAGTACACGGGCTCGGGCGCGCAGGCGGCGTACTACGTGCCGATGCCGGCCGACACGTTCGCGCACGCCGCGTTCGAGGACCGCGAGGGGCGGTTGTGGCTTCCCCAGGACAGCGGGCGGCTGTACGTGCTCACCCCCGACAGCGCGCATCTGTACACGACGCGCGACGGGCTGCCCGACGAGGGGCTCCGCATGGCGGGCGAGACCGGCAACGGCGTGTTCTGGGCGTGGAGCGAGAGCGACGTCTGCCGGCTGGCGGGCACGCGGTGGGTGGCGCTGGACTCGACGGTGCTGCCGCGCACGCCGCGCACCCGCGGCCTGGCGCCGCGCCGGCTGCGGGACATCCGCGCCGCGCTCGTGGATCGCGACGGCACCCTGTGGGTGGGCACGAACGCGAACGGGATGTTCCGGATCACGCCACGGCTGATCACGACCTACGGCACCGCCGACGGGCTGCTGGACCCGAGCGCGTACGTGGTGCTGGCCGATCGCACGGGCACGATCTGGATCGGCACCTCGCTGGGCCTCACCCGCGTGGCGCACGGGCGGTTCACCTCCGACGCCTTCCTGCGGGCCGGCGACGGCTCGTACCGGCTGGTGCCCGCGACGCCGGCCGCGCACCCCACGGCGGCGCAGGCCACCGGCGTGCGCTCGATGCTCGAGGATCGCGAGGGCCGGGTGTGGGTCGGGCTGACCGACGCGCTGGTGGCGTTCCGCGGCGGGCACATCGTGCGGGAGATCCGAACCGGCCACGGCTACAACGACGCGATTCTCGAGGCGCGCGACGGCGCCCTGTGGGTGGGCACGCCGCGGCTGGTGATGCGCCTGCACGGCGACAGCATCCGGACGTTCGGGCGGGCCGACGGACTGCCGCCGTTTCCGACGCAGGTCCTGTACCAGGATCGCGAGGGAACGATCTGGATCGGCACGCGGCGCGGCCTGGCGCGGTGGGACGGGCGCCGCTTCACGACGTTCACCGAGCGCGACGGGCTGGCCGGGAACAACGTGCGCAGCATCGTGGACGATCCCGAAGGCGCGCTGTGGATCGGCACGTTCGACAACGGCATCAGCCGCTACCGCGACGGGAAGTTCGCGAGCATCACCAGCGCCGGGGGGCTGTTCGCCAACGCGGCGTTCGTGATGCTGCTCGACCGCGACGACAATTTCTGGATGAGCAGCAACCGCGGCATCTACCGGGTGGGGCGCCGGCAGCTCGACGACTTCATGGACGGCCGCCTCGCGTCGGTGAGTTCGGTGTCGTACGGCATACCCGACGGCATGCGCAGCACCGAGGCGAACGGGGGGCGCCAGCCGGCGGGGGCGATCGGGCCCGACGGCCGCATCTGGTTCCCGACCCAGGACGGCGTGGTGGCCGTGGACCCGGCGGCGGAGTGGCACGATCCGAAGCCGGCGCTGGTGGCGTTCAGCGACGTGATCGTGGACGGCAAGCCGGTGCCGATCGGGCCGGCGGTGGGGCTGTCGCCCGACCAGACGGAGCTGGAATTCAACTACACGGCGCCGTCGTCGTTCCACGCCGACAACATCCAGTTCCGCTACCGGCTGCTGGGCGGCGGCGGCGACACGGCGTGGATCGCGGCGGGCACGCGGCGGCGCGTGCACTACTCGCACCTCCGGCCGGCGAGTTACCGGTTCGAGGTCATGGCCGCGAACAGCGACGGGGTCTGGGGCACGCAACCGGCGGGCATCGACGTGACGGTGGACCCGCGGTTCTACCAGACCTCGTGGTTCCTGGCGCTCGTGGCGTTCGCGCTGGTCGGCGGCGCGGCCAGCGCGTACTCGCTGCGCGTGCGCGGGCTCAAGCGGCAGGAGCGGCGGCTCACGAAGCTGGTGGCCGAGCGCACGGCCGATCTGCGCACGGCCAACGAGCGGCTGGCGCAGCTGGCCATCGAGGACCCGCTGACCGGACTGGCCAACCGGCGGCGGTACGACGAGTTTCTGGAACACGAATGGCGGCGATCCCTGCGGGCGCGGGCGCCGCTCGCGGTGATGGTCCTGGACGTGGATCACTTCAAGGGCTACAACGACGCGTACGGCCATCAGGCGGGCGACGAGTGCCTGCGCCGCGTGGCGGCGGCCGTGCAGGGGGTGGTGCGGCGCGGCACCGACCTCGCGGCGCGCTACGGCGGCGAGGAGTTCGCGGTGGTGCTGACGGCGACGGCGCCGGCGAACGTGGCCGCGGTGGCCGAGGCGATTCGCGCCGCGGTCGAGGCGCTGGGCATTCCCCACCGGGCCTCGGGCGCCGCGCCGCACGTGACGGTGAGCATCGGGACGGCCGTCATGGTGCCCACAGACCAGACGACGGCCGACGACCTGGTGCGCGAGGCCGACCGCGCGCTCTATCGCGCCAAGGAAGGGGGCCGGAACCGGGTGGCGTGAACGGCGGCGGTCAGGCCCAGAGCCTGATGCCGCCGGTCAGCCCGTCGTCGTTGGACACGAGGCGCGCGTCGGCCGGCAGGTCGAGCTTCAGGTGGCGCGCGTTGCCCCCGCCGATGTACAGGACGTCGAAGTTGAGCAGCGTCCGGAAGTCGGCGATCACCCGCGCCACGCGGCGGTTCCACTTCCGGTTGCCGGCCTTCTTCCGCGCCGCGTCGCCCACGTACTCGTTGAAGGTCGGGTGCTTGTGGCAGGGGAACTGCGCGAACTCCATGTGCGGCATGAGGGCGCCGTCGCGGAACAACGCGGTGCCCAGGCCGGTGCCGAGGGTGATCACGAACTCGAGCCCGCGGCCGCGCACCGCGCCCAGGCCCTGGACGTCGGCGTCGTTTGCGACGCGGGTGGGCTTGCCGAGCGTGCGGGCCAGCACCGCGGCCAGCGGGAAGCCGGCCCAGGCGTCGTTGCCGAAGTG
>JAGWRI010000037.1 GCA_028876525.1 Gemmatimonadota bacterium | reverse complement strand
GCACCGGCCCGACCGCGCCCGGCGGCACCGGCGCCGCGGACGCCTCCGCCACCGCCAGCCCCGCCTCCGCCAGCTCGCGCACCAGCGCCGGCACGCCGCCCGCCTCCGACGCCACGCCGTGACACTCGATCACCGCTTCGCGCACCAGCGCCAGCCGGCCGCTGGCCACCAGCTCGCGCACCACCCCATACTCGGCGCCCTCGACGTCGAGCTTGAGGAGGTCCACCGGCCCGTCGAGCCCCTCCGACAGCCGCACCACCCGCACCGCGCGCCCCTCGACGCCCCCCCAGGCCGGATCGAGGCTCGCCCCGATGCCCCCCGCCGGCCCGCCCGCCGCGGTATAGAAGGTCGCCGTCCCGGCGCGCTCGCCGACCGCCGCGTTCACCAGTTCCACGCCGGCCAGCCCGTTGCCCACCACGTTGCGCTCGAGGATCGCGAACGTCCCGGCGTCCGGTTCGTAGGCCGTGATCCGCGCCTCGGGATACAGGGCCTTGAAGAACAGCACCGCCAGCCCGATGTTCGCCCCCGCGTCGATCACCCGCGGAGCCGGCGACGGCGCATCGAATGCGTACGCGCACTCGACGAACAGCTCGTGCACCAGGAACAGCGCGTGGCTCCGGTTCGGATACGCGATGCGCCGGCCCAGCAGGCGCAGCGTGCCCGGCTCGATGCTCCCCCACCGGCGCGCCGACTGCCACGCGAACCGCAGGTAGTCGAACGAAAATCGCGGCCCGAACCGCCGCGCCCCCGGCGACAGAAACGCGTTCCGCAGGACGCGCGGCAGCCGCCGGATCATGCCGCCTCCGGGCCGCCCCCCGTCACCACGATCGCGTCGCCGGGCGCGACCTCCCCGCCGCGCAGCACGCGTGCGTACACCCGGCTCCACCCGGGGTGCAGCTTCTGCGAGATCCGCGTGAACTCCGCGTCGGTGAAATACGGCCGCAGGTTGTCGCACGGGTGCGCGTATCCCGTGATCTCCCCCTCGACCGTGCCGGCGCGGAACCGCGCCCCCACCGTCATCGCCGCCCACGGAACGCCGCGAACGGTGAGATTCTCCCCCGCCGCGCCGGCGCCGATCGGATGCCCCTCGGCGCGCAGCGCGTCGAGCAGCTCCGCCGCGTACAGGCAGAGCGCGCGCCCTTCGCCCCCGTGGTGCCGGAGGTCGCGCTGCCGGTCGCCCGCCACGCCCGCCGGTGTCACCCGCGCGCGCTCCACGGCGCGCTTCGGCACGCCGCCGTCGGACACGTTCACCGATTCGACCACGCCCGCGCATTCGTGCGTCAGAAGTAGATCCTCCCCGGCGCGGCGCTGCCCGCGATCTCCCCCACCTCCACCTGCACCGGAATGCCGCCGTTGCGCGTGCGCAGCACCGTCTGCATCGGAAACCCCACCTGGCGCGTCAGACCGGCGTCGGGAGAGTAGAACGCCAGCCGCCATCCCGGGCACCGCCGGCGAAGCACGTTGCCCAGCTGCGCGTAGAGATTGCGGATCTCGTGCCGCTCGCCGCCCCCCACGCGCACGCCGTAGGGCGGATTCGTGGCCACCAACCCTGCCCCGCCCGCCGGCGGCTCGATGGCCGACACCGCCCGGACGGCGAACTCCACGTCGTCCGAGACGCCGGCGCGCGCCGCGTTGCCGCGCGCCGCGTCGATGGCCCCCGCGTCGCGGTCCGACCCGCGGATCGGCACCGGACACCGCGTCAGCACCTGTGCGCGCGCATCAGCCAGCAGCCGGCCGAACACGGCGCGCGGGAACTCCGGCCACTCCACGCACGCGAACTGGCGGTCCAGCCCCGGCGCCATGCGGCGCGCCAGGCGCGCCGCCTCGATCGCGATCGTCCCCGACCCGCAGAACGGATCCACGAGCGGCGTCTCGCCCCGCCACCCCGCCGCCGCGAGCAGCGCGGCGGCCAGCGTCTCGCGCAATGGCGCCTTGGCCACCGCCTGCCGGTAGCCGCGCATGTGGAGCAGCGCCCCCGAGCTGTCGGCGCTCACCGTGCACTCGTCGTGCGCGATGCGCACGATGAACAGCTGCTCGCGCCCGGCGCCCGCCTCATCGGCCTCGTCGTCCGACTCGCGCGTCGAGTACGCGCTGGCCGCCTGGAGCCGGTGCTCGATTGCCGCCGCCAGCCGCTGGGCCACGGCGTCGGAATGGTAGAGCCGCGACTTGCGGCACGTCACCCGGAAGCGGACCTCGCTCCCGGGCGCCACGAACCGCTCCCAGGGGATGCGCCGCGCGTGCCGCTCCAGCTCGTAGAACGTCCGGGCCCGGAAGTGCGCGGCGCGCACCACCACGCGGCTGGCCGTGCGCAGCCACAGATTCGCCCGGCACAGCGATGCCGCGTCGCCGGCCCACGCCACGCCGCCCTCCTCGATCGTCGGCGTTTCGCCCAACGCCCCGAGTTCCCCGGCCACCAGCGCCTCGAGCCCCGGGGCGGCGATCGCGAAGCAGTCGAAGGCGCTATTCGCTGTGCTGGAGGACGGCGGCGTTGGCGGCACCGGATGGCGACCGAGCGGGTCCCGTTCGCCGCAGCGTCCACCGCGTCGCCACGCGATAGGCCAGCAGCCCGACGAACACGGACAGGTAGACCAGCGGAAAGAGCGTGTCCTTCTTGACGGCCCAAAGGTAGTGGACCGTCCCGCCGATCGCGATCAGGTAGATCAGCCGGTGCAGCCGCGCCCACCGCCGCCCCCCCAGCCGCCGCACCGCCCCGTTGGTGGACGTCAGCGCCAGCGGCACGAGCAGGACGAAACTCGCCATCCCCACCAGAATGTACCGGTGCTTCCCGATCTCCCCGGCCATCAGCCCCCAGGCGAAGAACCAGTCCACCCCCGCCCACATGGCCAGGTGCACGCACGCATAGAAGAATGTGAATAATCCGAGCATCCGGCGATAGCGCGCCAGGAAGCCGAGCCGGAGCAGCTCGCGGGCCGGCGTCACGGCGAGCGTGATCGCCAGGAACCGCAGCGTCCACAGCCCGGTGAAGATCTCCGCCTCCTCGATCGGGTTCACCCCGAGCCCGTCGGGCGTGAACGCGCGCCAGGCCAGGTCCGCCGCCGGCACGAGGCACGCCGCGAACACCGCCGGCTTGAGCCAGCGCTGGCGGCCCAGCGTCCGCGCGACGGTCAGAAGTTCTTCCTCAGGTCCATGCCCGCGTACAGCGACGCCACCTGGTCGCCGTAGCCGTTGAACATCTGCGTCGGGCGGCGGCGCCACTCCCCGATCCGCCGCTCCACCGACTGCGTCCACTGCGGATGGTCCACCGTCGGGTTCACGTTGGCATAGAACCCATACGCCTCCGGCCACGCCCGCATCCACGTCGTCGTCGGCTGCTGCTCCACGAACTCGATCTTCACGATCGCCTTGATGCCCTTGAACCCGTACTTCCACGGCACCACCAGCCGCACCGGCGCCCCGTCCTGCTTCGGCAGCGGCTTTCCGTACAGCCCCGTGACCAGCAGCGCGAGGGGATGCATCGCCTCGTCCATCCGCAGCCCCTCGACGTACGGCCATTGCAGGATCGGCCGACGCTGGCCCGGCATCTGCTGCGGGTCGTAAAGCGTCGTGAACTGCACGTACTTCGCGCCCGGCTCCGGCTCCAGGCGCCTGAGAACGTCGCCCAGCACGTACCCGTTCCACGGGACCACCATTGACCACGCCTCCACGCACCGCAGCCGGTACACCCGGTCCACCCGCGTCACCGACCGGAAGAGGTCGTCCAGCGCGTAGTGACCCGGCTTCCGGCACAGCCCCGCCACCTCGACCGACCACGGGCTCGTCCGCAGCTGCTGCGCGTTGGCCTTCGGATCGGCCTTGTCGGTGCCGAACTCATAGTAGTTGTTGTACGAGGTGATCTGGTCCCACGTGTTGGGCGTGTCCTCGGGAGGCCCGTCCGCCACCAGCGCGCTCCGGAGGAGCCGCGGGGCCAGCGCGCTTCCCGCGGCCAGCGCGCCCACGCCGCCCGCCATCTTGAGGAACGCGCGCCGATTCACGTAGTCGCGCTCCGGCGTGATCTCCGACGGCTCGATGTCGTCCGGCTTCCTGATCAGCATGCTCGCCCCCTCGGCGCGTGCGGCGGGTGTCCGAACATACCGGAATCCCGCCCCCGCCGTTCCCCCAAACTGGCAGACCGGATGTATGCGTTCTGCCAGGAACGGGCGCCGCCCTCCGGTGCGCCTTGCCACTTTGACCGGCTCTCGCCGGCACGCCGGTTGCGCATTCCCGTGAGCGTGGCGCGGGCCGCCGCCCGGCGGCGCCAGACGCCGACTCACGAGTCCAACCGCGGAGGAGTGCCATGCTGACCACCCGTTCTCTCTCGTCCACGCTCGATCGCATGCTGTCGCTCAATCAGGCCTTCGACGACGCGTTCTTCTCCGGCGCCCACGACGGGGCGGCCCGCGTCTGGGTCCCCGCCCTCGACGTCGCCGAGCGCAAGGATGCCTACCTCATCACGCTCGACCTGCCCGGCGTCGACCCGAAAGACGTGGATCTGAGCTTCGAGCAGAACGTGCTCACGATCCGGGGCACCAAGCCGTCGACCCTCGTCGCCTCCCCGGACGAGGGCGAGATGCGCGTCTACGCGAACGAGCGCGTGAGCGGCACCTTCGAGCGGTCCGTCCGCCTGCCCGAGTTCGTGGACGGCGACCGCATCGCCGCACACGCGACGCACGGCGTCCTCGAGATCACCGTGCCCAAGGCCCAGGCGGCGCAGCCTCGCAAGATCGAAATCCGCCACACCCAGCCTCAGGTGTCGGCGTAGCAGGCCAGGGCCGGCGCTTGCCGTCGGTCGAGTCCGGCTGCCGCCCGTTCCCGCATGCATGCGGGGGCGGGCGGTTTCCTTTACTCGACATGAACTTGACAGTCATACGTTTGTATGATATGGTACGGACGTATGACTGACCAATCGTCGACCAAAGAACGCATCCTCGCCGCTGCCAGAGACCTCTTCACGCAACGCGGATTCGAGGCAGTCTCCGTCCGCGACATCGTCGCCAGAGCCCGCGTCAACCTCGGCGCCGTTACCTATCACTTCGGCTCAAAAGAGGCGCTCTACCACGCTGCCCTCTCGTCCATGGCGGACCCGTTCGCCGCCCTGGTCGCCCAGATCGCCGCCCGACCCGGCGCCCCCCTCGACCGCCTCGACGCCGTCGTCCGCGGCGCCCTCGCCCACCTGCTCGACAACCCGGGACCGCCGGCCATCCTCCTCCGCGAGCTGGCCAGCGACCGGCCGCTGCCCCCGCCCATCGCCAACCTCATGCGCCGCAACCTCGGCGCCGTGGCCACCATCATCGCCGAAGGACAGCGCGACGGCTCCATCCGCCAGGGCGACCCCGCCCTGCTCGCCGTCACCGTGATGTCCCAGCCCTTCTTCGTTCGCGCCGCCCGACGCGTCGTCACCGTCGCGCTCGGTGCCGACTCCAGCGACCCCGACCAGCAGGCCCGCATCACCGACCACGTCGCCGAGAGCGTGCGCCGCTCCGTTGCCAACACTCCGCCGGTTCCGTCATGATCGCTGCCTTGCTCCTCGCCCTCGCGGTGCAGGCGCAGGATACCACGCGCCTCACCCTCCAGTCGGTCGTCGACCGCGCCCTCGACACGCACCCCGCGGTCGCCGCCGCCGAAGCCGCCCGCGACCGCTCCACCGCCGACCTCGCCGATGCCCGCTCCCGGCTGCTCCCCGGCCTCAGCTTCGACGGCGCCGTCACCCGCTTCCAGTTGCCGATGATCGTCGCCCCGCTCCACGGCCTCGATCTCCGCAACCCGCCCCTCTTCGACCGCACCCCATACCAGGCCGGACTCTCGCTCAACTGGACGGTGCTCGACTTCGGCCGCCGCTCGGCCCAGATCCGCGCCCAGACCGCCCTCCGGAATGCCGCCGGCGACGCCGTCACCTCCACCGAGCAGCAGCTCATGACGGCCACCGTCCGCGCCTATCTCGGCGTGCTCGACGCCCGGCAGCTCCTGGCCGCGCAGAACCGCCTCCTCGACGCCCTGACGGCGGCCGCCGCCCGCACCCGCCAGCTCGAGGGTCAGGGCAAGGCCGCCCGCGTCGACGTCCTGCGTCTCGACGCCGAGGTGCAGCGCGAGCGCGCCGACCGCATCACCGCCGCCTCGCAGCTCGACGTCGCGGAGCATCAGCTCGCGCAGCTCGCCGACGTTTCGTTCGATGCGGTGCACGGCGCCGCGCTCGCCCCGCTCGCGCTCGCCGACACCTCGGCGCTCGACGACACGACCGCCGCCGCGCGAGCGGACGTCGTGGCCCGCGCCGTGCGCGCGAGCAGCGACGTCCGCGCGCTCGACCAGCGCTCGCTGGCCGCGCGGGCCGGCGTCGCCGCCGCCCGCGCCACCTGGTTCCCCACGGTCCAGATGCAGGGGGCGTACGTCGACCGCGGTCGCTGGGCGGGCAACTACTCCGCCGAGTGGCAGGTCGGGCTCGCCATGTCATATCCCGTATACACCGGCGGCAGCCGCGCCAGCGCCGTCGAACGGGCGTCGGCCGATCAGCGCGCCGCGCAGGAGCAGGCGCGCGCCGCCCGGCTCACCGTCGAGCAGCAGGTCGACCAGGATCTCGCCGCGATTCGCGAGGCGCACGCTCGCGTGGGTGCCCTCGCGAGCGCCGTCGCCCAGGCGCAGGAGGTGGAGCGCATCGAGCGGCTCGCGCTCGACGTGGGCACCGTGGTCCAGACCGATTACCTCGACGCCGAAGCCAGACTGTACTCGGCGCGCGCCGGCCTCATCCAGGCCCGCCACGCCGAAATTGCCGCGCGGGTGGATCTCGCCCGCACCGTCGGCGAGCTGTCGCGCGACTGGCTCGCCCGCAACGTGGAGTCCCTGCCATGAACCGCAAGCGCGTCATCCCCGCCGTCGTGGTGCTGCTCGTCGCCGCCACGGCCGTCTATCTCGCCGCGTTCCGCGGCCGGGCGAGCGCCGCCGGCCTGCCGCTCTCGGGCACCGTCGAGGCCACCGAGGCCGACCTCGGGTTCGAGGTTCCCGGGCGCATCCTCACCGTGGGCCCGCACGAGGGCGACCGGGTGAAGGCCGGCGACACGCTGGCCACGCTCGACCGGTCCGAGCTTTCGGCGCGGCGGGCCCAGGCGCGCGCGGCACTCGACGCGGCCCGCGCCATGCTCGCCGAGCTGGTTCGCGGCCCGCGTCCCGAGGAGTTGGCGCAGGCCCGCGACGCCGACAGCGTCGCCACGGCGCGACTCGCCGACGCCCGGCGCGACTTCGACCGCGCGCAGCGCCTGTTCCAGGGCGGCGCGATCCCGCGGGAGTCGTTCGACAAGGCCGGCCTGGCACTCGACGTCGCCCGCGGCGCGAAGGCGCAGACCGACCAGCAGCTCACCCTCGTGCGCCGCGGCCCCCGCGCCGAGCGCATCGAGGCCCAGCGCGCCGTCGTCCAGCAGGCCGAGGCGGCGGTGCGCCAGGCCGACGCGGCGATGGACAACGGGGTCGTGGTCGCGCCCTTCGACGGCGTGGTCACCGTCCGCGGCCGCGAACCCGGCGAGACGGTGCCCGCCGGCTCGCCCGTGCTCACGGTGATGAACCTCGGCGACCGCTGGGTGCGCATCTACGTGCGCGAGGATGGCCTCGCCGCCGTCCGCCTCGGCGAGCCGGCCACGATCACCACCGACACGTACGCCGACCGCACCTATCCGGGCGCCGTCTCGTACATCTCGAGCCAG
>JAGWRI010000036.1 GCA_028876525.1 Gemmatimonadota bacterium | reverse complement strand
TAGACGTTCAGCGGGTAGGTCACCGCGAGGTGGTTCCGCGCCCGCGTCATGGCCACGTACAAGAGGCGCCGCTCCTCCTCCAGCTCGTCGTCGCTCTCGGCGGCGCGGGCCAGCGGGAACCACCCGTCCACCGCCCAGATCACGAACACCGCGTCCCATTCCTTGCCCTTGGCCGAGTGCGCGGTGGAGAGGATCAGGGCGTCGTCCTCGGTTTCGGTGGAGCCCGTGGCCAGATCCTGCGTGCTCGACGGCGGCTCCAGCGCCAGCGCGGCCAGGAAAGCGCCTCGGCTGGGATATCCGCCGGCGATCGTGCGCAATTGATCGAGATCCGCCAGCCGCGGATCGGGGCGGTCGTATCGCTCGCGCAGGATGTCGTCGTAGAGCTGGCGGATGGCGTCGATCTGGGCGCCCAGCGTGCCGGCGTCGTCGCTCGATTTGCGGAGCAGCCGGAGCAGGGTGGACAGCGCCTGGTGGGCGTCGCGGGCCCGGGGCGGGGGCACGAAGTGGGTGAACGCATCGGGGTCCCACGACCGCTCGGCCATGCTGGCGATGATCGAGCGGGCCGTGACGTCGCCGATGCCCGGCATGAGCATGAAGATGCGGTACCAGCTCACCTCGTCGCGCGGGTTGTCCAGCACGCGGAGAAAGGCCAGCACGTCCTTCACGTGGGCCGCCTCGAGGAACTTGAGGCCGCCCCACTTCTCGAACGGGATCTTGCGGGCGGCGAGCTCGATTTCGAGGTCGGCGCTCATGTAGCCGGCGCGGAACAGCACCGCGATCTCGCGCAGCGGCGTGCCCTGCTCGTGCAGCTCGAGCACGCGGTCCACCACGAACCGCGTCTGCTGCTGCTCGTCGCGCGCCGTGACCAGCCAGGGCTTCTCGCCGCCCAGCCGTTTGGTCCAGAGGTTCTTGGTGAACCGCTCCTCGGCCCGCGATATCAGAGTATTGGTAACGTCCAGGATGGGCTGGGTGGAGCGGTAGTTCTGCTCCAGGGTCACCATCCGCGTGCCCGGGAACTGCGCCGGGAACTCGAGGATGTTCCGGAAGTTGGCGCCGCGGAACGAGTAGATGCTCTGGGCGTCGTCGCCCACCACCGTGAGGT
Organism: Gemmatimonadota bacterium; assembly: GCA_028876525.1. Lineage (GTDB taxonomy): Bacteria > Gemmatimonadota > Gemmatimonadetes > Gemmatimonadales > Gemmatimonadaceae > JAGWRI01. Next base: position 1,886 of record JAGWRI010000036.1, on the reverse strand, counting down.
TCCGGTGGGCGCGGCACATCCCCTTGAGAATCCGCGCCTGGAGCAGGTTCGTGTCCTGGTATTCGTCCACCAGGATGTGGTCGAACTGGCCGGCGATGCGGTCGGCCAACGCCGGCGACTGCTCCAGCAGCAGCGCCCAGAACAGCAGCAGGTCGTCGTAGTCCACCAGGTTGCGGTCGGTCTTGCGCGCCGTGTAGTCGGCGAAGATCCGCGTCATGTCGTCCGAGTAGTCGGTGAACCGCGGAAAGTGCTGATAGAGGATCTCCTCGATCGGCTCCTCGGTGTTGAGGTGCCGCGAGTAGACGAAGTGCAGCGTCTCGCTCTTGGGAAAGCGCTTGTTCTTCTGGGCGTAGCCCAGGTGGGCGCGCGAGAGCTGCATCAGGTCCTCGGCGTCCCCCTGGTCCATGATCGTGAAGTCCGAGGGCAGCCCGCCGGCGGCGCCGAACTGGCGCAGGGTGCGGTGGCCGGTGCTGTGGAAGGTGCCCCCCTGGACCCGGGCCGACGACGACCCCACCAGCCGCTCGGCGCGGGAGAGCATCTCGTGCGCGGCCCGGCGGGTGAAGGTGAGGAGGAGGATCCGCTCCGGCCTGGCCCCCGTGTCGATCAGGTGGGCCACGCGGTACACCAGGGTGCGCGTCTTGCCCGTGCCGGCGCCGGCGATCACGAGCAGCGGCCCCTGGCCGTGGGACGCGGCCGCCCACTGCTCCTCGTTCAGCTCGGCGCGGAGGTCGCGCGACGAGGGGGCGACCTCGCGGGGGCGGGGCGGGTAGATGCGGGTCACGGCGGCGCGGCTACCCCGACTTCGAGGCGTTCCGGAAGCGGTTGATCATCCACTGTTGGATATCGAAACTGGAATAGCGCTCCTCCTGCCAGGGGTCGCCGCGCATGTGGTAGCCGTTGCGCTCCCAGAAGCCGGGCTCGTCTTCGGGCAGGAATTCGAAGCCGCGGACCCACTTGGCGCTCTTCCAGAAATACAGGTGCGGCACCACCAGGCGCAGGGGCCACCCGTGGTCGGGGGTGAGCGGCCGGCCGTCGTGGTGGGCGGCCAGGAGGTTGCCCGGCCGGTCGAGGTCCGCCAGCGGCAAGTTGGTGGTGAATCCCTGTTCGGCGCGCACCAGAACGTGGCGGGCGTCAGCCTTCGGGCGCACCGTGCGGAGCAGGGTCTGGACGGGGACGCCGGTGAACCGGTTGTCGAGGCGGCTCCAGCGGGTCACGCAGTGGATGTCGCAGAGCGTGTCCTCCTGGGGGAGGGCCATCAGCTCGTCGAAGGTCCAGGTGCCCGGCGCCTCGACCAGCCCGGAGATCTCGAACCGCCAGGTGGCGAGGTCCACGTGCGGGACGTTGCCGTAGTGGAGCACCGGCCACTTCTCGGTGCGCGTCTGGCCCGGGGGTATGCGGGGCTTGTCGCGGGTGCGGACGTCGTGGGAAGGCAGGGCCATGGCGCGGGGCGGGGCGAGTGGTTCGCCAATCGGGGGCGAGCGGCAGTACTGGTCAATCTAAGGAGTCTTGCAATCTGCAATAGTCGGACGATTGGGCTCGGGATTTCGAGGCAGGCAGGGGGTTCCCGTTGGAAGATCACGACCGGATTGTGACGGAAAACGGGCGCACGGCGGGGGCGGCGGCGGTAGGTTGCGGAGCCGTTGGGCGATGGGGCTTGGCGGCGGCTGAACGGGCCGGAGATTTTACCCGGCGGCGGCCGGGTCGTCGTAGTGCCGGAAGGCGGATGTGATTCGGGGGTTCTTTGGGGTGGCGGGGGAGAGGTGAATCACACTCGGGGGCCGGAGCGAAAATTCAGTGCTTTTCGTCTTGACCGTCCCTCTTCCGCGGCCTATCTTCAGCCGTTCGAAACATTAGGGCGAATAGCGCCCTGTTACTTCGGAGGCGTC
>JAGWRI010000351.1 GCA_028876525.1 Gemmatimonadota bacterium | reverse complement strand
GCGTGCCGGCCGCCGAGCGTCCGGCGCGCCGCGACCGGTTATATCGATTCTCAAATCTCGGCCCGTTCGAGCGGCGACTCGCCGGCCAGCTCTCGGGCGGCATGAAGCAGAAGCTCGGCCTCTGCTGCGCGCTCATCCATCAGCCCGAGATCCTGCTCCTCGACGAGCCCACCTTCGGCGTGGACCCCATTTCGCGCCGCGACCTCTGGCTCATCGTCCACGAGATGGTGGCCCAGGGCGTCACGGTGCTCGTCACCACCGCCTACATGGACGAAGCCGAGCGCTGCGACCACGTCGCCCTCCTCGACCACGGGCGCATCGTCGCGCTCGATACCCCCGTCGCCCTGCAGCGCACGCTGGCCGGGCGCATGGTGGCCATCCGCGCTTCCGACGCCCGGCGCGCCGTCGAGGTGCTGGAGCGCACGCCCGCCGCCCACCACGCGGCGCTGTTCGGCGACACCGTCCACCTCGCGATGGACTCCCGCGAGCGCGACTGGCCCGCCGTCCGCTCCGCGCTCGACGCCGCGGGAATCGCCGTGCTCGACGTGGCCGATCTCGACCCGTCGCTGGAGGACGTGTTCATCCAGCGCGTCTCCGAGACCGCCGCCGACACGGGAGCGCCGGCATGACCGGCGCCGTCGAGGTCAGCGGCCTGACGCGCAAGTTCGGCGACTTCACCGCCGTGGACCGCGTCACCTTCGACGTACCCCAGGGCGAGATCTTCGGCTTCCTCGGGCCCAACGGCGCCGGAAAGACGACGACCATCAAGATGCTCACCGGGCTCCTCGCGCCCACCGCCGGCACGGGGCGGGTCGCCGGGTTCGACGTCCGCTCCGACGCCGAACGCATCAAGGAGCGCATCGGCTACATGTCGCAGGCGTTCTCGCTGTACGGCGACCTGACCGTGGACGAGAACATCGCGTTCTTCGCCGGCCTCTACGATGTCGCCGGCGCCCGCCTCGAGCAGCGCCGCGACTGGGTGCTCCGCATGGCGGGGCTCATCGAACACCGGAGCCAGCTCACGGCCGAGCTCCCGCTGGGCTGGAAGCAGCGCCTCGCCCTCGGCTGCGCCGTGCTGCACGAGCCGCCCATCCTGTTCCTGGACGAACCCACGTCGGGCGTCGACCCGGTGTCCCGCCGCAGCTTCTGGGAGCTGATCTACGCGCTCGCCGACCGCGGCACGACGATCTTCGTCAGCACGCATTACATGGAAGAGGCCGAGTACTGCCATCGCCTGGCGCTCATGAATCGCGGCCGGCTCGTCGCCCTGGACCGGCCCGCCGCGCTGCGCGCCCGGATGATCGAGCCGATTCTGGGGCTGGTCACCGACGACGGCCCGGCGGCCGTGCAGGCGCTGCAGGGCGCGCCGGGCGTGATCGAGGCCGCGATGTTCGGGCGCGCGGTCCACGTCGTGGTGCAGGACGAGGCCGCCGCCCGCGCCGAACTGCCGGCATTCCTCGCCGCGCACGGGCGTTCCTGCGCGCGCCTCGACGCCGTCCGTCCCACGCTCGAGGACGTGTTCGTCTCGCTCGTGCGCCGCGAGGGCGGCGCGGTCGAGGGCTGAGCCGTGCCGTTGAGCCTCCGACGGCTGTTGGCCATCGCCCGCAAGGAAGCCCTCCAGCTCCGGCGCGATCCGCGCAGTCTGGCCATGGCGTTCCTCGTGCCGGCGGCCATGATCGTCGTCTTCGGCTACGTCATCAGCTTCGACGTCCGCGACATCCGCGTGGCCGTGCTCGACCAGGATCACACGGCGCAGAGCCGGGCCCTCGTGTCGGCGTTCGAGGCGGCCGGCCGGTTCGAGGTCGTCGCCCGGCTCGCGCGTCCCGAGGAGGTCGACCCCCTCATGAACCGGGGCGCGGTGCGCATGGCCCTCGTCATCCCGTCCGGGTTCGAGCGGGACCTGCTGGCCCGCCGCCCCGCCCCCGTGCAGGCGATCTTCGACGGCGCCGACGCCAACACCGCCTCCATCGCCATGAACTACGCCCAGGCCATCGTCGGCGCGTTCTCGTCCAACGCCGTGCTCGGCCGCGCCGCGCTCGTGCCGCCCGTCGGCGTCGAGAGCCGCGTCTGGTACAACGAGGCCCTCGAGAGCGCCAACATGATCGTGCCCGGGCTCGTCGCCGTGATCATGATGATCATCGCCGCCATGCTCACCGCGCTCACCGTCGCCCGCGAGTGGGAGCGCGGCACCATGGAGCAGCTCGCCGCCACTCCCGTGCACCGCGTCGAGGTCATCGGCGGCAAGCTCCTGCCCTATCTCGCCATCGGGCTCGTCGACGTCACGGCCGCCGTCGTCATCGGCGTCGTCCTGTTCCGGGTCCCCTTCCGCGGCAGCCCGTTTCTGCTCGCCGGGATGGCCACGCTGTTCCTGCTCGGGTCCCTCGGACTCGGCATCTTCATCAGCGCGGCGCTCAAGTCCCAGCTCCTCGCCACCCAGCTGGCAATGCTCGTCACGTTCATTCCGTCGCTCCTGCTCTCCGGCCTCATCTTCGACATCCCCAGCATGCCGCTCCCGCTGCGCGTCGTGTCGCTCGCCGTGCCGGCGCGCTACTTCGTGGTCGTGCTCCGGAGCATTTTCCTCAAGGGCGTGGGCGTGGACGTGCTCTGGCGACAGGGATTCGCGATGATCCTGTACGCGGTGGTCGGACTCGGCCTCGCCGTGCGGGCCTTCCGCAAGGAGATCGCGCCGTGAACGGCCGGGTGGTGAACTGGTCCCGCGTCCGCCAGATGCTGCGCAAGGAATTCCGGCAGATGCTGCGCGACCCCCGCGCCCGGCGCGTGCTGTTCGTCGCGCCCATCGTGCAGCTCGTCGTGTTCGGCTACGCCGTGAACACCGACGTGCGCAACGCGGCCACGATGATCGTGGACCACGACCAGACCGCCGAATCCCGATCGCTCGTCTCCGCGCTCACGTCGTCCGGCTACTTCCGCGTCGCCGAGCGAAGCCAGCGGCCGCGCGACCTCGTGGGCGCGCTCGACGCCGGCGACGTGCTGGTCGGCCTCGAGATCCCCGAGGGGTTCGCCCGCGACCTCGATGCCGGCCGCGAGTCCGACGTCCAGCTCCTCGTGGACGGCAGCTCGGCCAACACCGCCAACGTCGCCCTGGGCTACGCCACGCAGATCGTCTCGCAGTGGGGGCTGGAGCACGCCCCCAACGCGCTCCCCGCCGGTCCCCGCCCCGGCGTCGACTTCCGCGTCCGCGCCTGGTACAACGAGAATCTCGAGAGCCGCGTCTACAACGTGCCCGCCGTCATCGGCACCATCGTGCTCCTCATGACCCTGCTCCTCACCTCGCTCGCCGTGGTCCGCGAGCGCGAGATCGGCACCCTGGAGCAGCTCATGGTGAGCCCCCTGCGTCCCGTCGAGCTGATCGTCGGCAAGACCCTGCCCTCGGTGTTCGTCGGGTTCGTGGACCTCACTCTCGTCACCGCGGTGTCGCTGCTCTGGTTCCACATCCCGTTCCGCGGGAGCGGGCTCTTCCTGCTCGTGGCCAGCGTGTTCTACATCCTCACCGGGCTCGGGCTCGGCCTCTTCATCTCGACCGTGTCCAACACGCAGCAGGAAGCGTTCATGTCCATGTTCTTCTTCTTCCTGCCCGCCATCATGCTCTCGGGGTTCATGTTCCCCATCGCGAACATGCCCCACGCGCTGCAGTACCTCACGTATCTCGACCCGCTGCGCTACTTCCTCGAGATCGTGCGCGGCGTATTCCTGCGCGGTGCCGGATGGCGGATCCTCTGGCCGCAGGCGCTCGTGCTGCTCGGTATGGGAGTGCTCGTGCTCACCGCGGCCACCCGGCGGTTCCGGAAAACCACGGCGTAGCCTCAGTACAACGCCCGGATCCACCCCCCGTCCACCGCCACCGACTGCCCCGTGATGTAGCTCGCGCGCGCCGACACCAGGAACGCCGCCAGCGCCGCGAACTCCCGCGGCTCGCCGATCCGCCCCATCGGAATCTGCGCCTCCGTGCGCGCCTGCACGGTCTCCACGCGCACCCCCTCCCGCTCCGCCGTCGCCGCGTTCAGGTGCGCCACCCGCTCGGTGTTCGTGAACCCGGGCAGAATGCAGTTCACCGTCACCCCGTCGCGCGCCACCTCGGTGGCCAGCGTGCGCGAGAACCCGGTCACCGCCGCACGCAGACTGTTCGACAGCATCAGCCCGTCCACCGGCTGCTTCACCGTGATCGACGTGACGTTCAGGATCCGCCCCCACTTCCGCTCGCGCATCCCGGGCAGCACGCGGCGCGTCAGCTCCACCGTGCTCCGCAACAGGTTGTCCGTCGCCGCCTGCCACTTGTCCCACCCCAGCGACTCGAACGGCCCGCTCGGCGGCCCGCCCGTGTTGTTCACCAGGATGTCCGCCGGGCCGAACGCCGTCTCCACCGCGTGAGCCACGGCCTCGATCCCCTCCCTCGTGGCCAGGTCGGCCGCCACCGCGCGCACGTCCGCCCCGGTCTCGGCGATGATCGCCTGCCGCGCCGCCTGCAGCCGGTCGTCGCCCCGCGCGCAGATCACCACGCGCGCCCCCTCGGCCGCCAGCTCGCGCGCCGTCGCGTAGCCCAGGCCGCGGCTCGCCGCGCAGACGATCGCCGTCCGGTTCTTCAGTCCCAGGTCCATTGCTACTTCCGCAGGTACGCGTCGGTCTTGTTCAGCCAGTCCTCGCGCGGCGGGCTGAAGATGTCCACGTCCAGCGTGTCCTCCAGGGCCTCCGCCTTGTGCCAGACGTTCGACGGGATGTGCAGCACCTCTCCGGCCCGCACGACCAGCTCCTTCTTCTCGTCCTCGCCGATCCAGAACCTCAGCGCGCCCTCCAGGATGTAGGTGAGCTGTTCGTTCTCGTGTCGG
>JAGWRI010000350.1 GCA_028876525.1 Gemmatimonadota bacterium | reverse complement strand
CTACTTCAACAATCATTTCTCGGGGCACAGCCCCGCCTCGGCGCGGGAGCTGCAGCGGCTGCTGCGCCAGGCGCCGGTGGACCCGGCCCAGCTGGGCGAGCAGATGACGCTGTTCTAGGCTCGCCGTCAGCCGTCCACGGTGCGCCGCCGTGTCCGCCGCGACGCAGTAACTTACGGCCCATGTCCAAGCGCATCTTCGTGTTCACGCTGTTCGCCGTGGCAATGGCGGCGTTGTTCACGCGCCTCGGCTTCTGGCAGATCAGCCGGCTGCACGAGCGGCAGGCGTCGAACGCGTACATCGAATCGCGCATCGACTCGGCGGCCGTGCCCTTCTTCGATCTGCGCGGCGACAGCGCCGTCACGCACTACCGCCGCGTGACGGTGACCGGGACGCCCGATTTCGCGCACGAGTTCTACATGGTGAACCGCACGCGCGACGGGGCGCCCGGGGTGTACGTGCTGACGCCCATCCGGGTGCCCGGACACGACACGGCGGTGCTCGTGAACCGGGGGTGGGTGTACGCGCCCGATGCTACGACCATCATTCCCGACCAGTGGCACGCGCCGGACAGCACGTTCGAGGGGTACGTGGACGAGTTCCAGCCGCCGGTGGCCGTGCCGCCGCCCGAGCCGCGGCATCTGCGGACGATCGACTACGGGCGTGTCGCGAAGGCGCTGCCCTATCCCATTGCCGACACGTATGTCGTGGCGCTGGGCAGGGACACGGTGATCAGGGGCAAGCCGCTGCGCATCCAGCCGCCGCCCCTGGACGAGGGGCCGCACCGGAGTTACGCGATCCAGTGGTTCGCGTTCGCGGTGATCTCGCTCGGGGGGGCGTTGTTCGTCATTTTGAAGGAGCGAGAGGCCAGGGGCAAGGAGAGCCGGCCGGGGTAGCGCCGGCAAATGGAGCGCCGACAAGGTTTGCGCCGGCAAGGACGGCGCTGGAAGAGGAAGGGGAGCCACCAGCGCATTTGCCGTTGACCCCCCTTCCAAATTCGTCGCCCTTGTTGTCCGCGCCGTTCTTGTCCGCGCCGTTCTTGTCTGCGCCGTTCTTGTCTGCGCAGTTCTTGCTTGCGCTGTTTTTGTCGGCGCGGTTCTTGTCAGCGCCGTTCTTGCCGGCGCTTCATGTACTCAGCGTATACCCCTCATCCGCGATCGCCTCGGCTATCGCGTCGATCGTGGCCACCGCGGGATCCCGCTCGATCACCGCCGACCCGATCTTCACCTCGCCCACCTTCACGCCCGGCATCTTCGCGAGGCGGTTCTGCACCGCGTGCACGCAGTGCTGGCAGGTCATGCCTTCGATCTTGAGTGTCGTGTGTTCCATGGGTCCTCCGATTGCCCTGCCCTGAAGTTAACGCGCGCGGCGGCCGGCGTTAACTCTCCACCGCGGGCCCCGCGCCCGGGCCCCGCGCGCGGCGGAGCTGGAGCAGCACCACCGCGGCCGCGATGAGCAGGCCGCCAATGAGCGTGGCGCCCGTGACCCGCTGGCCCAGCACCCACCCGCCAAGGAGCGCCGTCCAGAAGGGCTCGATCGTGGAGACGATGGCCGTCCGCACCGGCCCCAGCACGTGCAGGCCGCGCAGGAAGGCGGTGAACGCGATGGCCGTGGACCAGAGCCCCATCGCGGCAATGGGCAGCCAGGCGTCGCGGGTCAGGCCCAGCGTGGCCCGGTTCGTCGCCACGTCCAGCGCCAGCAGGATCGCCCCCGCCCCCAGCGCCGGGTACACCGCGGCGATCGTCTCGGAGAGCTGCTCCTGGTAGAAGCCCACCAGGGGGATGTACAGCGCATATGCGAACGCTGATACGAGCGCCAGCGCGACCCCCACCGGGTGCAGCGACTGCACGCTGCGGGCCCCGATCATGACCGTGATCCCGGCCAGCGAGAGGAGCAGCGCCGTCAGCCGCCGCGGCGTGAGCCGCTCGGCGCCTCGCACCGCCTCGATCACGGTTACCCACGCCGGATACGTATAGAAGAGAAAGCTGAGCGGCGCGGCCGGCATGTAGTCCAGCGCCGACAGGCTCACGAAGGCGATGAACGCCTGGGCCCCGCCCGCCAGCACGATCACCGGCAGGAGCCGGCGCCAGGGCGCGCGCAGCGAACCCGCGCCTCCCGCCAGCAGGGCGAGGATCGCCGTGCCCAGCAGGTAGCGCCAGGCCAGGGCGTTGAGCAGGCCGGCGCCGGCCCGGGTGGCCAGCGACGTGAGAATCGGGATCGCGCCGAACCCCGTGGCGCTGATCACGATGTATCCGGTGGCCCGCCATCCCGACGCCCGCGTCGTCGCGGGCGCTCCGGTCGCCGTCATCAGCCGCGGGCCTCCGCGTCGAGGGGCGCGGGGGCCGGCCGGCGGTCCGCAATGTTCTCTGATGGCGTCATGGCTCGGCCCCCCCTGGAACGCGCAGGGCGTCGTGGTCGGCGACGAATGCAGGCGCCGGCGGCTCGTCCCGCGCGGCGGTCGGTCCGCAAAGCGCGCGTCAAATTAGGTCCCAGGGGGCGAGCCGACAAGCCGCGACTCCGGCGCCGGCCCGTGCCCGTTCCATACCGAATGCGGACATCCCGCGCCGTCCGCCGGGCCAACCCTTGAACGCCCGCCGCTGTCCAAGGGCGTGCACCCGACGCAGACCCGCCCCCGAACCCCCCACCCCGCACCGCCCATGCTCCGCTCCGCCGTCGTCGCGCTCGCCGTTCTGCCCGCCGCGCTCGCCGCGCAGCAGGTCGCCCTGCGCGCCGCTTCCCGCGACCGCATCGCGCCGCCGGGGCCGGGCCACGCCGTGCTCCTGCCCGCGCCCGCGCTCACGCCGCCGGTGATCGACGGCCGCGGCGACGACCCCGCATGGAAGTCGGCTCGCGTGATCACCGACTTCCGCGAGTTCGACCCCGTGCCCAACGGCGACCCGCGGTTCCGCACCGAGGCCCGCATCACCTACGACGCGCACAACCTGTACTTCTTCGTCCGGGCGTACGACCCGCACCCCGACAGCATCGTCGCCCTGCTCAGCCGCCGCGACGTCAAGACCGCGTCGGACCAGATCAAGATCATGATCGACTCGTACGACGACCGGCGCACCGGGTTCGAGTTCGCCGTGAACCCGGCGGGCGTGAAGCGCGACTACTACACGTACGACGACGCCGACGAGGACGAATCCTGGGACGGCGTGTGGGACGTGGCCACGCGCATCGACTCGCTGGGCTGGACCGCCGAGTTCCGCATTCCGTTGAGCCAGATCCGCTACCCGTCGGCGCCCGAGAACACCTTCGGCATCATGATCGACCGCGACGTGGCGCGGTTCAGCGAGCGCTACAGCTGGCCGCTGTACAGCCGCACCCGCCCCGGCATCGCGTCCCAGTTCGCGCAGGTGCCGGGGTTCAAGGGGCTGGCGGCGCCGCACCGACTGGAGATCTCGCCGTACACCGTGGCCAGAACCTCGAACGCGCCGGCGGGTGCCGGATACCAGCAGCGCACCCTGGGCACCGTGGGCGCCGACATCAAGTACGGGCTCACCTCCAACCTCACGCTGGACGGCACGGTGAACCCCGATTTCGGGCAGGTCGAGGCCGACCCCTCGGTGCTCAACCTCAGCGCGTTCGAGACCTTCTTTCCCGAGAAGCGCCCGTTCTTCATCGAGGGGCAGAACCTGTTCCGGTTCGACGTCAACTGCAACGACGGCGTCTGCTCGGGGCTGTTCTACTCGCGCCGCATCGGACGCGCGCCGCAGCTCAGCGACACCTATCCCGGCGACGAGAACCCCGCCCAGACCACGATCCTCGGCGCCGCCAAGCTCACCGGACGGCTGGCCAGCGGGGCGTCGGTGGGCGTGCTGGACGCCGTGACCCAGCGGGCCGAGGGGCCGGCCGGCGCGACCATCGAGCCGCAGTCCAACTATTTCGTGGCCCGACTGCAGCAGGACTTCCGCAACGGCGCCAGCGGCATCGGCGCCATGGTCACCAGCGTGCACCGCGATCTCGACCCGTTCACCGCCCCCTACCTGCGCCGCGACGCGCTGGCCGGCGGCATCGTGATCCGGAACCAGTTCCTGGACCGGCGCTACAGCATCGACGGATACGTCGCGGCCAGCCGCGTGGCCGGCTCCGCCCAGGCCATCTCGCTCACCCAGCAGAGTCAGGTGCACGACTATCAGCGACCCGATGGCGGCGTGGCGTTCGACAGCGCGCGCACGACGCTGGGCGGCTCGTCGGCCCAGATCTCGTTCAGCAAGCTGGGCGGAGGGATCACGCGGTTCAACGTCGGCTACCAGTACCTGTCGCCGGGATTCGAAATCAACGACGTGGGCTTCCTGGCCCAGGCCAACCAGCAGAACCAGTTCTCCTGGTTCCAGCTCGCGTTCACCACGCCCACGCGCTGGTATCGCAGCCTTCGCGTCAACTTCAACCAGTGGAGCAACTTCTCGGCGGTGGGCATGCGCGAGGACGTGGGCGGGAACGTCAACTTCAACCTGACGCTGCCCGACAACTGGTTCGTGAACGGCGGGCAGGGCGTGGACAACGCCGTGGCGTCGTACTGCGCGACCTGCGCGCGCGGCGGCCCCGCCGTGGCCCAGTCGCCGAGCCTGTGGGGATGGGCCGGCGTCCAGGGCGACGGCCGCAACGCCATCGTGCCGGCGCTGTTCGCCAACTGGGGCCACGGCGACGAGGGCCGGTCGTCGAACCTCAGCCTCAACCCCGACGTCAGCCTGCGCGTGGCCAGCCGGTTCAGCACCGACGTCGGCCTGAACTGGAGCCACAACGTGGCCGCCGCGCAATGGTACGGGAACTTCGGGGCCGTGGGGTCGGACACGACCCACTACACCTTCGCCCGGCTCGACCAGCAGCTCGTGTCGGTCACCACGCGGCTGAATTTCACGGCCACGCCCAACCTCTCGCTCCAGGTCTATGCCGAGCCGTTCGTGACCAGCGGCGCGTACACGAACTGGGTGGAGCTGGCCGACCCCCGGGCCGGGCGGTTCGCCGGCCGGTACCGGCCGTTCAGCCTGCCGGGTGGACTCTCGGGGTTCAATTACAAGCAGTTGCGGTCCAACACGGTCATCCGGTGGGAATACCGCCCGGGTTCGGTGGTCTACCTGGTCTGGTCGCAGAACCGCGAGCAGGACGGCCTCGATCCGGGCACGTTCCAGTTCGGGCGGGACTACCGGAACCTGTTCCGGGCGCACCCCGGGAACACTTTCCTGATCAAGGGGTCTTACTGGCTGAACTTCTGAACGCCGCTTGTACCGACGGCAGTTTCCAGGGAGTTCACACGAGGGAGCAGGGGGAACACGCGAGGGGTCCGCACCGGGAAGGGGGCGGGCCCCTTGCATTTTCGGGTCCCGGCTTTCGGTTGACTGGCTCTCCCCCCGCCGCGAACTTCCCAGCGCCCTTACTCTCGCACAATGACCAGAGTCGCCTTTCTCGGCCTCGGCGCGATCGGGCGCCCCATGGCGCAGCGGGTCGCCGCCGCCGGATTCGAACTCACCGTCTGGAACCGCACCGCCGGGCGCGCCCAGGCATTCGCCACCCACGTCAAGTCGCGCGCCGCGGCCACGCCGGCGGCGGCTGTGCGCGGCGCCGGCGTGGTGATCGCCTGCCTGCCCACGTCGGGCGACGTGGCGTCGCTGCTCGACGGCCCCGACGGCGTGCTGGCCGGCATCGCGCCCGGCGCGCTGTTCGTGGACTGCACGTCGGGCGACCCCGCCGGTTCCCGCCGGATCGCGGCCCGGCTGGCCGAGCGGGGGGTGGGCTTTCTGGACGCGCCGGTGAGCGGCGGGACGAGCGGCGCCGAGAAGGGCACGCTCACCGTGATGGTGGGGGGCGACGCGGCGGCGCTGGAGCGCGCCCGCCCGGTGCTCGAGTCGTTCGGCAGGAAGATCGTCCACTGCGGCGACGTGGGCGCCGGCGACGCCGTGAAGGCCATGAACAACGCGATGCTGGCCATCCACGTGTGGTCCACCGGCGAGTGCCTGGCCGCGCTGGCGCGGATGGGGGTGGATCCGAAGGTCGCCCTGGACGTGATCAACGCGTCGAGCGGCCGGTCGAACACGTCGGAAAATCTCTTTCCCGAGCGCGTGCTCACCCGCGCCTACCCGCGCACCTTCCGGCTCGCGCTGCTGGACAAGGACATCGGGATCGCGGCCCAGGTGGCGCGCGAGGAGAAGGTCGCCAGCCCGGTGCTGCAGCTCACGGCCGAGCTGTTCCGCCTGGCCCACGCCGAGTTGGGCGAGGAGGCCGACCACGTCGAGGCGGTGCGGGTGATCGAGCGCCTGGCGGGGCAGGAGATCGCGTGAAGACCGCGGGCGAGATCCGGGCCGCCTTCCCGGCGCTGGAGCGGGTCCACCGGGGGCATCCCGTGGCCT
>JAGWRI010000349.1 GCA_028876525.1 Gemmatimonadota bacterium | reverse complement strand
GCCCCGGTCCACCCGCCGATCGTCGCGGCCCCCGAGCCCGTGGCGGTGCCGGCGCCCGAGCCGGCGCGTCCGGTGCTGGCCGAGCTGGAGATCGTGAAGGAGGGCCCGGACAAGGGGCGGCGGATCGAGATCCGCGACGCGCTCACGCACATCGGCCGCGGGGAGCACAACGAGGTCTCGTTCGCCGACGACAGCGTGAGCGACACGCACGCCAAGCTGCAGCTGCGCGACGACGGGTGGTACGTCGTGGACCTGGGCTCGACGAACGGCACGTTCGTGGGCGGGGTGCGGATCTCCGGCGAGCGGCGGCTGGAGGGCACGCCCGACCTGCGGTTCGGCGGCGTGCGGGTGCGCTTCCACGCGCTGGCCGAGCCGGCGCTGGCGGGGTCGGGCACGCGCCGGGTGTCCTTCGGCGGGGTCGAACGCGAGCTCGCGCCGACGCCGCGCGGCAGGGTCCCGGTCTGGGTCTGGATCGCGGGCGCGGCGGTCGTCGCGCTCATCCTCTACTTCATCCTCCAGCGCACCTAGATGGTCAGGCTCCTGCACGCCGCACGCACCGACGTCGGCATGATCCGGTCCGGCAACGAGGACAGCTTCGCCGTCGACCTCAGCGATTCCCGCGGCGTGTTCATGGTGGCCGACGGGATGGGCGGCCACGCCGCGGGCGAGGTGGCCAGCGAGATGGCGGTCCAGATCGTGGTCCGGGAGCTCGGCGCGGTGCAGGATCTGCAGGCGTCCGACGCGGGCGTGCGCATCGGCGCCGCGCTCAAGCACGCCAATCGCTCGATTCACGATCGCACGATCGCGGAGACCGACAAGCAGGGGATGGGCACGACGGCCTCGGTGCTGCTCGTGTCCGGCGCGCGCTACCTGATCGGCCAGGTGGGCGATTCGCGCGTGTACAGGCTGCGCGACGGCGCGCTGGTGCAGCTCACGAAGGACCACTCGTACGTGCAGGAGCAGGTCGACCTGGGGAACCTGACGCCCGAGCAGGCGCGCTACCACCCGTACAGCAACGTGATCACCCGTTGCGTGGGGGCGAGCCCGGACGTCGAGCCCGACGTGTACAACGGCGAGGTGCGGCCGGGCGACGTGTTCCTCGTGGCGAGCGACGGGCTCACGGGAATGGTGGACGACCGGCGGCTCCAGCAGCTGCTCATGGCGCGCACGGTGCCCGATCGGAAGGTCCAGGCGCTGATCGCCGAGGCCAACGGCCGCGGCGGGCTGGACAACATCACGGCCATCGTGGTCCACGTGGAAGCGGGGGAGGGCGAACTCGCCGAGCGGACCACCGGCGAGATGACGGCGGTGACCGGCGGGCATGGCTGACACCCAGACCGTCGGCGAGCTGGCGGCCCTGTACCTGGGCAATCTGCTCTACGCGCTGGAGCTGGCGGCGATGACCCTCGAGGGGCAGGGCAAGCCCGACGACGCCGCGTTCTATCGCGGCATCGCGCGGAAGCTGGCGGAAGCGCGGGGCAGAGAAAAGCAGTAGCGCGGTCCGGCCGCTCAGGCGAGCAGCTTTCCCTTCCCGGCCACGCGCTCCTCGATCACCGCGGCCGGCTGCCTCAGGAAGTTCAGGAGCCTGGTTCCATCCACCTTCGTGCGCCCGGCCGTGAACACGCGCAGCCAGCGGGCCGAGCGGTAGAGCTCCTCGGAGAGCTTGGGCAGGTCGATGGCGCCCGTGAGCCCGCTCGAGCGGAGGCGGAGCACGGTGCCGTCGCGCTGCATGACCGGCAGGTCGAGCCCCAGCATCTGCGTCTTGGCCGGGTAGTCGAGCAGCAGCTCGCCCGTCTGCAGCCCCAATTCCCCCTCCAGGCGGGCCTCGACCCTGGCGACCAGCCCGCGGTCGTCGGCCATCCACTCGCATTCGTCGCCGGTGAGGACGGCGGCTGGGCATTCGAACGAGCGCTTGTGCAGCCGGCGGTGGCGCAGGCTGGCCAGGAGCGGCGACGGGTGGTCGCGCTCGAGGCGCGCGAGCAGCTCCTCGTCGGTGAACGAGACCAGCGTGTCGGCGTCCAGGGCGCCGGCGTCGAGTGCGTCGGAGACGATGCGCTTGTACATCACGGTGGCGCTGCGCGACGCGTGGTGCCAGTAGACGTTGCGGTACATCTGGTACTTGGCGAACAGCAGCGACTCGAGCGCGGCCAGGCCCTTCTCGATCACGCCCACGCGGCGGCGTCCGATTTCCGGATCGAGCATCACGGCCAGCGAGTTGAGCAGCCGCTCCGAGTCGATCTCGCCGTACGGGACGCCGCACATGAACGCGTCGCGGCGCAGGTACTCGATCTTGTCGAGGTCGAGCGAGCCCGAGATGAGGCCCTGCAGCGGGCTGTCGCTCTGCCCGCGGATGAGGGCGACGATGCGCTCGGGGGCGCCGGCGCCGTAAGCCTCGCGGAGCAGGGCGCCGATCTCCCCGGTGGTGACGAGCGGGCGCGCGATCTCCTCGTGGTTGATCGCGCCGATTTCCTCGAGGGCGTGCGAGAACGGGTAGTGGCCGATGTCGTGGAGCAGGGCGGCGGCGCGGACCACGCCGGCGTCGGCGCGCAGCGCGTCGTCGAGCATCCCCCCCTCCTCGAGCAGGGCGAGGGCGCGCCGCGCGAGGTGGTAGGCGCCCAGGGCATGCTCGAACCGCGTGTGCGTCGCGCCCGGGTAGACGAGGTAGGCCAGCCCGAGCTGGCGGACGTTGCGCAGCCGCTGGAAGGGCGGCGTGTCGATCAGGGTCCGGGCGACGGGGTCGACCGGGATCGTGTTCCAGAGGGGGTCGCGGAGAGAGAACATGGAGCGCCGGCAAAAGGAGCGCGGACAAGAACAGCGCCTGCAAGAACAGCGCCTACAAGAACCGCGCCGGCAAATACCGCGCGCGAATTCGGAATATAGTAAACGGCGCGTCACCCGCGGGTAACATGGGCCGAAGGCCCGTACCGCATTCAGCGCCGTCCTTGCCGGCGCCGGTCTTGCCTGCGCCCAACTTGTCGGCGCAGGGTTTGTCGGCGCGGTTCTTGCCGGCGCCTTATGTACTTGGGCCCTGCGGACCTGCCTTCACGACCGACGGTCCAACTGCGTCGGCGAACTTCGCGAAATTCGCCCGGAACATCTCGGCCAGCTTCGCGGCCTGGGCGTCGTACGCGCCCGGGTCCTTCCAGGTGCCGCGCGGATTGAGGACCTCGGCCGGCACGCCCGGAATCGCGGTCGGCACGTGGAGGCCGAACACCGGGTCGGTGGCCGTGGGCGCGTGGGACAGCTCGCCGCTCAGCAGGGCCTGCACCATGGCGCGCGTGTACCCGAGCTTCATGCGCGAACCGACGCCCGCCGGGCCGCCGGTCCATCCCGTGTTCACGAGCCACACCGTGGCGTCGTGGCGGTCGAGCAGCTGGCCGAGCATCTCGGCGTACTTGGCCGGGTGCCAGACCAGGAACACGGCGCCGAAGCAGGCGGAGAAGGTGGCCTGCGGCTCGGTCACGCCGCGCTCGGTGCCGGCCACCTTGGCCGTGTACCCGGACAGGAAGTAGTACATCGCCTGGTCGCGGGTGAGCTTCGCCACCGGCGGCATGACGCCGAACGCGTCGGCGCAGAGGAAGACGACGTTCTTCGGGTGCCCGCCGCGCCCGGCCGGGACGTGGTTCCGGATGTAGGCCAGCGGGTACGAGGCGCGCGTATTCTCGGTGAGCGACTGGTCGTCGAACCGCACCTTCGAGGTGACCGGGTCGAGCACGACGTTCTCGAGGATCGTGCCGAACATCTGCGTCGTGGCGTAGATGTCGGGCTCGCCCTCGGGCGACAGGTTGATGACCTTGGCGTAGCAGCCGCCCTCGAAATTGAACACGCCGTGGTCGGACCAGCCGTGTTCGTCGTCGCCGATGAGGTGCCGGTGCGGGTCGGCGGAGAGGGTGGTCTTGCCGGTGCCGGAGAGGCCGAAGAACAGGGCCGTGTCGCCGTGGCGGCCGACGTTCGCCGAGCAGTGCATGGACAGCACGCCCCTCTCGGGCATGTAGTAGTTCATGACCGTGAACATCGCCTTCTTCAGCTCGCCGGCGTAGCGCGTGCCGCCGATGAGGATGGTGCGCGCGGCGAGGTTCAGCACGATGAACGTGCCGGTGCGCGTGCCGTGGCGGGCCGGGTCGGCGGTGAATTCCGGCGCGTGGAGCACCGTGAAGTTGGGGGCGAAGTCGGCCAGCTCGGCGAGTTCCGGGCGGATGAACATGTTGCGGACGAACGCCATGTGCCACGCGTTGGGCGACACGTAGCGCACCGACAGCCGGTGGGCCGGATCGGCGCCGCAGTAGAGGTCCTGCACGAACAGCTCGTCGCGCTCGTCGAGGTACCGGCGGACGTCGGCGAGGAGGACGTCGAAGCGCTCGGGCGCGAGCGGCTGATTGACCGCGCCCCAGTCCACGTGGTGCTCCGACGACGGCTCGCGGACGATGAACTTGTCCTTGGGCGAGCGGCCGGTGTGCGGCGTGGTGACGGCGGCGAACGGCCCCATGTCGGCCAGCCGGCCCTCGCCGCGCTCGATGGCGCGCTGGAGGAGCTGCGGGGGGACGAGATTCCAGTGGACCGTGCCCACGGGATGCAGTCCCTGCGCGGCCAGGCCCCGTCCGGTGACGGGCGTGGTCTGAGTCGCCATGCTTAGAGCCTCGAGAAGACCGTTTGGGATTGGCCGTTGCCGGCCGGGGCGGCGGAGCCCGAGCGGGAGCGCTCCTGCGCATCCACGACGGCGACGGCCGCCATGTTCACGATGTCCTGGACGTCGGCGCCGCGCTCGAGCACGTGCACGGGACGGCGCATGCCGACGAGGATCGGGCCGATGGCCGTGGCGCCGCCCAGGTGGATGAGGAGCTTGTAGGCGATGTTGCCCGCGCCGAGGTTCGGGAAGATGAGCACGTTGGCGGCTTCGGCGAGCGCGCTGAACGGGTAGTCGCGCTCGATGATCCGCATGTCCAGCGCCGTGTCGGCCTGCATTTCGCCCTCGACGACGAGCGACGGGTCGCGCTCGCGCAGGAGCTGCGCGGCGCGCGCCATCTTCTCGGTGTCGGGGCTGCGCACCGACCCGAAGTTGGAGTACGAGAGCATCGCGATGCGGGGGGTGATCCCCATCGTGCGGGTGATGCGGCTGGCGGCGTAGCCGATCTGGGCCAGCTGCTCGGCCGTCGGGTCGAGGTTCACCGTGGTGTCGGCGCAGAATACGACGTGCTTGGCGAACACCAGCATGTACATGCCGCTCACGATGCCCGCGCGCGGGTGGGCGCCGATGACCTGGAGCGCCGGCCGGATGGTTTCCGGATAGTGGAGGTTGACGCCGGAGACGAGCGCATCGGCGTCGCCCCGCGCCACCATGCACGAGCCGAAGTAGTTCGAGTTGAAGAGCTGCCGGCGCGCCTGGTCCAGCGACAGCCCCTTGCGCTGCCGGCGCTGCCACAGGAAGTGGGCGTACTCCTCGCGCCGCCCCGAGCCGGCCGGATCGTCGATCGCCACGTCGGCGAGCGAGACGTTCATCCGGGCGGCCTCCTCCTCGATCACCGCACGATTGCCGAGCAGCACGGGCTCGGCGATCCCCTCGTCCACCAGAATCGAGGCGGCGCGGATGACCTTGGGCTCCTCGCCCTCGGGGAACACGACGCGCCGGGGCTGCTGCATGGCGCGGTTGATGAGCCCGCGCATGATGCCCCTCGCCCGCCCCAGCCGCTCCTCGAGCTGCTCGCGGTACAGGTCGATTTCCACGAACTCGTGGGCCACGCCGCTGGCCACGGCGGCCCAGGCCACGGCCGGGGCCACCCAGAGCAGGGCGCGGTGGTCGAACGGGAACGGGATCAGGTACTCGGGCCCGAACTTCACGTCGCGCAGCCCGTACAGGGCGGCCACGGTGTCGGGCACGTCCTGCTTGGCCAGCGACGCCAGCGCGCGCGTGGCCGCCATCTTCATCTCCTCGTTGATCTCCGTGGCCCGCACGTCGAGCGCGCCGCGGAAGATGAACGGGAAGCCGAGGACGTTGTTGACCTGGTTGGGATAGTCGCTGCGCCCGGTGGCGATGATCGCGTCGTCGCGCACCGCGCGGACCTCTTCGGGCAGGATCTCCGGCACCGGGTTGGCGAGCGCGAAGACGATCGGCTTCGGGGCCATGGACGCCACCATCTCCGGCGTCACCGCCCCGGCAATCGAGAGCCCGACGAAGACGTCGGCCCCCCGCATCGCGTCCTCGAGCGTGCGCCGCTCGGTCCGGACCGCGAACCGCGCCTTGTAGGGATCCATCTCGGCGGCCGGCCGGTCGGCGTGGATGACGCCCTTGCGGTCGCACATCAGGATGTTCTCGCGCTTCACGCCCAGGCGCACGTAGTGCTCGGCGGTGCTGATCGCGGCCGCCCCGGCGCCCGAGAACACGACCGTGACCTCGCCGATGTCCTTGCCGATGATTTCCAGCGCGTTGAGCAGGGCGGCGCCGGAAATGATGGCCGTGCCGTGCTGGTCGTCGTGGAACACCGGGATGGACATCGTCTTGCGCAGGGTCTCCTCGATGTAGAAGCAGTCGGGAGCCTTGATGTCCTCGAGGTTGATTCCGCCCACCGTCGGCTCGAGGAGCTGGCAGAAGCGGATCACGTCGTCGGGCGTTTCCGAGCCCACCTCGAGGTCGAAGACGTCGATGTCGGCGAACTGTTTGAAGAGGTTCCCCTTGCCCTCCATCACCGGCTTGCCGGCCAGCGCCCCGATGTTGCCCAGGCCGAGCACGGCGGTGCCGTTGGTGACGACGGCGACGAGGTTTCCCTTCGCGGTGTATTCGTACGCCTTCTCGGGCGTATCCTTGATCTCGAGGCACGGCTCGGCGACGCCCGGCGAATAGGCCAGCGCGAGGTCGCGGGCGTTCGTGAGCGGCTTGGTCGGCACGACGGCGATCTTGCCGGGGCGCCCCTGCCGGTGATACTCGAGGGCTTCTTCGCGTTTGGTCATGGTAGGGACAACAAAGTTAGCGCCATGACCGGGGAGGCGGGCAGGAACCGGCAAAAAACCGAAGGATCCCGGCTCGCGGCCCGGGGCCGATGTCGAGCGTGCGCCGACGCGCCTCGGTCAGACCCGCAGCTCGTCTCCCTCCCTGGCCGCCATCTCGTACAGGACGGGCATGAGGAACACGCTGATGAGGAGCCGCGAGAAGAGCCCGCCCACGATGACCAGCGCGAACGGCTTCTGCGAGTCGGTGCCGACGCCGGTGGCGACGGCGGCGGGCAGCAGGCCCAGGGCGGCCACGAGCGCGGTCATCATGATCGGCCGGAGGCGGAGAAGGGCCGCCTCGCGGGTGGCCTCGAAGATTCCCGCCCCGCCCAGGCGCAACTCGTTGGCGTACGAAATGTACACCACCGCGGTCTGCACGCTGACGCCGAACAGGGCGAGGAACCCGATGCCCGACGACACGGAGAACGGCGTGCCGGTCATCCAGAGCGCCACGAGTCCCCCGAGCGGCGCCGAGAGCACCACGCCGACCACCGTGATCAGCGGGAATTTGAAGTTGTCGTAGAGGGCGAACAGAAGCAGGAAGATGAGGACGATGGTGATCGGCAGGACGATGCGAAGCTGCGCCCGCGACGCCGTGTACTCCTTGTACTCCCCGCCCCACACGGCGCGGTAGCCGGGCGGCAGTTTGACCTGTTCGGCCACCTTCTCGCGCGCCTCGTTCACGGCACTCGCCAGGTCGCGCCCCTGAACCGAGAACTGGATGCCGATGTAGCGGTGGTTGTCCTCGCGGTAGATGAACGACGCGCCATTGGCGATGGACAGCGTGGCCACCTGATTGAGGGGAATCTGGCTCCCGCCGGGGGTGGCGATGAGGATGTTGCCGATCTGTTCCGGCGTGCTGCGGAACTGCGGCTGGAGGCGCACCACGAGGTCGAAGGTCTGCTCGCCCTGCTCGACCTGGGTGGCGGCGGTGCCGCCCACCGCGGCCTCGATGAGGTTGTTCACGTCGCCCGCGCCGAGCCCGTACTTGGCGAGCTTGGCGCGGTCCACCTGGACGGTGAGCGAGGGCTGGCCCAGCTCGCGCACGAGGGTGATGGCGGTGATCCCGCGGACGTGCTGGAGCACGGTGCGGATCTCCGTGCCCTTCTGCTCCAGGGTCTGGAGGTCGTCGCCGAACAGCTTGACGTCCAGGGCGCTCTTGAGCCCCGTCTCCGCCTCGTCCACCGCGTCCTCGGCGGGCTGCGTGTAGTTGAAGGTGATGCCGGGAAACGTGTGCAATTTCCGGTCGATGGCCGCGATCAGCTCCGGTTTCGTGTGGTACGGGCCCGTCCATTCGTCGTAGGGCTTGAGGCCGACGTAGAACTCCATGTTGAAGAAGCCCGTCGGGTCGGTGCCGTCGTCGGGACGGCCGTGCTCGTCGGCCACGTCGGTCACTTCCGGGAACGATTTGAGGATGGCGCGGATCTGGGGGGCGAACTTCGACGCCTCGTCGAACGAGATCGTGTACGGCATCGTGGCGCGCACCCAGAGGGCGCCCTCGTCGAGCTTGGGCATGAACTCGGCGCCGATGTTGGCCGTCATCGCCAGGGCCGCGCCGAACAGCGCGGTGCTCGCGCCCACGATCCACCACCGGTGGGCCAGGCTCCAGTCGAGACCGCGCGCATACGCCGCCCGGATCCATTCGAACGCCGGGTTGCGCCGCTCGCGGACGCCCTTGCGCAGCACCCAGGAGCAGATGGGCGGGAGCACGAGCACGGTGACGAGCAACGAGCCGATGAGGGCGAAGATCGTGGTGTCGGCCATGGGCTTGAACAGCCGCCCGGACGGGCCCGACAACACGTAGATCGGCATGAACCCGGCCACGATCACGGCGATCGCATAGACGATCGGGCGGTCCACCTCCGCGGCCGCCTGCGCGATCACCTCGCGAATCCTGTACTCCGTTCCGTGCCGGGCGGCCAGTTGGCGGTAGATGTTCTCCACCATCACCACCGCGCCATCCACGAGAATGCCGAAGTCGATGGCTCCGATCGAGAGCAGGTTGGCCGGGATGTCGCGCAGATCGAGGCAGATGAACGCGAACAGCAGCGACATCGGGATGGCCGTGGCCACGACCAGCCCCGACCGGACGTCGTACAGAAAGAAGATGAGAATCACCACCACGAGCACGATGCCGCGCAGCAGGTTGTCCTCGACGACGCGCGTCGTGAGGTGGATCAGGTCGCTGCGGTCGTAGAACGGGTGGACCTTGACGTCCTTGGGCAGGATCGAATCGTTGAGCTGCCGGGTTTCGGCCTC